>NZ_JBZAYA010000003.1:0-401686 GCF_058244265.1 Arthrobacter sp. SE2 | reverse complement strand
AAAACAAATCGGTATCAACAAACTTGGCACACTATTGAGTTCTCAAACAACAGACACACCCGGCACCACCCACACCCCACAGGGTCCAGGATCGCTCCGGAGCAACTTCCCAAAGTTACCAGACGCGCTGTCTCCGCACAACTCCCGATCCCGGGAACCGCGCCGGACAAAACATCATCCGTGACCCCCGGGAAACCAAATCGGAACGCACAAAAGCGAACCAGAAATTTGGTTTCCATTTGGAAGGGAGTCTGTCGCAATTTTTCCGCATCAGCGGCGGCGACTCGAACTACTTTACACACCCCCGAGACCCCACGCAAATCACCCTCGCACCACCATCCTGCGCTCCAAAACCCGCTACAACACGGCGATTTAGGGCCCAGCGCCACCTGAGTGAAAGCCTTTAGGGCCGCAAGCCACAAACATGCCGTGCGTCACAAACAACGCGCCGCACCAGCAAACAAAGCGGACTAGTTCCCGGCTGCGCCCTCCGTCTTGCGCATCATGGTGGACAGCACTATGGCAAGCACCGCAATCAAAGTGGCTGTCAGGAAGGCGGCCTGCATCCCGGCGACAAAGCCGGACGAGGCCGAGACCACGGCGAAGATCGAAACCAGGAGTGCCGTCCCTGCGGCTCCCGCCACCTGCTGCAGCGTGCTCATGATGGCCGAGCCATGCGAGTAGAGGTGGGGCGGGAGCGGGTTGAGGCCAGTGGTGAACCCCGGCGTGAACAGCAAAGCCAAGCCCAGGCTGAGTACTGCGTACAGGACCACGACCCACCACAAGGGGCTGTCCGCGGTGAGCATCGAGAACTGCCACAGCGTGAGTACCAGCAGGATGGAACCTGTCACAGTCAGCGGGAGCGGACCTATCTTGTCGAACAACCTGCCGACAACCGGCCCGAGCAGGCCCATCGCCAACCCGCCCGGAAGGAGAGCCAGGCCGGTCTCCATCGGCTGCAGGTGGAGGACGTTCTGGAGGTAGAGCGGCAGCAGGATCACTCCGCCGAACAGGGCCATCATGGCAACCACCATGAGCAAAACCGACACCGTGAACATGCGGAAGTTGAATGCCCTGAGGTCCAGCAGGGGCGCGTCGGACTTCTGCAACTTGAGCTGGCGGAAAACGAACGCCACCATGCACAAGACCCCAATCACGAGCGCAACGATCGGCATGGCAGTCGCTCCGGCATGGCCGCCGATCTGGCTCAGTCCATAGACCAGCCCGCCGAAGGCAGGAACGGTCAGGACCACCGAGACGAAGTCCAGCCTCACGCTGCCTCGCTCACCGACGTTTGTGAGGAACTTGGCGCCGATGCCCATAGCCAGCAAGGCCACCGGGAGCACGAAGACGAACATGAATCGCCACGAGAAGTGGTCAAGGATGATGCCGGAAACCGTGGGGCCCAAGGCCGGCGCAACCGAAATCGCAATGGTCACGTTGCCCATCACCGCACCTCGGCGGGACAGGGGCACCAGCGTCAAGATGGTTGTCATCAGCAGCGGGAGCATGATTGCCGTGCCGCCCGCTTGGACGATGCGCGCCAACAAAAGCACTCCAAAACCCGGGGCTAGTGCCGCGAGGAGGGTGCCGCTGCTGAACAGTCCGATTGCCAGGAGGAACGCAGCTCGAGTGGTGAGCCGCTGGAGGATGAAGCCGGTGGTGGGTATGACCACGGCCATGGTCAGCATGAATCCGGTGGAGAGCCACTGGACTGTGGGTGCGTCAACGTTGAGGTCCGTCATGAGCCGCTGCAAGGCGACGTTCATGATGGTCTCGTTGAGGATCACCACGAAGGTGGCCACAAGTAGCGTGACAATAACGGTGACAGACTCGCGCGACATCCTGTCGCTGGCTTGCTGTGTCCCCGCTTCCGGCACGGGGCTGCCGGACGCGCCTGATGTGACGTCGGTAGACATGAGGATCCCTCAGCTTTGGGTGCGATGGTTTCCGGCGCTCGGCACCGGTGAAGATTGCAACAGTCTAAGCCTCAACCGCATTCCCGTCAGCAGCTTAATCCAAACGTTTGCGTACGGGCATCCGAAAGTTAAGAGTGTTCAGGAACTCAGCGGCACGTTGTCGATCAACCGCACGGGCCCGACCTTCGCCGCTATGATCGCAAGCCCTTCACCGCGGAACGGAGTTTCCTTGCAGTTTTCGGCGAGCGGTTCGAGCGTGCGGGGATCGACGACGTCGAAATAGTCCAGCTTCACGAGGGGCTGGGATTCAACGAGCGCGACGGCGGAGTCCAGCTCGAGCGGTTCGTTTGCCAGGGCGCGGAACTCGAGGAGGCGGAGGGCACGGGACAGCACCAGTGCCGCTTCTTGCTCTTCTTCGGAAAGGAAACGGTTCCGGCTGGAAAGCGCCAGCCCTTCCGCGTTGCGCACGGTCGGCACGGCCACGATGTCCACTGGAAAGCTGAGATCGGCCACCATCCTCTTCACGAGGGCCAACTGCTGGGCATCCTTCTGGCCGAAGTACGCGCGGTACGCGGCAGCACCGCCGTCGACGGCTGGACCGCCAGGCATGCCGTAGTGCAGCAGTTTGGCGACCACCGTGAGGGCGCCGTCGAAGTGGCCGGGACGCGATGCGCCCTCCCATTTCTCGCCCAGCGGTCCCGAGGTCACCCGGACCAGCGGCTCCCCACCGGGGTAAACCTCGTCAACGGAAGGGGCGAAGACGAGATCCACGCCCTCGGCATCCAGGAGGGCCATATCGGCATCAAGCGTGCGCGGGTAGCGTTCGAGGTCCGCGGCCTCGCCGAATTGCAGGGGATTCACGAAGATGGAGGCCACTACCACGTCGTTCTGCTCGACGGCGGTGCGGGCCAGCGCCGCGTGCCCGGTGTGCAGCGCTCCCATCGTGGGGACGAGGCCTTGGGAGCTGCCGCGCTTTTCCGCGAGCAACCGCGCACTTTCGGCCCGCAGTTCCGCTGCGGTGGTCACAAGTTTGATGGCCATTCTCAGTTTCCTTCCTGCGTCCCGGCAGCGTCGTTGCCTGGACGGTCCTCACCGTTGTCCGGCGTACCTGAGCCGTCCAAGGCGTTGTTGATGTCGCCAAGCTGGCCCTCCTTGAGCAGTCCGCGATTGACCGCCCGGCGGGCCGTGGCGCGGGCCATGGCCCGGTAGGCGGCAATGACATCGCCGCCGGCACCGCCGTCGTACTCCGTGAGGGCCTCCACATGAGCGGCGACGGTCCCCACATCTCCGCGGGCCACGGGCCCGGTCAGCGCTGCCTCGCCGGAAGCCAGGGCGTTTTCCAGGGTGGCGCGGAGCAAGGGGCCGAGCATGCGTTCCGGCGCGTCGACGCCGATGTCCCGGAGCAGCTGGGAGGACTGGGCCACGAGGGTCACCATGTGGTTCGAGCTGTGCGCGAGGGCTGCGTGGTAGAGCGTGCGATCGGCCTCGGCAATGGCCACCGGTTCGGCACCCATCTCCACCACGAGGGCTTGGGCGATGGGCAACATCGCGGCGTCGGCGGTGACCCCGAAGGTGCAGTCCATGAGCCGGGTCAGGTCCAGGCTCATGCCCGTGAACGTCATGGCCGGGTGGAGGGCGAGCGGAATGGCACCTGCCGCGCGGACCGGCTTCAGTATTCCGACGCCGAAACGGCCGGAAGTGTGCGCCACAAGCTGTCCGGGCTGCCAGGCTCCGAGCTTTGCCAGTCCGGCCACGAGCTCGCCGAGGGCATCGTCCGGAACAGCAAGGAGCACCAACTCGGACCGCTCCACGATCTCCTGGATTTCGAGGACCGGGACCCCCGGCAGCAGCGTCTCCGCCCGCTCCCGGCTCGCCTCCGACACTGCGGAAACCCCGACGACGGCGTGCTCGGCTCCGCGCAGGGCCGCACCCAATACGGCACCCACCTTGCCGGCGCCAATGATTCCTACGCCGAGTCGTCCTGGCCTAGCCATGGTCTGGTTCCTCCTGGGTTGATGCACGCTGCATGGTATGCGTGGTCGGCGGGGCCGGCATCGCAGCGGGCGGAAGTTGCGCCAGCCATTGCTCGGAATTGTCCTGTGCCAGGTTCTGCAGTTTGCGGGCTTTCCGGGCCCGGGCCGCCTGCTGGTCGAACAAACCTACTGCTTCCTCTGTGGCTGCCTGGATGAGCCGGGGCGCCACCGGCCCTGGCGTCGTATGCAACACGAGGTCGGCCACGCCGAACAGCCGGGCCAACGGACCTTGGTGGAGGGCGATCGACTGGGTTCGTTGATGCGGGACCATCACCAACTTCCGCCACAAACGGCCGGAGCGCAGCAGCAGGGCCGTGTCCGTTGAAAGGAAGCCGTTGCGTCGCCAACCCAGCGGGGAAAGAATCCAGGCACGCTTGGGGGTCGTGACAAAGCCGGCGCTGGAATCCAGGCCGGTCAACCCGGCTGTGAACACGCGCTCAGGGTCGGCGGTACCAGGATCGGGCAAGACGAGGGAGAGCATCATCATCACCTCGGGCTTCCGGCCGACTGGAAGCAGCAAGGTCCGGTGTTCGCCTTCGCTGCGGTGGTGTTCACCGTAGCCGGCTACGTTCACGTGGATCCGATACCAGCCGAGAACGCGCCACAGCGGCGGCTGCGTGACCTTGAGCGCCTGGATGCGGCCGGGAGGCACGGTCTGGGCCCGGGTATCCAGGAGTCCGTAGCGCAGACGGATCCCGTCCGGGGAAATTGCCGCCGTAAAGTTGTAGCCGGTGTTGAACGAGCGCCAGTAGGCGGTCCCCAAGCCGAGGATTGCTGGTATCAGGTAGAGGATGAAGGCCCGGGACTCGGTCAGCACTGAAACCAGCACGGACGCGATGGCGCTGAGCACAATGAAGAGACTCTGCTCGCTCAGGATCAGCGAACCGACAAGCCTTCCAGGCGGCACGTAGAGCACCACCTGTTCGGGTGCCTCGGGCACCTCGACCGTTTCGCTCCCGTCGGCAATACCGGCGGCCCGGCCCAGGATGGTGGCACGGAGCTGTTTGGCCTGCGCGAGCCTGAGGTACGAGAGCCGCACGGCCGAGTGGCCGGCGTCGGCCACCTCGAACTTCAGCTCCGCGAGCCCGAAAATACGGGCAAGCAGGGGCTGCACGATGTCGATGGCCTGGACCCGGTCAAGCCGCGCCTGGCGCTGCTGTTTGAACAGGAAGCCGGTGTTGACCCTGACATAGCCTTCGGCGAGCTGGTACCGGGTGAAATACCAGCTGAGGACGAAAGACCCCAAAGCCAGTAACAGCACGACGCCGCCGCCGGCCAGAAGCCAGAGCGTGCGTTCGTTGAAGTTGTCGCCAATGGTCCCGCGGCCTTGGAGGGCTCGTTCAAAGGTATCGCGGCCGAAGAAATAGATGATCGCCGCAAGTGCCACCCATCCCCGCACGAAGGGCGACGCCGGGTGGACGCGGTGCCAGTCGCCGTCGACGACGGTCTGTTCCTGGGTCACAGCCCGGCCAGCCTCGCTTCGCCGCGGGCCGAAAGCTGCTCGCGCAGCCGTGCACCTTCAGTGGCGGGAAGTCCGGGCAGATGGGCGTTGGTTCCAGCCGAGGCGGTGTGGAGTTTGAGGGTGCACAGCCCCAAGACCCGCTCAACGGGTCCAACCGCGACATCGACGTACTGCATCCGGCCGTAGGGAACCACCATGGTCCGCTGGAAGAAGATGCCGCGGCGGATCAGCAGATCGTCGTCGCGTTCCGCATAGCCGATGGCCCTGACCTGCCTCGGGATCAACACGAGCCGCCACAGGGCAAGCAGCAGAAAGGCCGCGGGAACGGCGACGGCTAGCCACAGCGGTGGCCACTTCCACCATCCCAATTCCACGAAGAGCAAGGGCAGGCTGAACAGGCCGATCGTGATCACGTTGCGGATGGCCCACTCGACGAGCCGCTCCGTCAAGTATTTCGGCGATACGCGCAGCCACTGGATGCCCGGAGGATCAATCGCCGCGGTATGCATATTCGCCTTCGCCCTTGGCTTCGCCACGACGTGAATCCCTGACGCCCGGGCCGCCTTCCAGGTCTTCCGGAGGGATTCGGCAGAACCGCTCCACCACGAGCCCCACGACGGTCATGATGAGCCCGCCGCCGCCCATGATGAGCGCGAGCCACAAGATGCCTTGGTCGCTGCGGAGGCTCCAGAGCCGGAGTTGCTCAATCACGATTCCCGCGTGCCAGCCCAGCAGCACGGTGCCCGCGTAGGCGCAGGCCTGGGCCAGGATCAGGGTTCGCGCGGCCAGGATGGGGTTGAGCATGGTCTTCTTCTTGCCGTTGCGCCATCGCAGGACCCGGATGCCCATGATCAAGGTGAGCACGGCGATGAAGCCCATGGTCACCAACGCGGAAGGAGGAAGCACAGGCGTAGCCATGCTGTAGCGCGTGGTGAGCACGGTGGTCACCCAACCAATTGCGGCAAGAACGATGGCGATGATCGCCAACAAAAGCGGACGCATGGCCTTCATGGACTATTCCACCGCTCCCGCGGCAGCGACGCGGCCGGATCCGTCGAACCCGTCAAAAGGCCGAAGCCCGGGAAAGTCCTCTGCCTTGGCGGCCAGCTCGGCGACGCTTTCACCGTTGAGCCGCGCTGCAGGGTCCAGGAGGGCCCATGGATAGAGCACGAACGCACGCTCCGCAGCACGCGGATGAGGCAGGGTCAGCGTTTCGTCGTCGCTCGTGAGTTCGCCGTAGACGATGATGTCCACGTCCAATGTGCGGGGGCCCCAGCGAACCTCGCGGACCCGGTGGTGCATTTGTTCGACGTCGTGGCAGTGCTTCAAGAGTTCCAGCGGCGCAAGGGTGGTCTCAATGGCGATCACCATGTTGAGGAAATCCGGTTGCCCCACGGGCCCGCCCACGGCTTTGGTCTGCACCACGGGAGATACACCGAGCAGGCGGATTTCCGGGCGATCAACGAGGTCGGCAACGGCGGTGGACAGGGTGTCGTTCCGCTCGCCCAGGTTACTGCCGAGGGCCAGGATGGCTTTCGTGAAACCGGAACTCATGCACGCTCCCTGTGGACACTGACAGTGACGTCACCGAAGGGCACTTCGATGGGAGCTTTGGGTTTGTGGACCGTGACATCGACGGCGGCGACGTTGAAGCCCGCCAGGATCCCCTCGGCGATCCGCACCGCGAGGGCCTCGATAAGGTTCAGCGGCTCGCCCGAAATGATTGACGTAATGTACTCGGCCACTTCACCGTAGTGAGCCGTGAACTGCAGGTCATCCGTTTCCGCGGCCTTGCTGAAATCGGTGTACAGCACAGCGTCGACGACGAACGGCTGTCCGTCCCGGCGCTCGAAGTCGAAGACGCCGTGATGCCCGACGGCGGTCACTCCGGTCAGTGTGATCTTGTCCAAACCGGTTCCTCCCCCTTTGTTCACGAAACTTAGTGTCTGATGCGCGCGGCAACCTTGACGGCGTCAAGGCTGGGGCCGACGTCGTGGACGCGCACGGCCCAGGCGCCGTTCGCGGCGCTGATAGCCGTGATGGCAGCGGTTGCATGGTCCCGCTCCTCGGGAGCTGCCGCCTTGCCGGCCACTGTCAGGAGCGTCCCGAGGAATCGCTTGCGGGAAGCGCCGATCAGGACCTTGTGGCCAAGCTCATCCAGCTTGCCGATGTACTTGAGGAGTTGCCAGTTCTGGTCCTCGTCCTTGGAGAAGCCCAGCCCGGGATCCACAATGATTTGCTCCGCCGTGACGCCTGCCGCGTAGAGCTTGTCTCGGACGCCCTTGAGCTCCTCGATGACTTCCTCCACGACATTGCCGTAGTCGGCAAGGCTGTTCATCGTCTCGGCGTCGCCCCGGCGATGCGTCAGGACATAGGGCACCTTGGTACTAGCGACGAGTTCGGCCATCTCAGGTTCGAGGCTCAGCCCTGAAACGTCGTTGATGATCGCGGCTCCGGCCTCCACGGCCGCAGCCGCCGTCGACGCGTGCGTCGTGTCGATGCTGACGAGCGCCCCGGCCTTAACGAGTGCCTGGACCACCGGCAAGACCCGCCGTTGTTCTTCTTCCGGGGAGACAGGCTCGGCGCCCGGGCGGGTCGATTCGCCGCCGACGTCGATGATGTCCGCTCCCGCGTACAACATGCGCAATGCGTGGGCGATGGCGGTGTCCGCCGTGGGGTGCTTGCCGCCGTCGCTGAAAGAATCCGGCGTGACGTTCAGAATTCCCATGACGAGCGTGCGGTCGGCCGGCAGGTCCGCGAAGCGGGCCGCTGGACGGGGTTTGCGGAGAATGGGCAGGGGGCTGGTGGCCGGGCCCGTTCCTGGTGCTGCTGCGAGGGAATCCATGGTCTTTGTTACCTTCCGAGTATGAGGCTCATGGCTTCGGCGCGGGTGGCCGGGTCATGAAGTTGCCCGCGCACTGCGCTGGTGACGGTCTTGGCGCCGGGCTTGCGGATGCCACGCATGGACATGCACATGTGTTCGCATTCGACGACGACGATCGCGCCCCTCGGCTTGAGGTGGGTCACGAGCGCTTCGACGATCTGGGTGGTCAGGCGTTCCTGCACCTGGGGGCGGCGGGCATAAATGTCGACGAGGCGGGCCAACTTGCTCAGCCCCGTCACTTTGCCGTCGTGGGAAGGGATGTATCCAACGTGCGCGACGCCATGGAACGGCACCAAATGGTGCTCGCACGTGGAATAGAACGGGATGTCCTTGACCAGCACGAGTTCCTCGTGGTCGAGGTCGAACGTGGTGGACAGGACGTCCTCGGGATCCTGGTGCAGGCCCGCGAAGACCTCGGCGTAAGCCTTGGCAACGCGCTTCGGCGTATCCACCAGGCCGCCACGGTCCGGGTCCTCGCCCACGGCAATGAGGATCTCGCGGACGGCCGCCTCGATGCGGGGGCGGTCGACCTTATATGAGTGATGGCCGTGGCCGTGGCCGTGGCCACCGGATTTCCCCCCGGAGGTGCCGCCAAGGTCATCACTGGCGGCACCGCTGAAGTCGTCGTCGTCGATGTGAGTCACAGCAGAAAGCTTAGCCTTGATGCGAAACGTCGGTGCCCGCGTCCGGTCCCTGGCCCGTAAATGACTCCTGGCTGCCGACTCCCTGCGGGTGCGGGGACTGAGCGTCCAAAGGCTCTTCGAGACGAGCGGCCTTGGCCTCTTCCTGGGCCTCACGTTCAGCCTTCTCTGCGCGGGATTCCACCGGCGGGATGGTCTGGACCGGACGAGACTCCTTGGAGAGCCACACCTCGCGGAAGTCACGCTTGCGGATGTCGCGGAAGATGTAGGCGATCTCTGCCTGGTTAAGCGTTTCGCGCTCAAGCAGTTCGAGGGCCAACTGGTCCAGGACGTCGCGGTTCTCGGTCAGGATCGCATAGGCCTCGTCATGGGCCTGATCGATCAGGCGCCGCACTTCCTCGTCAACGATGTACGCCACTGAGTCGGAGTAGTTGCGTTCCTGTGCCATGTCCCGGCCCAGGAACGGCTCGCCGCCTCCGGCGCCAAGCTTCACTGCGCCGATGCGCTCGCTCATGCCGAACTGGGTCACCATCTTGCGCGCGGTTCCGGTGGCCTTTTCGATATCGTTCGAGGCGCCCGTCGAGGGGTCGTGGAAGACGATTTCCTCCGCAACGCGGCCACCCATGGCATAGGCCATCTGGTCCAGGAGTTCGTTGCGCGTGATCGAGTACTTGTCGTCCTCCGGGACAACCATGGTGTAGCCGAGGGCGCGGCCTCGGGGCAGGATGGTGATCTTCGTGACGGGGGCTGAATTGCGCAGTGCTGCCGCCACCAGGGCGTGCCCGCCCTCGTGGTAGGCGGTGATCTTCCGCTCCATTTCCTTCATGACGCGGCTACGCTTCTGCGGGCCGGCCATGACGCGGTCGATTGCCTCGTCCAGGGCGCGGTCGTCAATCAGGTTGGCATTGGACCTGGCGGTCAGGAGGGCGGCTTCGTTGAGCACGTTGGCAAGGTCCGCACCGGTGTAGCCCGGTGTCTTCTTCGCGACGCCCTTGAGGTCGACGCCGTGGGCCATCGGCTTGCCCTTGGCGTGGACATTCAGGATTTGTTCGCGACCAATCAGGTCCGGTGCTTCAACAGTAATCTGGCGGTCGAAGCGGCCGGGACGGAGCAAGGCAGGGTCCAGGACGTCCGGACGGTTGGTTGCCGCGATCAGGATGACGTTGGTCTTGACGTCGAAGCCGTCCATTTCGACCAGAAGCTGGTTGAGGGTCTGCTCGCGCTCGTCGTTGCCACCGCCAATACCCGCGCCACGGTGACGTCCGACGGCGTCGATCTCGTCAACGAAAATGATGGCGGGCGCATTTGCCTTGGCTTGCTCGAAGAGGTCGCGGACGCGGGAAGCGCCGACGCCAACGAACATTTCGACGAAGTCCGAGCCGGAAATGGAGAAGAACGGGACTCCGGCCTCGCCTGCGACGGCGCGGGCCAGGAGTGTCTTGCCTGTGCCTGGAGGTCCGTACAAGAGCACGCCCTTGGGGATTTTCGCGCCGACGGCCTGGAACTTTGCCGGTTCTGCGAGGAATTCCTTGATTTCCTGGAGCTCCTCGACGGCTTCGTCCGCACCGGCGACATCCGAGAAGGTGACCTGCGGCATGTCCTTGTTGACCAGCTTGGCCTTCGACTTCCCGAACTGCATCACCTTGGAACCGCCGCCTTGCATGCGCGAGAGGAGGAACCAGAAGAGCACACCCAGCAGGAGGACGGGGATGAGGAGCGAGAACAGTCCGGAGAACCAGTTGTTCTCGACGGGCTGGTCCGTGAAGCCACCGGATGGTTGGGCGTTGGTGACGGCCTTGACGACATCCCCGGCTCGCGCGGTGACGTAGAAGAACTGGACGTTTTTACCCTTGTCCTGGCCATCGATGACGAGGTTGTCTTTCAGCGTCAGGTCAACGCGGTTCTCGGCATCGTAGATTTTGGCCTGGTCCACCTTGCCGCTCTGCGCGAGGATCGCGAGGCCCTTGTCGGTGTCGATGCGGGTGGATCCGCCGGGGGCAAGGGTTGCAAATGCCACCAGGAGCAAGCCGACTACGACAACAATCCAGATGCCCGGGCCCTTGAAGAAACTCTTAGCTTTCATCTGTTCGGGGGCTCCGCCCCGTCCCTCCTGGTAGTGCTGCACGGCGCAGCTTCTGCGCGCGTGTGGTGCTGCGTCAGTTTCTAGCTTTACACCGTTCGGAGTGATTCACGCACAGTGAGAGGCAAAAGTTCCCTCTAGGCGTACATGATCGCGGAATTCCGGAAACTCTCGGGGGAAATCCATGGTTCTTTCAGGAGCCCCGCATCACTGCACAACGAGAAGCGGCCTCCCGAACAGGAGGCCGCTTTCACTCCGCGAACCATGCCGCGGTGGTTCGCTGCGAGAGGAGTTACTCGTAAACGTGCGGGGCGAGGGTTCCCACAAAGTCCAAGTTGCGGTATTTCTCGGCGTAATCGAGGCCGTAGCCGACGACGAATTCGTTGGGAATGTCATAGCCGACATACTTCACGTCGATCTCGACCTTCGCAGCCGTTGGCTTGCGGAAAGCCGTGCAGATTTCCACGGAAGCAGTGCCTCGCGATTCGAGGTTGGTCTTGAGCCAGGAGAGGGTCAGGCCGGAATCGATAATGTCTTCGACAATCAGGACATCCTTGCCCATGAGGTCGGTATCAAGGTCCTTGAGGATGCGCACGACGCCGGAGGACTGGGTACCGGAGCCGTAAGAGGACACTGCCATCCAGTCCATGCTGACGTGGCTGTGCAGCGCACGCGCGAGGTCTGCCATGACCATGACGGCACCCTTGAGCACGCCGACGATCAGCAGCTCACGGCCCTCGTAGTCCTTGTCAATCTGTGCAGCAAGTTCGGCGATCCGTTGCTGGATCTGCTCCTTGGTGTAGAGAACGTGTTTGAGGTCTGCCTGGACGTCGTTTGAATCCACCAATGGCTCCTGTGTTGATGCGTGGGTGCGGCTACTGTTGGGGCGATCTTTGATGCCGGAATACTAGCTTCCCACAGCCGCCGCCTTCGCGGGGAACGGCAGTTCCCCCGGCTAAGGCCGCCCGCTCCAATTCGCTCAGGGATATGCGGTAGGCGCTGACGCTTCCGGGAAGCTGCACGGGACCCGCAGATCCCTGCCGGCGCAGCAAGGCTTCGGCCGCCTGAAGCCGCCCGTAGCCGGGCTGTTGGCCCCCGACGTCGGCCGCCGCTTTGGCAATCACCCGGAACCTCAGCGCGGGGGACAATTCCCTCAAGGCGTCTTCGGGAAGCCAGACCCCGTCGTCGGTCCGGTTGACGAGGCGCGCATAGCTCTCTGCGGCAAGCTGCTCCAGGAAGTCGGCATCCTGCTGGAGGATCGCGGCGGTGCGGGCGAGTGATTCGGCAACACCGGGCCCCAGCTTGTCCTCAAGCAAAGGCATCACCTCAACCCTGGTCCGCGAGCGGGCGAAGGCAGGGTCAGCGTTACTGGGATCGTGCCAGGTTTCGAGTTCCTCGACCTCGCAGATTTCGAGCGTTTCTGCGCGGCGAAGCCCGAGGAAGGGACGAAGGAGTTTGCCGCGCGCTGGCCGCATCCCGGCGAGGGAACGGGTTCCCGAGCCCCGGGCCAGGCCCAGCAGGACCTGCTCGGCCTGGTCGTCCAGGGTGTGCCCCAGCAGGATTGCTCCACAATCGAGTTCGGTGGCCGCCGCTTCGAGCGCCGCGTGCCGGGCGTCCCGGGCTGCCGCCTCCGGCCCGAACCCGGTAGCTGCCACCTCCACAGTCCGCAGCTGGACGGGCGAGAGTCCCAGGCCCTCCAGGATCGACACGGTTCGTGCCGCAACCTCAGCCGAGCCTTCCTGCAACTGGTGGTCGACCACCACGGCGGCTACGCTCACGGGGCGGCCGTGCACATGGCCTCGACGGGCAAAATAGGCCGCCACTGAGGCAAGCGCCAAGGAGTCCGGCCCGCCGCTGCATGCCACCAGGATTCGTTCGGGATAGCCTGCGGAGGCCAGCGCGTCCTGCAACATGTTCCGTGCTTTGCCGACGACCGGCGCCAAACGCCCGGGACGCCGTCGTCCGCTGCTTGGTGAGTTGCTACTGCTTGGTGAGTTTCTACTGCTTGCGCCGGGGCCCGATGTGGTACCTGCGGTCACAGCCCCATCCGCTCAAGCCACAGCTTGGAGTCGTGGATTTCGGCTTCGGTGGGCAGTTTTTCGGCCGATTCCCAGACCCGGTTCAGGCCCTCCATGCCGACCACCGCAACCACTTCGCGGACGAACTTGGCACCGTCGCTGTACTGGCGCATCTTGGCGTCCAGGCCGAGGATGTTGCGGATGAATTTCTCGATCATTCCGCGGTCCTTGCCCCGCGCGTTGAAGCGCTGCCGGATGGTCTTCACCGAAGGGATCAGGGTGGAATCGACGGCGTCCATCACCACGTTGGCGTGGCCTTCCAGCAAGCTCATGACGGCTGTGAGGTGCGAAAGCGAAGCCTTTTCCTCGGGGTTTTGGAGCAGGTCCAGGATGGCTCCGCGGCCGGGCACGGCACCGGTGGAGCGGTCGCGCAGGGACCGGGCGGCGGCCGTGGCGCGGTCCATGATGGAGTCCACATTGCCGATGAGATTGGCGCTGAGGCGTTCGATCTCCTCGAGCATGTGGGTCCGGAGCCAGGGTGCGGCGGCGAACTGCACCCGGTGGGTCTGCTCGTGAAGGCAGACCCAGAGCCGGAAATCGTCAGGATCAACGTTGAGCTCACGCTCCACGGAGATGATGTTCGGAGCCACCAGCAGGAGTCGGCCGGCAGGCGGCGCTTTCGAGTCCGGGGCGAGCGCGGCGAAAGGATCGTATTGGCCCAGGACTTTGCTCGACAAGAATGCAAGCACGGCCCCGAGCTGGCTACCGGTGATGGCGCCGCTCGCGGCCGCCGCGGCCGGCGTCATCGCCGGGCCGCGCCGGGAATCCAACATTTGCTTAAGGGCCGGCTGGAGCATCACGGCAAAACTTTGGGTATTGGCCTTCGCCCACGACGCCCGGTCAACTACCAGCACGTGGGAATCGCGGAGATCCCGTGCGGCTTCCAAACCGGTGATGTCGTGCACGTGGGGTACCGAGATGTCCGCACTGGAACGCAGGCTGTCCACGGCTTTGCCGATCTGGGCCGGACTCAGTACTGGACCGGGGGGAGCGAGCCGGGCGGCCGTGGAGGCGGCCAGCTCCCAGTTGATGAGGGACTGGGCTTGCTGCTGAGACTCCATACGAACCATCAGAACACAACAGTCTGAATCTGCACCCTTAAGTTCGCTCAGCGGCGAACGTCAGGCAGCGGCGAACGTCAGCCGGCCCGGCAACCACATGACGCGAGTGCCGTGGCGGACCTGTCCAGCGCCACTTTGTTCCCCGCTGCGCCCGGCGTCAACCCGTTGCCGATAAAGGAAAAGACCAGAAGACGGCCGTTCGCATCCACCACATAGCCGCTCAAAGCGATCACCGAATTCAAGGTGCCGGTCTTGGCCCGCACCAGACCCGCCCCTTGGGAGGTGGTGGCGTCAGCGTAGCGGTCGCCGAGCGTGCCGGTCAGCCCCGCCACCGGGAACCCGGCAAGGGCGGCACGGAGACGGGTGTCCGGTCCCGAGGTGATCGCCCGCACCACATCCGCGAATTGCCGCGCCGACACCTGATTTCCCAAAGCAAGGCCCGATACGTCCGCCAAGTGCATGGAATCGGTGGCGATCCCCAGTTCCGCCACCTGGGCGCTCACGGCCGCCGTCGCGCCGTCGTTCGATCCCGGCTTTCCCGCGGACAGAGCGGCCATCCGGCCGAATACCTCGGCAAGGTAGTTGTCCGACGTTTCCAGCATCAAGTCCACTTGCTCACGGACGGTGGCAGACACCACGCTGGCGAGGACATCCTGCTTTCCGGCCGGAGCGTTGGCGCGTTCCACACCGGGGACCACCGTGAATCCGGAAGCGGCGGCCGCGGCTTGGAGCTTCCCCGCGAAAGCCTCGGCGGCAGTGAGCGCTGCGTCTTGCGGACGCGGACCGGTGGTCGCCCCCGGGCTGGTCCGGGCCGAGTTCAGGGCGAGAGGAAAGATTGGCGCGGTTTCGCCCGCAGCGACGTCGTCGAGGCTCCAAGCCGGATTCAAAGCCGGACCGGTGAAGAGCCCATCGTCCAATTGCACCGTGACCGGGCCTTTCACACCGCGGTCCTGGAGCGCTTTTGCCGCATCCGCCGCGAGGGTCTCCAGGCCGGCATGGCCAAGCACCTCGCTTGGCTGGGACGGGCCGTCGCCGAGCAGGACGTCACCTCCCGCGCTCAGGATGATGGTCGACGCCGAAGGTCCAGCCAGGACCCGAGTGCTGAAGCGGGTCTCCGGCCCGATCGCCCGCAGCGCCGCGACTGCCGTGAGCAGCTTCATATTCGACGCCGGCACCCGGTTCTTGGTGCCGTCGCGATCGTAGAGCGGAAGCCCGGTCAACGCATCCTCAACGACGCCGGTGAAGTCTCCCCCGCCGTCGGGGGTCAGGAGCCCGTTGAGCTGGCTTGTGACATCGGCCGGCAGCGGAACCGGGGCGGAAGCGTCCAAGGGCGCAACGATCTGGGTGCGGCTCAGCTGCTTGGGGATCTGTTGCCAAACCGGCATCTTTGGTGAGGGCGCAGCGGCGGCCCCGAAAGAGCCCGGACCCAAGAATCCGGGTGCGACTCCGAGGCCCATCGGCACGGCCAAGGCCGCGATGACCAGGGTCAACAAAACCAGCGGCAGAAAGCGGACAACGCCATTGGACGCAGGGTTCGCTGGTCTGGGCTTCCTGGGTCTGAGAACGGGAGTCTCCTGCTGTTCCGGAGCCTGCTTTTCAGCCCCCGCCTCGTCAACGCCCTTCATGCAGCTTTAGTCCTCAAAGTCTTGAATGTCCCCACCGTTTCAAGAAACTTGGGCCTCTCGCTATATCCTCAATAGTAGTCGGCGGCGTCGGCTGCTCTGTTGCCGCGCCCATGCCAATACCGTCAAGGAGCATTCCATGAAGCACGACGTCACGATCGAGATCCCCAAGGGGTCGCGCGTCAAGTACGAAGTTGACCACGAGACCGGCCGCGTCCGCCTGGACCGCGTCCTGTTCACCTCCATGCAGTACCCCACGCACTACGGGTTCTTCGAGAACACCCTTGGCGAGGACGGCGACCCGCTGGACGCCCTGGTCCTCCTGCAGGACTTCGACCTCTACCCCGGCGTCATCGTTGAATCCCGGCCCATCGGCGTTTTTAACATGACCGACGACGGCGGCGGAGACGCCAAGGTTCTCTGCGTTCCGGCCGACCCGCGTTTCGACCACATCCAGGAAATCACCGATGTCAGCGAATTCCTGATCAAGGAAATCGAGCACTTCTTCACCCGTTACAAGGACCTTGAGCCCGGCAAGTGGGTCAAGGCTGAAGGCTGGGCCGACCGCGCCGCAGCCGAAGCTGAGCTGGAAGCTTCCATCAAGCGTTACGTTCCGGTCTCCCACTAGTCCCCACCGCCTCCCTAACCTCGCTCCGCTCGGCCAGGGAACCCTGGCGGCGTGGGCCCATGCTTCGGGCGGCGGGGGGGGGGGGGGGGGCCCCCCCCCCCCCCCGCGGGGGGGGGGGGGGGGGGGGCCCCCCCCACCCCCCCCCGCCGCCGTCGTCGTTAACGGGTAGGTCCCCGACGCGCAACGGTCCGGCTCACAATCGCCGGACACCCACCGTCGTAACGAGAAGTTTGCTCTGGATTAACCGCTTGAAAGTCAGCTACCTGCCGGTAATGTTTGATCCACCATGTTCACGCTGACCATCAACCAACGCGACAGCCGCGGCAACGGAGACCTCGTACCGCAGCTGCTCAAAGACCTGCGCCACATCCCGGCGTGCTTGGACTTTGACCGCTCGGTAGAGGACGAAGTCCAGGGCATCGTGGAATTCCCGCGTCAAGCCGTGGATTCGGCGCTCATCGCCTTGCGGAGCGGACAATGGTACGTGGGAATCGGCGTCGGACCGGTCAACGAACCCCTGCCCCGGCAAATCAAAGACGCCTCCGGTCACGGCCTGGTCTACGCACGCCGCGCAGTGGACCGCTTGCGGAATGGCAAAGAGCGCGTCCCTGTGGCCGTCGAGGGGCCGATCGCTGCCCTCGCTGCCGAATCGGAGGCTGTACTGCGGCTCCTTGGGCACATTGTGCAGCATCGGAGCATAGCCGAGTGGCGCGTCCTGGACCTGCTGACGCCGGGCGTGCGTGGACAACAGAAGGCCGTGGCCCAGGAACTGGGGATCAGCACCCAGGCCGTGAGCAAGGCCCTGGCCCGCGCCCAGTGGGTGGAGGAGCACGCAGCCCGGCCGGCCGCAGCGCGCTTGCTGCAGTTGATCCTCGAGGTTTACTGATTGCGTCGACGCGCCTTTAGCCATATTGTCCTCGACACACCCATTCCTCCCCGCCTACCTTGAGTCCATGATCTCCAAGCCAAAGCTTGGGCGGCTTCTTCCCGCTCTCAGGCAGGCCGTCACAGGCCACCGCCTTTTGTTTGCCGCAAAGACGGCCGCCGCGGCCGGGCTGGCTTGGTACCTTGCACCGCTGATGCCCGGGACAGCCGCCTCCTATCCTTACTACGCGCCCTTGGGTGTCTTGGTCAGCATGCACCCCACCGTCGCGGCTTCCGCCAAGCACGGGCTGCAAAGCCTGCTGGGACTCGGATTGGGCATTGCCATGGCCTTCGCCGTGACCACAGTCACCGCCCCGAACGCACTAGCGGTGGCCGTCGTCGTCGGCCTGGGCGTGGTTATCGGTGGCCTACCAAGGCTTGGAAGCGCCTCCGAATGGGTTCCCATGGCGGCGCTGTTCGTCTTGGTCCTGGGTTATTCGAATGCGCAGGGATTCTCTTTCGCGTACGTCCTGCAAATGGCCATGGGGGTGGCGGTCGGTTTCGCGGTGAACTGGCTGGTCTTTCCTCCCCTGCATCTTGAAGGCATCGATCCCGCCATCGACGGACACCAGCGGGCACTGTCAAAACAACTCAGGGACATGGCCAGCGCCATGACGGAATCCTGGCCACCGGACCACGAAGAATGGGCGAGCCGCAGCGGCGAGCTCGCACGTACTGCGACCGACGTGCGGACAGCTGTCCAGGCGGCGAAATTGAGCGCCAAGGCGAACCCACGGTCCCGCCGTCGGGCTGGGCGCCTGCCCGCCGACCTGGCCGGTTTGCGCGCGCTGGAACGGCTGACCTTTCACGTCCAGGACATCACGGACGTCCTGGCAAGCGTCATCTGGGAAGAGGACGCGGGAACAGTCATTCCGGCGGGAGTCCCGCCAAATATGGCTGAGGCCCTGGAGGAGGTTGCAACCGCGATTCGGCAATGGAGGCATGGAAACTCCGAAGACTTCAGGAATGCCCTGGACGAAGCCCGGAACAGTGTGGCAGCACTAACAGATACCGTCACGGAAGCAGCCGCCGACCAGGAGTCCGTGAACGCCACCGCATCGGTCGCTATGAGCCTTCGGCGCATCATCACGGTGGTCTCCGACGCCGCCTGAGCACCGGCGACTGCCCGCCGGCCAGCCTGGGGCGCGGGGCGGTTACAGCAAGCGACGCAGGATGAGGGCCGCACCGTCGTCGTACACCGAAGCGGTAACCTCATCCGCGACGGCGATGACTTCTTCAGGCGCTTGGCCCATGGCTACACCGCGCCCGGCCCAGCTGAGCATTTCGATGTCATTGCGGCCGTCCCCTACTGCCACCGTGTGGCGGGGGTGCGTGCCGAGCCGCTGGCGCAACTGCTCCAAGGCGCTGGCCTTGGTGACCCCGGCGGCGGCGATATCCAGCCAGGCCGTCCAGCCTACCGAGTAGGTGACCCCGGACAGCCCGATCTTGCGAATGGCTGTGGAAAATTCTTCGGCCGTGTTCTCGCTGCTGAACACCACGACGCGCACCGCAGTGGCATCGAGCATCGTCTGGAAATCGACGCCGATTGCCTCAACGCCGAAGCTGGCGTCCTGGAACCGCTCGGTGGAGAGGAAGTTCCCGTCCTCGTCCTCGAGCGCGTACTTGGCGGACGGAAGCTGCTCGCGAAGTGCCATCAATGCCGGAGCGGGATCGAAAGTGGCTTTGTGAATGATCTCGTAGCCTGTGTCCAGCTGGGGGTCGAGCCGCAACGTGACGCCGCCGTTGCAGCACACGGCATAACCGCTTTCCAGTCCGATCTGCTCAATGATGGGCAAGGTGGCGTTCAACGAGCGGCCGGTGGCGATCAGGACGTCGTGTCCGTGGGTGACGACTGCCCGTGCGGCGTCGCGGACGCTTGGCGACATGTGGCCATCATGATCGACGAGGGTTCCGTCGACGTCCAACGCGATCATGAGCTTGTGATTCAAATTCCGCTGGTCATCGGTGCCAGCGACTGAGGTACCAGTCAAAATAGTCATGCCTCCAGTGAAGCAGACCCCACACGACACCAGCTAGGACGCAGACCACAGCAACGGATTAACACGCGGTGAATACTCCCACGTTTGTCCACAGTGTGAGTGTTAACCTGAAGCCCTGGCGCGAGGCCGCAGTCCGGCGCGCACGAGCTTCTGCCGAAGACGGCCTGGCTGCGCCAAATCCGCCCAATTCCACCTGACGACGGTGAACCCCAGTGCACGGATGCTGTCCTCACGCAGCTTCTCCCGATGCACGACCTCTTCCGCGCTCCAATCCCCCCGCACGTCCTCGTCCGAGTACTTTTGCATGCCATCGAATTCGCCCGCGATCAATTCCTCTGGCCACCAGAAATCGGCCCGGGCAACGAACTGGCCGGAGTCAACAATCATGTGCTGTTGGAGCGGTTGCTCAAAGCCCAGCAACTCGATGACAGCCCTGCTGAACGACTCCCCTGCCGATTCGGCCTTCGTGTTAGCCAAGCTCGCGATCCGGACTGCCCGGTGCTTGGTGGCATCAGCCACGATCCCTTCCAGCGCCAAGGCGATCCCAGGGTGTTCGATCAAGCAGGCATCCTGCCCCAGTAAACCCTGTTCCCAGAGCATTCGTGCGATTCCGTCGGCTACAACGAGCGCGCGGCTGAAGGACGAGGAACACATGACATCCATGGCCGTCTGCACCGGACTTGTGCAGGAAAACCGGCCGGAAACTACGGGCTGCGCGTCGCGTCGAAGGACGTAGCGCATGGGATGGTTGCCCGCATTCCGGGCCTTTTCGGCAAGCGCGCTGTTTCCGTGGACCGTAAACGTTGCTGGCCGCCGTCCCGTGATTCGCTCCGAGGAAGTGGCTAGATCGACGAACTCCGGGGGGCGAAGTGTAGGGACGCCGAGCACGACAGCTGCGGACTCACCGCAAAAGACGGGCCGGTCGAATGCCAGCCCGACCGCTGCTGCGGACCACTCGAACCTCTGGGCAGGCGTCGCTTCCACCCACGTGGAGGTTTTCACGTAGAACCCGCGCCTCAGCCGGACGAGGCGTCCTGCCCTGAACGGCCGGTGAATCACGGCCGTGGAGCCGGTGAGAGCCAGCCGCTCGGCGGAGACAATGAGCTGCGGAGGGATGTCCATGGAATTACTATCCATGGATCGTTCCGCAGCGTCAGCCGCGCTTTGGCTCTATGTGGACAAGCCCGGCTGTGGAGGACAGGTGTGCACCGGTAGGCCGGCTACAGAACGGGGAGGACCTCGAGGCCGCCGATGTACTTCTGGAGTGCCTTAGGGACGTTGACCGAGCCATCCGGGTTCTGGTGGTGCTCGAGGATGGCAACGATCCAGCGGGTGGTGGCCAGCGTGCCGTTGAGGGTGGCGACGGCGCGGGTGCCCTTCGCTACGCCGTCTTCGTTGACCGCACGCTCGCGGATGTTGAGGCGGCGTGCCTGGAAGGTGGTGCAGTTGGACGTCGACGTGAGCTCTCGGTACGCGTTCTGGGTGGGAACCCAGGCTTCGCAGTCGAACTTCCGGGCCGCGGACATGCCGAGATCGCCCGCCGCGGTGTCGATCACGCGGTACGGGAGCTCGACCTTGGCTAGCATTTCCTCTTCCCAGGCCAGGAGTCGCTCGTGCTCGGCAGCGGCCTCTTCAACCGTGGTGTAGATGAACATCTCCACCTTGTTGAACTGGTGGACGCGGATGATCCCGCGGGTGTCCTTGCCGTGCGAACCGGCCTCGCGGCGGTAACAGGAGCTCTGCCCGGCGTAGCGGATGGGGCCTGCGGAAAGGTCGAGGATCTCGTCCGAGTGGTAGCCGGCGAGGGCCACTTCCGAGGTTCCCACAAGGTAAAGGTCGTCCTCGGCGAGACGGTAGATCTCGGCGTCGTGCTTTACATCGAAACCGGTGCCCTGCATGATCTCCGGACGCACCAACGTGGGGGTGATCATCGGTACGAAGCCGGCCTCGATGGCTTGGTCCATGGCCATCTGCAACAGTGCCATCTCCAGCCGGGCACCGACGCCGCGGAGGAAGTAGAAGCGCGCACCGGAGACCTTGGCGCCGCGTTCCATGTCGATCGCGCCGATGAGTTCGCCGATTTCCAGGTGGTCCTTCGGTTCGAAGTCAGTAAATTCGCGCGGGGTGCCAACCGTCTTGACCACCACAAAGTCGTCCTCGCCACCCTCCGGCACGCCGTCCTCAATCAGGTTGGGGATGACGCGGAGCAGCTCTTCCTGCTTGGCCTGGGCGGCGTCGGCTTCGGCAGAGGCAGCCTTGACCGAGTTGGCCAGTTCCTTGACCTCGGCCAGCAGCGCTTGCTTTTCCTCGCCCTTGGCCTGTGCCACCTTCTTGCCGAAGGCGTTCTGCTCGGCACGGAGGTTTTCGTAGCGGATCAGGGCCGCGCGGCGGTCTGCGTCGGCGGAAATGATCGCGTCCACCACGGACTCGTCGGCGCCGCGGGCGCGCTGGCTGGCACGGAACTTGTCCGGGTTTTCGCTGAGGTCTTTTACGTCGATCACCAGACAAGAGTATCGAATGAGCGAGCAGCTCCGCGGCCAGCCCCCGACGGCGGCAGGCACCCCCTGCGGCCGTGCACGGCCGCACCTGCAGCGGGATAGGGTTGAAGCACCATGAGCAACTGGATCCTGTACGTGATTCTGGCTGGGGGCGTGGTCTTCGCCGTCTCCAGTTGGTGGGGCGTGCGCCGGCTCAGGGCCAGGCATACCCGCAGCGCTGTGCACGAAGACGCTCACAAGCCCGAAGCCGGCTTGCAAAGGGTGGCCGTGATCCTCAACCCGGTGAAGGCGAAGGCGGAGGACGCGCGGAGGATCATCCGGGATGCCTGCCATCTTGCGGGCTGGGACGAACCCCGTTTCTTCGACACCACCGCGGAGGACCCCGGCCATTCGCAGACCAAGGCGGCACTCGCGTATAAGCCCGACGTCGTACTCGTCGGCGGCGGCGACGGTACCGTGCGCGTGGTCGCAGAGACCCTCGCGCACACCGACGTCGCGATGGGCTTGATTCCCCTGGGAACCGGAAACCTGCTGGCACGCAACGTGAATCTGGATGTCAACGATCTGCGTGGCAACGTCCACACGGCGCTCTTCGGCCACCAGCGCTACATCGACACCGCCCGGATGGCGATCCACAACGAGCGGACAGGCGCCGCTTCCGAGCATGCTTTCCTGGTGATCGCCGGCATGGGCCTGGACGCCGAGGTTGTGGGCGATACCAACGACGGCCTCAAGAAGGCAGTCGGCTGGCTGGCCTACACCGAGGCGGGCGTCCGCCACCTGCCCGGACGGCGCAAAAAGGTCACCATCGCCATGGACGACGAGCCCGAGCAGTCCCGGAAAATCCGAAGCGTCTTGTTCGCCAATTGCGGCCTGATTCCAGGGGGCATCGACTTCATCCCCGGTGCGATGATCGACGACGGTGTCCTGGACGTTGTGGTCATGAGCCCGCGCAGCGCCATCGGCTGGATCGCGGTATACACAAAGATCCTGTTCAAGCACAACCGGAACCTGCCGGTCATGAATTACTACCGCTCGGGCAAAGTGGTCATCAGCAGCAGCGAACCTATGGCCACGCAACTTGACGGTGATCCCTCGGGCGAGGCCACAAAGGTCACCGTCAAGGTGGAGCCGCGTTCGCTCCTCGTGCGCGTGCAATAAGCGGTGCCCGTGCAATAGCGCGACGCGCTACTTGGCGTTCTTCGCCGCTTCCGTTGCTTTGTGTTCGGCCAACTTGTGTTCTGCCAATTTGTGTTCTGCCAATGCCTTGGCAGCTGCGCGCGCTTCCGATTGCTCGCGAATCATGGCCTGTTCTTCCTCAAAGCGCAGCCGATCGGCCCGGTCGGCGTCGTCGCCGTCCCAGTCCTGGTTGTCCGCCTTGGGCTTGGGGTTGACGATCATTCCCTGGCCGCTGGTGTCATTGCTATTTCCTGACATGGCCCGCTCCCTCCGTTAGGGGCATGCGTCCATCAATTGTGGATCAAGCAAGCATACGCACAGTTTTATCCACGCGATAGGGGTTGAAGAGTCAATTATCCAACGCTTTGCGGAGCGGATTCGGGCCGGTCAAGCGCCCGGTTCACCGCCCAGAATGCCACGAACCCAGGCATGTGCGGACGCGAACGCGGCGTCGGAGGTATGCGGGGCCACCAAGGCTTTCTGCTCGTCCGCCCGGGCGTAGGAACCGAGGAAGCGGGTGGCCGGGCTGATCCGGTGCAGGCCTGCCAGGGCATCGGCTACCCGGGCGTCGGAGGCGTGGCCGTCGGCGTCGATACTGAAGAAGTAGTGACCCAGATACTGGCCGGTGGGCCGGGACTCGATGCGGCTAAGGTTGACTCCGCGCGTGGCAAACTGGTCCAGGATTTCCATCAGGGCGCCGGGGCGGTCTTCGGGAAGGGGCACGACGACGGTGGTCTTGTCGGCGCCGGTGCGTTCTGTCAGTGCACCGGGACGGCTGACCAGGACGAAGCGGGTAACTGCGCCGGGGTTGTCGCCGATGTTCTCGGCAAGGACGTTCAGGCCCGGCCGTTCGGCCGCGACAAGGGGGGCGCAGATGGCGGCGTCGTAGTGCGCCTCGCCTTCGAGAAGTCCGACGGCGGCTGCCGCCGTGGAGGATCCCGGCACGTATTCCGCATTCGGGATATTTTCATCGACCCATAGCCGGCACTGGGCCCAGGCATGGCCATGGGTGGAGATCCGGCGGATGTCCGAGATCTTCACGCCCGGGCGGGCAACCAGCACGAACGTGATGGGAACAAGGGCTTCACGGATGATCCGCAGTTCGGTTCCGGTGGCAATGGCATCCAGGGTGGCGGTCACGCCGCCTTCCACCGAGTTCTCGATCGGCACCATGGCCGCATCCGCTTCGCCCTGGCGAACCCTCTCCAAAGCCGTGTTCACATTGGTGCAGGGCACCCTGTTGGCATCGGCCGCGCCGGGGACCTGCAGGAGGGCAGCCTCAGTGAAGGTGCCTTCCGGACCGAGGAAGGTGTAGGTGAGCGCGGATGCCGACATTGAATATTCCTTAAGGGTTATGCGTAGGGGCTAGAGGACAACCGGCTTGAGGCCGTTCTCCGAAACCATCGGCCGACCGGACTCGAACCACATGTCCATGCCTCCGGCGATGTTGGTTGCGGTGTAGCCCTGCCCCACCAGCCATTGAACGGCCCGGTAGGACCGTCCGCCCGTACGGCAGATGACATAAAGGTCATCGTCGGGGTCAAGTTCGTCGATGCGGCCCGGGATCTGGTCAAGCGGAATGTGCAGCGCACCCTCGGCGTGGCCCGCTACCCATTCGTAGTCCTCCCGGACGTCCAGGATTTTCGCGTCCGCCGGAACATCGCCGACAGGCACGGTCTCGAAATCGCTCACGTGGGTCCCTTCCAGTTGATTCAGATCTCCCAATCAAGCCTAGCCCCCGCCGCTCCCCTTACCTCGCTTCGCTACGGCAAGGGAACCCTCGCGGCGTGGGCCCACCCCGCTACGGGACCATCATTGCTGCAACCCTCGCGGCAGGTCACGGTACTTCCTCACTCCGCCGCTGCGGCACTAGTGTTGGCGCTAAATGTTCGCCGTTGTGGCGATCGAGACCGACCGCGGGCGGAAAGGAGGCACAATGGCTGCTGGCGAGCCCACCATCCTGGCAACCTCCGGTGGCTATAAGTCCGGTCATCGCACCAGGCTGGAGTTCGACCTCCTGGTTCACCACGCCGTCGAACTCTCCGGGGTGAGCGGACGAGCGCCGCGAGTGGCGCATATCGGCACTGCCTCCGGAGACCAGCGTTGGTTCGCCGCGGAATTGGACCAAGCCGCGAGAGTTTCGGGCTTCGATTTCAGTCACCTGAACCTTTTCACGATGCCCAACTACGGCGATCCCGAGGCGTACCTTTTGGAACAGGACGTGGTGTGGGTCAACGGTGGTTCCGTGGTCAATCTTCTGGCCGTATGGCGTGCGCACGGACTGGACGGCATTTTGAGGCGCGTCTGGGAACACGGTGTAGTCCTCGCCGGAGTGTCCGCGGGCTCGATTTGTTGGTACCAGGGCGGAACCACGGATTCCTACGGCCCTGAATTGCGCGCCGTGACCAACGGACTGGGGTTCCTCCCTTACGCCAACGGTGTCCACTATGACTCCGAGCCGGGCCGCCGCCCGCTTGTCCACCAACTGGTGGCAGAGGGCGCACTGGGGGAAACGCACTGCACCGACGACGGCGTCGGGCTCGTTTACAGAGGCACGGAACTTGTGGACGTGGTTGCCGAAGTCAGGGGCAAGGCTGCTTATCGCGTCACCGCTGCACCCGGCGATTCGGCCGACGCCGTTTCCGTCGCCGTGGAGGAGCGCTTGGAGTCCCGCTTCCTTGGCTGACATCCACGAACTCGGCGCGGTCGGGTTGCGCCAAGCATTGGCCGCCGGTCAGCTCTCTGCAACTGAGGCGACGGGGCACTTCCTTGCGAGGATCGGCCAGCTGAACCATACACTGGGGGCCTTCGTCACGGTGACGGCAGAACAGGCCCTGCTCGACGCCCGGGCCGCGGACGCAGCGTACGTTCGCCTGCGCAACGGAGGCCCGGAGCTTCCCCTCCTGCACGGCGTGCCGTTGGCTTTCAAAGACCTCACCGATGTTGCGGGAGTCGTGACCACCCACGGCAGTGGAGCCCTGGACCGTAAGCCCGCTCCGGAGGACGGAGCCCTTGCCGCGACGCTTAAAGGCGTCGGTGCCATCTCACTGGGCAAGACTCAGGTTCCGGAGTTCGGACTCACGGCCTACAGCGAAAACCGCATCGCACCGCCGTCGCGCAATCCCCACGCACTGAGCCGCAGCTCCGGCGGGTCTTCGGGAGGCAGCGCTGCCGCGGTTGCCGCGGGCTTGGTTCCGTTCGCGCCCGGGAGCGACGGCGGCGGGTCCATACGTATTCCCGCTGCGGCATGTGGACTGCTGGGCCTGAAGCCGGGCCGGGGCTTGGTGCCGGCCGGGGAAAGCGTCGGAGACGCGGCACGACTCGTGGTGGCCGGGCCCCTGGCGCGCTCCGCCGCCGACGCCGCTCTCATGATGGATGCCCTCGTCCCGCACGGAATCCGGCCGAACCGGGGCTACCTCGCGGGCCTCGAGGAAGCGCCCACGGCCTTGCGCATCGGCGTGAGCCTCGACAGCCCGTGGTCCACTACCTTCCCCTTCACCTCGGAGCGGGAGGCCCTGGATGCCCTCGCCAAGGGCATCGAATTACTGACGGAAGCGGGCCATACAGTGCTCGAGGCCGAGATCCGCTACGACAACCGCTATCCGGAAGCGTTCACGACCGCCTGGACCGCCGGCGTCGGGAGCGCCCGGATCCTGCCCCAGCGTGAAGCCCTGCTGACGCCGCTGACCCGGACCTTCCGGCGTCGGGCGCAACAGCGGAGCGCAGGCAAGGTCAACGAGGCGCTCAGCTTCCTGCGGCAGTTCACCCACGACACCGTCACCCAGTACGCGCAGTGGGACCTCGTTCTGACGCCGTCACTGGCACAGACGCCACGGCCCGTGGGCTGGTTCACCGGAACGATGCCCGGAGGCGAACAATGGCCGGCCCCCGACTGGCCGGGCGACGCAGACGACGACTATCGCAAGCAATGCGAGTTTGCGCCATGGTCCTCCATGGTGAACGTGTGCGGACTGCCGGCGATCACCGTACCCGTTCATTGGACCGGGCCAACGCCTGGAACGGGGTTTCCGATGGGCATCCAGCTCATCGGAAAACAGGGATCCGAGCTCCTTCTCCTGCGGCTCGCAAGGCAGCTTGAGGGGCAGCAAAAACCGACGCTCCACCACGGCGAATAGTTGCCCTAGGCATCTAAATGATGTGACAATGCGCTAAGTCAATGTCACCATGGATCAGATGAGCACAACTCTTGACACGCGGACGCCCGCCAAAAACGCGGGCGATACGTCATTTTTCGGCCACCCAAAGATGCTGGCCAGCCTCTTCTCCGTAGAAATGTGGGAACGATTCTCCTTCTACGGCATGCAGGGCATCCTGCTTTACTACATGTACTTCACCGCGGACCACGGCGGACTCTCGATCGACAAATCGCTCGCCGCCGGACTGGTTGGCGCGTACGGCGGAGGCGTATACCTCTCCACGATCCTGGGCGCATGGTTGGCGGACCGGCTTTTCGGATCCGAACGGGTACTTTTCGGTTCCGCCATCATGATCATGGCCGGCCACATCGCCCTTGCCCTCCTGCCCGGGATCCCGGGCCTGGTGGCAGGCTTGGTGCTGGTGGGCATCGGCTCCGGTGGCCTCAAGGCGAACGCGACCGCACTGGTCGGCACCCTTTATGGGGAGAAGGACGAACGGCGTGACGCCGGCTTCTCCATCTTCTACATGGGCATCAACCTCGGCGCCCTCATTGGACCGCTCGTTACCGGCTGGCTGCAGGAAAGCAACGGCTTCCACTGGGGCTTCGGCGCAGCCGCAATCGGCATGGCCATCGGCCTCGCCATCTACGCACTGGGCCGAAACAAGCTCCCGGAAGAAGCCCACCGCGTCCCCAACCCCCTTCCCTCCGCACAGCGGAGCCGTTACGGGCTCATCTTCCTGGGCATCGCCGTCGTGATCGCCGTGCTGCTGATGACCGGTGTGGTGAACCCCGGCAACCTGGCCCGCAGCATGGCCTACGCCGCCATCGTCGCCTCGGTGATCTATTTCACCCTGATCTTCCGAAGCAAGAAGGTCACGCCGTTTGAGCGCAAGCGTGTTGTGGCGTTCATTCCGCTGTACATCGCGTCGGCAGCGTTCTGGGCACTCTTCCAGCAGCAGTTCACGTTCATTGCCGTGTACTCGGAGGAAAAACTGGACCGCAACCTGTTCGGCTGGGAAATGCCGGCAGCCTGGGTACAGTCCATCAACCCTGTATTCATCATCGTTTTTGCAGGCGTCATGGCTGCCCTGTGGACAAAACTTGGTCCGAAGCAGCCGGGATCCCCCATCAAATTCGCTGCGGGACTCTTCGTCATGGGCCTGGCGTTCCTGGCGTTCATCCCGCTGACCGGGGCCGGAAAGACCCCGCTGCTGGTGCTGGTGGGAATCCTGTTCCTCTTCACCCTCGCGGAGTTGTTCCTGTCCCCCATCGGCCTGTCCGTGAGCACCAAGCTGGCCCCCAAGGCTTTCCACACCCAGATGGTGGCCTTGTTCTTCCTCTCGGTGTCCCTCGGCACCGCGTTGGCCGGCATCCTGGCCGGACTGTACAACCCTGACAACGAACTGCCGTACTTCCTGGGTGTCGGCGGCACGGCCGTGGTCATCGCTGTGGCCTTGGCAGCCGGCTCGCCCGCCATCAAGAAATTGATGGGCGGCGTGCGCTAGTCACGTAACCGACTTAAACCGCGACGGCGGCCGGTGCGTTTGGTGGGTTTCCCGCCAGACGCACCGGCCGCCGTCGTTGTTGCTAGTAGTTGTAGTTGTAACGCGAAGCAGTCGCAGCAAAAATCGCGATAAAGACCCAGAATATGATCACGCCAACAATTCCGAGGTACCCCATGACCAGGCCCGCAATGGCCATGCCTTTACCGGCCGGTTCCTTCCTGAGGGCCATGTGGCCGAGGATCACGGCGGCAATTTGGGGCAGGACGAAGAAGCCAAGGCCCACGAAGACCGCGATCCCGCAGCACATACTCGCGATACTCAGGCCCTTGGGCTCGACGGGCATGCCATAGTAACCGGGCTGGCCGTAAGGGCTGGCTGGCTGCCCGTATGCAGGCGGCCCCTGGGGAGGCTGCCCATACGGCGAAGCAGGCTGTCCATAGGGGCTGGCCGGCTGCTGTCCGTAGGCGGGCTGGCCGTATTGAGCCGGACCGCCCTGGGACTGGCCGTACGGTTCCTGCGACTGTGGCGCTTGCGGCTGCGGCTGGCCGTAGGGGCCGGAAGCCGCCGGCGAGGCAAACGGCTGCTCGCCGTACGGGTTTTCGCCGGGTTGGGATGCGGGCGGAATGTACGACGGCGGTTCGTAGCCCTTGGGCGGTTCGTCGCCCTCGGGAGCGTTCTCGGGCTTGGCTGGCTGGTCAGTCATGGAATATCCCCCTTGCGAGTCTTTGTGCTCAGCCTACCGCCGAGCAAAGGCACACATAAGCTCCGGAGCCCCGGCTTCCCAACCCCATGCCGCACTCCGGTAAACGGGCAGTGAATCTTCGTCGGTCTGGCGGAAATACGAAGTCACAGGCACCGCAATAGTGGGTTTTCTCTTCAAGCTCACCTGACGGTCTGGCATGCTGGGTCAATGGCTAGCCGTGCGGGCACTGTTGCCCTTCCCCAGGACCTTGTAGACATCACCGCTCTTCTTGACGCGTACTACGACGTGACGCCGGATCTGAGTGATCCCGCCCAGCGCGTTGCCTTCGGCACCTCCGGGCATCGGGGGTCGAGCCTCAAGGCCTCCTTTAATGAAGGGCATATCCTCGCCATCACCCAGGCGATTGTGGAATACCGCGCCGGGCAGGGCATTACCGGCCCTCTTTTCCTGGCCAAGGACACCCACGGGCTCAGTGAACCAGCGCAGAACTCCGCCCTCGAAGTGCTCGCCGCCAACGGCGTCAATGTGCTGATCGACGCGCGCCACGGCTACACGCCCACCCCGGCCCTGAGCCATGCGATCCTCAAGTACAACAACGAAGCCGGCCCTGGGCAGCCCCAGGCGGATGGCATCGTGGTCACCCCGAGCCACAACCCTCCGGCCGACGGCGGTTTCAAGTACAACCCCCCGCATGGCGGCCCTGCCGACACAGACGCCACCGGCTGGATCGCCAACCGCGCCAACGAGCTTCTGGAAAACGGGCTGCGCGGCGTCAAGCGGATTCCGTTGAACGACGCCCTCAAGGCGGATGGCACGGGCAAGTTCGATTTCCTGAGCAGCTACGTGGACGACCTCCCGTCCGTCCTGGACCTCGATGCGATCCGCACCGCTGGCGTGCGCATCGGCGCGGACCCTATGGGCGGCGCCTCAGTGGACTACTGGGGTGAGATCGGCGAGCGTCATCAGCTCGATCTGACCGTGGTCAACCCCACCGTGGACCCGCAGTGGGCATTCATGACCCTCGACTGGGATGAGAAGATCCGAATGGACTGCTCCTCGCCGTCGGCCATGGCCTCGCTCATCAAGCGCATGTCCGACAGTGCTTCGGCCGGCACGGGTGCGTTCGATGTCGCTACCGGGAACGACGCCGACGCCGACCGCCACGGCATCGTGACGCCGGACGGCGGCTTGATGAACCCCAACCACTACCTCGCCGTCGCGATCGACTACCTGTACCGCAACCGCACAGGGTGGAATCCGGAGTCGGTGGTCGGCAAGACCCTCGTGTCTTCCTCCATCATTGACCGCGTAGCTGCCGGATTGGGCCGCAAGCTCGTGGAAGTCCCCGTGGGCTTCAAGTGGTTCGTCCCCGGCCTGCTCTCCGGCGAGGGCGCCTTCGGTGGCGAAGAATCCGCGGGCGCCTCCTTCAACAAGCGCGATGGAAGCGTCTGGACCACTGACAAAGACGGCATCCTGTTGGCCCTCCTGGCGTCGGAGATCACGGCGGTCACGGGCAAGTCGCCGTCCCAGCTTTACAAGGGCCTCACGGACCAGTTCGGTGCGCCCGTCTACGCCCGGATCGACGCCGCCGCCACGCGTGAGCAGAAGGCCAAGCTCGGCAAGCTCTCCGCCGCGGATGTCACAGCCACCACGCTGGCGGGCGAGGACATCACTGCCAAGCTGACCGAAGCTCCCGGCAACGGCGCCTCGATCGGCGGCCTCAAGGTTGTCACGGAAAACGCCTGGTTCGCGGCCCGCCCGTCGGGAACCGAGGACGTCTACAAGATCTACGCCGAGTCCTTCAAGGGTGCCGACCACCTCAAGCAGGTCCAGGATGAGGCCAAAGCGCTCGTGGACGGCGTGATTTCCTAGCCCAAGCTAGTTTGGCTCCGTCGGGAGGCGCCACAGCTTGAGGATCCGGCGAATGGTGTGGTTGCCTTCCGGGGCCATGTCCACCAGCGCGATCTGGTCGAGCACGACGGCGTCACCCGGCTTGGGGCGCTTGCCGTCGTGATGCGAAATATGCGGGCGGTAATGCTCCATGACGTAGTGCGGGGTTGCCACGCGGCCTCCGACGCGTGCCACGGCGTCGAACAATTCCTCGTGGAGGCCCTGCAAAATCGGATGGTGTTCCACGAGGCTGACCGCGATGGAGCCTTGGTGACCGAATCCGGCGTCGGGCCCTACGGTGAGATCCGCCCCCAGGGCGCCCATCGCGGGAGCCGTAACAAGCTCACTGAGGCGCGCGGCGACGTCGTTGTCATCGGAGGGCTCGACGTCGAACCTCAACAGGGTGATGTGCAGCGGCCAGTCGCTGCGCGGGAAGACCAGCCCGTCAGCCACGGCTTCGACGAACGCCACGAGAATCAGGTTCCGCATAAGGAAATTTTGCCACCGTGATGCCGCTCCCAATCACAGTGGTGAGCGGGCGTTGGTGAAAAAGGCCCTAAAAGTGAGCGAGCGTTGGTCAAGGAAAACCCTCGCTCTGATATACCGCCTCAAACGCCGACGCTCGCTCAGATATACCGCCTCAAGCGCGAACGCTCGCTCACAAGAGTGAGCGAGCGTCGGCGAAAAAGGCCCTAAAGGTGAGCGAGGGTTAGACGGTGCGGACGACGTCCTCGTACGCGAACTTCGGCTTGGCTTCGCCGAAGGCGTCCGGACCCGGATGGCCGATGTTGACCACGAGGAAGCTCTTCTGGTCCCCGGCCGGGAAGAACTCGGCGTCGATCGCAGCGAAGTCGGCGCCCGTCATGGGGCCGGCGGCGAAGCCGAGGGAGCGGACGGCGAGGATGAAGTAGCCGGCCTGCAGGTGGGCGTTGTTGTTGCCCGTGGTTGCGGTGAACTCGGGGTTGGCGTCGTACATGGCCTTCGGGGCGGAGTAGACGGGGAGGAACTTGTCCCACTGCTCGTGCCAGGCGGTGTCGTAGGAAAGCACGGCGACCAGCGGAGCGGAGGCCGTCTTGGCCTTGTTGCCCGGAGAGAGGGTCTCGACGAGCTTGGCGCGGGCCTCGTCCGAACGGACGTAGGTGACGCGCAGCGGCTGGGAGTTGAAAGCCGTCGGGCCGAACTTGGTCAGTTCGTAGATGGCCTGTGCCTGTTCCTCGGAGACCTCGCCGGCAAAGGAGTTGGCGGTGCGGGCTTCGGCAAAGATGGCGTCTACTGCTGTGGCGTCAATCACTGCTTCTTCGTGGGCGATCGTCATTCGCGTACCTTTCGCTGTGCCCGCAGCCATGGACGGCCGGGCGCTTATGCTTTCCATGGTTGCAACTTCAACTTCGCCGCGCCTCTTCCCGTGAAGGCACGTGACGTTCCACACAGCGGAATCGGCAGGCCGTCCGGGCGGTAAGGTTGCACCCGGACAATCACAACTTTCAGGGAAGGCTCCCGTAGATGAGCATGCTCGGAACCAAATGGAAGCTGCACGGCAACGGCAAGACGATCCGGCCGGGACACGTGGTGGCACCCGAGGAGCGGCTGGCGTGGCCGTTGACCATCGGCGTCGGCATGCAGCACGTCGTCGCAATGTTCGGAGCCACCTTCCTGGTGCCCATCATCACGGGCATGCCACCGGCCACCACACTGCTCTTTTCCGGCATCGGCACGCTATTGTTCCTGGTCATCACGAAGGGCCGCGTACCCAGCTACCTTGGTTCGAGCTTTGCCTTCATCGCCCCCATCCTGGCGTCCCAGCAGCAGTTCGGCGTTCCCGGCGCGCTGGGCGGCGTGGTGCTTGCCGGCGTCGTACTGGCGCTTGTCGGCGCGGTGGTGCAGAAGTTCGGCGCTGAGTGGATCAACCGGACCATGCCTCCTATTGTCACGGGCGCAATCGTCGCCCTGATCGGCCTGAACTTGGCGCCAGCCGCAAAGGCGAACTTCGACAAGGCCCCGGTCACCGCCCTCGTGACGCTGGTGACGATCATCCTGGTGAGCGTCCTCTTCCGCGGCATTCTGGGCCGTCTGAGCATCCTCGTGGGCGTGGTGGTGGGCTACCTCACCGCCATGACGCGCGGCGAGGTGGACTACTCCAAGATGGACGCGGCGTCGTGGATCGGCCTGCCGCACTTCCAGACTCCCGAGTTCCACCTCGGCGTCGTGGGCTTGTTCGTGCCGGTTGTCCTGGTGCTCGTGGCCGAGAACGTGGGGCACGTGAAGTCCGTGGCGGCGATGACCGGGCGCAACCTCGACGACGTCTCCGGCCGCGCGTTGATGGCCGACGGCGTCGCGACTGTCCTCGCCGGATTCGGCGGCGGCTCCGGCACCACGACGTATGCCGAGAACATCGGCGTCATGGCAGCCACGAAGGTCTACTCGACGGCGGCCTACTGGGTTGCCGGTGCCTTTGCCATCCTGCTGAGCTTCTCGCCCAAGTTCGGCGAACTGATTGCCACCGTTCCCGCTGGCGTGCTGGGCGGTGCCGCGACGATGCTCTACGGCATGATCGGCGTCCTGGGCGTGAAGATCTGGGTGCAGAACAAGGTCAACTTCTCGAACCCCATCAACCTGACCACGGCCGCGGTTGCTTTGATTATCGGGATCGCGGATTACACGTGGACCATCGGCGAACTCAAGTTCACGGGCATCGCACTGGGCTCGGCCGCTGCCTTGGTGGTCTACCACGGCATGAAGGGTCTCGCCCGTTGGCGCGGGACGGTTGCCGAGCCGGAGATGGAACACTAGCCTCTCGAGTTTGTGTACGGATCGTGTCCCCTAAGCGCACGTTTAGAGGACACGATCTGTACAGACTCCATTGCCGGCTATGAGAGGCGCGTGCGGACAATCTCGCTGAGCGCCTTGCCGTCGAAGCGGCCGCCGACCTTTTCGGTGACCGGCTTCATGACATAACCCATGTGCATAAGGGACAACTCCACGCCGTCGGCCTTGAGCGAGGCGATGACCTCGTCAACGATGGACTCAACTTCCCCTACGGCCAGTGGTTCCGGCAGGTAGGCCTCGATTACCTCGGCGTCCGCGATCTCCGTGGCTGCGCGCTCGGACTCTCCGGCCTCCTCGTAAAGGCGGGCGACCTCGTGATACTGCGAAGCCTCCTTCTGCAACATGGTGGTGATCTGGGCGTCGTCCAGGTGGATCGGCGTCTGGCCGGCTTTCTCACGGGTGTCAATCTCGCTGAGAACGTTGCGCGTGGCGTTCAGGGCGATGCGGTTGCCATCCTTCATGTGGCTGACGACGTCTGCGTGCAGCCGCTCTTTCAAGGTGGACATGGTGTGCTCCTCGATTCGATGGTGCCGCGCTGGCCGGCTGCCAGCCCGGCGGGCGGTGACGGCGTCCCGGGCGGGGTCGTCGCATCGTAGGTGCATGGCAGAGGTCAGAGCCATGCTTTGTACGTTAATTATCTGCCCGACGACGCCGCGCAGCCCCGCAATCAAACTCTGAGCATGCCCCCTCTTGGCGCTCACGAGTGGACATATTCGCAATATGTCCACTCCTCGCATCCAACGGGGGGCATGTCCCTTGGTGGACGGGGCTACACCCCTTCCAGAACTTGGCTCGTAGCCCATGCCAGGTACTTGGCGGCATTCGCTATGGCGTCCGCTGCATCGGGCACGCCATCCCGACGCTGCGCGACGTCGAGCAGCTGCGCCGCGGCCACCACGCCGTGGCCGGCTAGTTCCTCTGGGGTCACCAGGATCCTGCCGGCCACCACAATCACCGGAATGCCTTGACCGTGCGCCGAATCCGCGAGAGCGATGGGTGCTTTGCCTGTCAGCGACTGCGAGTCCATGGATCCTTCGCCGGTGATCACCAGGTCCGCGCCGTCGAGCTGCTCGGGCAGCCCCGTCAGTCCCGCCACAAGTGCAAACCCGCCTTCCAGCGTCGCCTGGGTGAAGGCCAAGAACGACGCCGGGAATCCGCCGGCCGCTCCGGCGCCGGGAACGTTGACATCCTGTCCGCCCGCTTCACGCAGCAGGGACGCCCAGTTGCGCAGGCCGGCGTCGAGCAGTTCCACCGCGTCCTGGTCCGCGCCCTTCTGCGGGCCGAAAACATGCGCGGCACCGTCGCTGCCAAAGAGGGGATTCTGGACGTCGACGGCGATCCGGAACCTCACCGCGGTCAGCCTCGGATCGAGACCGGAGACGTCGAGGGACACAACGTCGGCGAGCGAGCCACCGCCGAGCGGAACCACGTTTCCGGCCGCATCCAGGGGCTTGAGTCCGAGAGCACGCAGCGCGCCGCTGCCGCCGTCGGACATCGCGGAACCGCCTACGCCAAGCACAATCTCGGTGGCTCCGGCCTCGAGGGCCGCGGCGATGAGCTGGCCGCAACCGTAGCTGTGGGCGCGCAGGGCGTTTTCCGGCGTCGGCTCCATGTGTGCCAGTCCGGACGCCTGCGCAGTTTCGATCACCGCAGTGGCTCCGCCGAAGGCATTTTGCCGGATGGCCCACGCGGCGCCCACCGGCTTGAGAATGGGGCCGACGACGGCATTGATCCGCTCTTCGTAGCCTGCCGCCACGGCTGCCTCCAGCGTTCCTTCGCCACCGTCGGCGATGGGAAACTGCGTCACCACGGCATCCGGATAGACGCGCAGTGCCCCTTCGGCCATCGCCGAAGCCGCTTCTGCTGCGGTGAGGGAACCTTTGAACTTGTCCGGGGCAATCAGGATGCGCATGCTCCCATCCTGCCAGCGGGGCTAAGCTTTTCGCAGATTCGTGTGCGGAGATGTCGAAAACGGCCCACACCGTTCGTATAGAGGGTGAGACGCGGGCAAGGTGCCGGCGCCACATCCGAAGGAGGAACAGTCATGTCACGCTATCTTCTCAGCATCTACCAGCCCGACGGCCCCGCACCGGAGCCCGAAGTCCTCAACAAAATCATGGCCGATCTTGACGTCCTGAACCAGGAAATGCGCGACGCCGGCGCCTGGGTTTTCACAGGCGGCCTGCACCCGGCCAGCACCTCCACGGTGGTTCGTGTGAACGACGGCGAAGTACTCACCACGGACGGCCCCTTCGCCGAGGCCAAGGAACACGTGGGCGGTCTGTGGGTGATCGAAGCCCCGGACCTGGACGTGGCACTTGGCTGGGGACGCAAAGCCGCCCAAGCCACCACGCTGCCTATCGAGGTCCGGCCGTTCGCGGGCTACCGGGAATAGTTTCCCCATGGTCCATATTTCTGAGATCGGACAAATATTCCGCGAAGAGTATGGACGCTCCGTGGCTGTCCTGGTCCGCGTTTTGGGCAGCATCGATGCCGCCGAGGACGCGGTCCAGGATGCCTTCACCGAGGCCGTTGCCCGCTGGCCTGGCGCCGGGCTGCCGCCAAGCCCCGCCGGCTGGATCATCACGACCGCCCGCAACCGCGCCATCGACCGGCTCCGCCGCGAGGCCTCCGGCAGGGAGAAACTCGCCCAGGCTGCCCTCCTGCACGACGATGAACCCCGCGATGAAAGCAGCGATGAACCCGAAGGAATCGAGGTGGACACTGTGGAAGACGACCAGCTCCGGCTGATCTTTACGTGCTGCCACCCCGCACTCAACCGGGCCGCGCAAGTCGCCCTGACGCTCAAGCTCCTGGGCGGGCTCAGCACCGCCGAAATCGCCCACGCTTTCCTCGTCCCCGAGCCAACCATGGCACAACGCCTGGTGCGGGCAAAAGGAAAGATCCGCGACGCCCATATCCCCTACCGGGTACCGAGCGGGGCCGAGCTGCCGGAGAGGTTGAAGTCGGTGCTCGCCATGGTCTACCTAGTCTTCAACGAGGGCTACGCGGCAAGTTCAGGGGCTGGGCTGGTACGCGAAGACCTCTGCCGCGAGGCCTTGCGCCTTGGCCGACTCATCATGGAACTCATGCCTGATGAGCCCGAAGCCATAGGACTCCTGGCCCTCATGCTTCTGCTTAATGCCCGCCGCGCAGCCCGGACAAGTTCCGACGGCGGCTTGGTGCTCCTCGCGGACCAGGACCGCAGCCTCTGGGACCCCGATTTAATAGCCGAAGGGCAGTTGTTGGTGCGGCAATGCCTGAAGAGGAACCAGCCCGGACCGTGCCAACTGCAAGCCGCCATCAACGCGGTGCACAGCGATGCCGCACAACCCGCGGACACGGACTGGGGCCAAATCCTCACGCTCTACGAGCAACTGCTGGCCATGGAGCCGACGCCTGTGGTCGCCTTGAACAGGGCCGTTGCCCTGGCGGAGGTGGAAGGACCCGCCGCGGGGCTTGCCGCCGTCGACGTGCTTGAACTGGGAAACTACTACCTGTTCCACGCCGTCCGGGCGGATCTGCTCCGACGCCTGGGCCGCAACAAAGAAGCGGTCGCCGCCTACCAGGCAGCGCGGGAGCGCACCAATAACGACGCCGAGCGCGACTTCCTGGCGGCGCGCGCCCGTGCGCTCACCACCACTGGCCCCGGCGCCGCAGCACCGACTTCAGACGATCCGCACGGTCGGTGACCAGGCCGTCGACGCCCATGTCCAGCAGCCTGGCCATCTCGGCGGAATCGTTGACCGTCCAGACGTGAACCTGCAGCCCAAGCCGATGCGCGCGCCGCAGGAAACCGGGCGTCACTACCGTCAGGGGTCCGTAGCGGACCGGCACCTGGAGGGCATCGACGTCGTGCAGGATCTTCCGCAGCCAGCGCTCCGGAAGAAGCGGTCCCAAAAGAGTAAAGGCGGCGTTGCAGGCGATTCCAGCTGAAGACGCCGTGCGGCGGCGGAGCAGCCGCAGGACCGTCCGACGACGTCGATCGGAGAAGCTCGCGATCAGCACCCGGTCGTGGGCATTGAGTTGGTCGATGACTGCGGCGAGGGGTTTTACGGTGTGCCAATCCTTGACGTCGACGTTCAGCCGCGCCTCGGGGAATTCCGTCAGGACATCTGCCAAGCGGGGAATTGCTTCGCGGCCGCCAATCCAGGCCTTGGCAATCTCGGCAGCGCTAAGACTGGAGATGGGACCGTGGGAGTCTGTGACGCGGTCCAAGGTGTCGTCGTGGAAAAGGAGCACCACGCCGTCGGCGGTGGTGCGGGCATCGGTTTCAAGGTGCGTGAAGCCAAGCTCAAGCGCGGCCGTGAATGCCGCGCCCGAGTTCTCAAGGCCGTCCGGTGAAAATCCGCGGTGCGCGAAGGCAAGCGGAGCTGATAGTCCGTCCGGGCGGCTGAAGAAGGGCAAATGCGGGCTCACACGGGTAGCGTAACCCGGCTGTGCCTCCCGCGAGCCGTCAGGATTCCTGCGGAACGATCTCCACGCCGTCGCCGCAGTGCACCAGCGTACGGCCGCGTCCGCCGTCGAGGTTTACCCAGACCACGCTGTGGTCGCTCGACACGGCGTCCACCTGGCCCGGGTTCTCAAACCCCGGCGCAAGCTTGACGCTCACGCGGTCTCCGCGGCGCAACTGCTTCCAATGTTCGGCCGGCACTGCGCGGCGAACGGGGGCCTCGGGCCACCCCGTCGTCTTTCTCTTGGCCATCATGTCCCCTGTGATCGGCATCGAATACGACAAGAGACTACGGGGAGTAGTTGAACGGCAGTTGGACTGAAGCTGTGTAATGGGTGAGCGCTCCCAACTGACTAGCAATTGTTGTCGTTTAGAGGCCTGAAACGACATTAACTGCTAGTCAGTTGGGAGCCCCCGGCCGGAAAGTGGGCCTTAGATGATGGCGGCGCGGAGTTGCTTCGCGGCCAGCGCGGGGTCGTCTGCGCCGTAGATGGAACCACCGACGACGGCGACATCCGCTCCGGCGCGCTGGACGGCTCCGATGGTGGACAGGTTCACGCCACCAGCCACGGAGAACGGCACGCGGGCTTCCTCCCCGGCGCTCAGCAGGACATCCAGGTTGTAGCCCGGCTTTGCCTGCTCGTCCAAGCCGGCGTGGAACTCGATGAACTTGGCACCGAGGGCGCGGGCTTCCTTGGCACGGCTTACTTTGTCCGCCACGCCAATCAGATCCACCACGATGCCCTTGTTGTGGGCCTTGGCTGCCTTGACTGCACCGGCGATGGTGGAGTCATCTGCGCCGCCAAGCACGGAGACGAGGTCCGCGCCGGCTTTGAAGGCGATGTCGGCTTCGAGTTCACCGGCATCCATGGTCTTGAGGTCGGCGAACACGATCTTGTCCGGGTGGGCTTCCTTGATGGCGGTCACGGCGGACAGGCCTTCGCTTTTCACGAGCGGGGTGCCGAGTTCGATGATGTCCACGTATTCGGCGACCTTGCCGGCGATCTCGAGGGCGGCTTCGGTGGTGAGGACGTCGATGGCGACTTGCAGCTTCATGGGGGATCTCTTTCCGTGGTTTGTTGTGGTGTCGGTGGGGGAAATCAGGGTCTATTCGAGGTTGGCGTGGCGGAGCCAGAGTTCCTCGGCCGGGGTTGCGTCGTTGTCCCACAGGGTCTGGAACACTGCTTCGGCAGCGAGGAAGAGCACCTGCTCGAACAGGCTGCCGGAGTATTGGCGGGACAGTGTGGATCCGTGGTCTGTCTTTTGTGCCGCAGGAATGATGACGACGACGTCGGCCAGTTCCGCGAGCGGGGACGTTGCGTTCGTGGTGTACACGGCGATCCTGGCGCCGGCTTTCGAGGCCGTCTCGGCAGCTCGCACGACGCCGGAGGTCGTCCCGGAGCCCGACGCGAGCAGGAGGAGGTCACCCGAGCGGATGGCCGGCGTCGTGGTGTCCCCCGCGATGTGCACATCGAATCCGAGGTGCATCAGACGCATCGCAGCCATGCGTAGGACAAGGCCGCTGCGGCCGGCTCCTGCAACAAAGATCCGGCCGGTAGCCGAGTTCCCAGCGGTCTGGACTTCCGTGGCGAGGCGGGACAGCTGCCCCAGGTCCACTTCAGCGGCCGTTTCCGCGATCTCGCTGCCCACGAGGGCCAGGCTCATGTCGATGTCCTGCGCGCCTCGAGCCGGGACGCGATCTTGCTCCGAAGCGGCGTGGAACGTCTCTGCGGTGGTGGTCATGCGGTACCTCCTGCTCAGGTGAATGCTCCGTTTGAATCAATCGTTCAGGATTGAACGGATAGGCGTAACGCTGAGCTTGGGCAGTCTTAGCTATCCGTATGGGTAGTAGGCGCGAGACGAGAGGCGCTACAGTGGCGGGATGACTTCAAGCACGTGGACGCTCCTGGAGGCGGTCGCTGAGCTGGCCAACGCACCGCTCACGAGCATCGCCGAGCGGCTCCGTGAAGCAACACTTCCGTACGTGGGTAGCAGCGCGCTGGTCATCTTCACTGAGGATTGCACCGGCCGACCCCAGAAGAAGGCCGGGGCAGAGGGGATCATCAGCCGCGTCTCCATTCCTGACCTGGATCAATTGCGGGCCCGGGTCACGGAAGGTGAGGCGTGGCAGGGAGAGGCGACGATCGCGGGAGGCCAGCGGCCAGTTCTAGCACTCACGTCGGAGACCAAAGCATTGCTGACCCTGACTGAGCCGGTCCTGCCCGAGAAACCCTTGGAGCGTGAGTCGGCGCTGCGGATGCTTGGCTACCTATGGCAACTGACGGCGCGGCGCATCCAGGAGAAGGTTGCGGACGCGCCGCCCTCGTACCTCTTGGAATCGCGGGCGGCGTCCGCCGAGCGGCTCCGCGTCACTGCCGAACTCGTGGACAGGCATTCGACCACGCTGGAGACGATGTTGGCGGCGCTACGCTCAAGCTCCCTCGACGACGCCGCGGCCCGCAAGGCCGTCACGGACCTGGCCGCGACCTCGCTCGTCAATCTGCGGACCTTGAGCGACCGCACATCGGATCTTGTGGAAGAGCCCGTGGCCACCGCGTTTGAAAGGCTACGGGAGGACCTGCGGCCACTCATGCACTTCAGCGGGCTCGACGTCCAGTTCATCGAGCCGCCGGCCAACGGCCGCGCCTTGCCCGGCGAAGTCGCGCACGCTGCCCGCGCGGTCGTGCGGGGTCTGGTACTGGCCATCGTGGAGCAGCCCGCCGTGAGGCGTGTCCGGGTGCAGTGGGACTGCGACGGCGTGAACCTCCTGATCAATGTGCGCGACGACGGCCTGGGCGAACTGACGGCTGATTCGCCCAACATCTCCCGACTCAACAACAGGGTGGCAGCGCTGGACGGCCGCATGAACATCGAGGTCATGGCCGGCTGGGGAGCGGACGTGCAGGTGGTCCTGCCCCTGGACCCGCCATCAGCCCCAGTGGGCGATATCGGTGGATGGGGCCTGGCAGAGCGCGAAATGGAAGTTCTTCAACTGTTGGCTGCCGGCCAGCGCAACCGACCTATCTCGGCCAAGCTCCACATCAGCGAGAACACGGTTAAATTCCATGTCAGGAATATCTTCAGGAAACTCGGAGTGGGCTCACGAACAGAGGCCATTGCCCTGGCGCACAGCCACGGGCTACGGGCGCCGAACTAACGGCCGGTGCTCGGCGGGCCGGTACAGGGCGGCCAGATACGGGGCTGACTATACCCGGAGGGAAGCGAGCTTTGCTTCGAGGATCTGGGCCACGCCGTCGTCGTCGAAATGGGGGGCTTGCTGGCCTGCAGCGCTGATCGCCTCAGGATGGCCGCTCGCCATTGCGTAACCGTCGCCCGCCCAGCGCAGCATCTCCACATCATTGGGCATGTCACCGAAAGCCACCACTTCAGCGGCCTCGATGCCCCGGGATGCCGCATATTCGGCGAGTGTGACGGCTTTGTTGATACCGGGCGCCGACATTTCCAGGAGCGCGGTCCGCGGCGCCGAGTGGGTGGTTTCCACGAGATGCGCGACCGCGGGCTGGACCTTTGCCAGGAAATCATCCGGAGTGCCACTCCGTGTGACGGCAAGGAACTTCACGACGGCGTCGTCCGCGGAGAGTGTTTCGTCCAACCATTCGGGGGTGAACTCGGCCAGGAGCTCACTGGTCTCGTTTTCGATGAACCCGGGCTCGAGATGGAATCCCGTGAGTGTTTCGGCCGCGAACAGTGCGTTGGGCCGGAGCTGCTTGATGATCCGGCGGGCCTCGAGCACAGACTCGATGCTCAAGGCATTGGCCGATATCAGCTTGTCCGCCTCAAGGTCCCACACCACGGCCCCGTTCGAACAGATAACGATGCCGCTGTGGCCGATCTGCTCGCGGAGGGGGTAGAGCCAGCGCGGCGGCCGCCCTGTCACGAACACCACCTCGATGCCCGCGTCGCGGCAGGCATGGAATGCGCGGATGGTGCGGCTGCTGATCTTGCCGTCATGGCCGAGGATGGTGCCGTCAATGTCACTTGCTACGAGCCGCATTATGTCAGTCTACGTGGGACGGTCGACGGCGAGTTTGCCCCAAAGCTAACGCCGCTCGAAGTGGCCCGTGATGACGGCCCGGCCCAGCGTGTGGGCTGCCAGCTTGCGGGCGAGCGCTTCCGTGGAGGCGCGTGCGTCGAGACCCAGTGGTTCGACGTCGACGGCGTGCACCGCCACGATGTAGCGGTGCGGGCCATGCCCAGGTGGAGGCGCGGCGCCCAGATAACCGGGGAACCCGGCGTCGTTCTTAAGTTGAACCGCGCCGGCCGGCAAGTGTGAACTGCCCTGAACGCCGGCGCCTGCCGGCAAGGAGTTCGTCCTGGCGGGGATGTTGACCACGGCCCAGTGCCAGTAGCCGCCCGCCCTGGGGGCGTCGGGGTCGAAGACGGTGACGACGTAACCCTTGGCGCCCTCAGGGGCTCCGCTCCAGCTCAGTTCCGGGGATTCGTCCTTGCCGCCCGCCACGCCGAAGCGCTTGCTGGTCTGCGCGCTGCTGATTACGTCACCATCTTTGAGCGACTTGCTGGTGACATCGAAGGATGGGACCTGTGGAAGGTCGGCGTAGCTCATGACTGCCTTTCCACGCCTGCCCCCGACTCCGGTACGCCCAAGGCGTTGAGTTCGGCCCGTGTGGGCGGGTTCGCGCCGGGCCTGGAAACCGTGATTGCCGCGGCGCGCGCCGCATGGTTGAGGATCCCTTCAAGCACTTCGGCGGGCATGGCGTGCAGCTCTTCCCGGTTTTGGGCCCCTGCCAGTCCGCGGTCAACGATCCCCGAGAGCAGCGCGGCCATGAAGGAATCGCCCGCACCCACGGTATCCGCGACCTCTATCTTTGGGGCGTCCACCTGGGCCTCGCCCGCGGCCGTGACACCCCAAGGGCCGTCTGCGCCTCGCGTGACGACCACGACGGCAGGTCCACCACTGCCGCCGAGGCGGAGCCAGCGCCGGGCAGATTCCAAGACGTCGACGCCGGGGTAGAGCCACTCGAGGTCCTCGTCGGATGCCTTGACCACGTCTGCAAGCGCCACGAAACGCTCCACTTGGGCCCGCGCATAGTCGCGATCCTTGATGATGCTGGGCCGGCAGTTGGGATCGAAGCTGACGGTCGCGTTCGGATGGGCATGCTCGACGGCGGCAAGGACTTCCGCTGCACCCGGCTCCAACATGGTGGCAATGGAGCCCGTGTGCAGGAGCGATGTCCCTTGAAGCATGAAGGGGAGGCGCGCGGCGATGCCGGGAAGCTCCCAGGCGAGGTCGAAGGTGTAGCTGGCAGCGCCGTCGTCGTCGATCAGGGCGGTGGCCACGCTGGTGGGACTATCGTCGGGCGGCAGCGGAACCATGACGGAGCTGGAGCGAAGATGGGCCGCGATCGATTCCCCGTAAGCGTCTTTGCCGAAGCGGCCAATGAACTGGACTGCGTGGTCCAGCCTGGCCAGGCCCACGGCGACGTTGAGCGGACTTCCGCCCACGTGGGCGTCGACTCCCGAGGAACGCTGGACGACATCAACCAGCGCTTCACCTATGACTGTCAGCATGGGACAACTCTGCCACGCGGATGTGGTGCGCGTCTCGCGATGACAGCCGGTGACTTTGTCGCAAACCGTCACACCAGCAGCCGCTGCACCAACTCCCGGCACTTCTTGTACGCAACGGCCCTGGGGTCGATCAGGTCGAAATGGTCGCCGGGCACTTTGAGGAACTGGGCCGCGCCCCCGGAAGCCGTGGCTGCGGCAACATAAGCCTCGGACTGGCTGCACGGGACATCCTCGTCCGATGCGGCGTGGACCGCGAAGACCGGAACGGCGATAGGCAGCGACCTCATGGGGTCGGCATAGATATGCCGTTTGGGGTATCTCACCGAGTCGCCACCCATGAGGTTGTCGACGGCGCCGTTACTCAGGTTGAGCCGCTCGGCGTCGGCAAGGTTCAGCAGACCGGATTGACTCACGACGCCGGTCAGCCGCACTGCCGCGCCGTTGTCATGCCGATGGAGCTGCCGGTCGGCGTCCGGGGCGCCGATCTTGGAGAGCTTTTCCCGCCCGGCTGCCCAGACCGCGAGATGGCCGCCTGCGGAGTGTCCCAGCGCCACCACTTTATTCAGATTGAGTTCATGCTTGCCGGCGATCTCGCCCAGATGGTCGATCCCGTCGAGGACATCTTCGAAGGTATGCGGCCAGCCGCCACCGTTTCCTGCCCTCCGGTATTCAAGGTTCCAGGCGGCTATTCCATGCGCAGCGAGGTCCCTGGCAATCGGCTCACCGAGTTCCGCGCCGTACTGGGAGCGCCAATAGCCTCCGTGGATCACCACTACCACTCCGTCGGGTCGAGTGCGGTGTGGCTGCAGCGAATCTGGTACGAACAGCTCGCCCCATTGGCTGGAGTGCTGACCGTAGTAGTACTTGTGCCGCTTCATCGTGTCCTCCTTTGTGCCGAGCCTATCGCGGAGGAGCGCCTCGGAGGGGGAGCAATGGTCTGAGGGTCAACGCGGAGCCTTCCTGAAGCCACTGCCCGAGCGTACCCTCAGGGGTGAAGCGCTACCCTCGCTTCATTCCCGTATTTTTCGGGAACGCTTCTTTACCCGGAGGTGATTTCAATGATCCGTCGTATCTCCGCGTCGGTTCTTGTGGCGTTGATTTTGAGCGTGCTGGCTGTGGCTTCGCCGGCTTCGGCGGCAAACCCGCCTGGAACTGGAAAGCCCAATCAGTCCTGTCAATCGCTCGAACCGAACACGCCCGGCAACGCCGCCAATAGCCTAGGCTCGCCCTTCAACGAGCCGGGCATCAACAGCATCAACGGCGGCGTGGGAGGACAGCATTACTCCCCCACTTCCCAATACGACGTCGCCTGCTTCCAGGTGTCGCACCGGTAACGCCAGCGGGTCCGGCTCCGCTTCACTGTCGTCCCTCCACCGTAAGCTGGAGGCATGGCTAGCAATTGGGACAGCTTGGATCCTCGGCTGCGCGAATCAGTACAGGCGAACGTGGAGCTTTACGAACGCGTCCGTCCTGCCCTGAAACTCGTCACCCGCGAGGTCCTGTTAACCCTGCGGGACATGCTCAAGAACAGTGAGTCCGTGCCCCTCTTCGTCACGGGACGCACCAAGACGGTCGAATCTTTCCGGGAGAAGATTTCCCGCACCGAGGTGCCCCTGGAGGGGGGGCCACGGGTGCTGAAGTTCCCGGACCCGTTCCGGACCCTGAACGACATGGTGGGGCTGCGCGTCATCACCAAGCTTCCGGCCGAGAACGCCGCGGTTGCCAACTTGATCAAGCGCCAACGCCAGCTTTTCGATTGCCGCGGCGACCTTGAGAAGGACATCGGCTCCATCGAGTCCGGCACCTACGGATATTCGAGCCGACACCTTATCCTCCGTACCATCCAGAACGAGTCCGTGAAGGCGTACCAGCAGGTCTTCAATCCGGACATTCCGCCGAACGGCAGCTACTTCTTCGAATGTCAGATCCGTACGGTCTTTGCGCACGCCTGGAGCGAAATAGAACACGACATCCGCTTCAAGGCCGAGGATCCGCGCGCTTGGACGCCGCATTTCGACCGCCAGTTCACCGCGACAGCGGCAATGCTGGAAACCGTCGAGAGCGCCTTCGCCGACCTCCACGAACGCTACGAGGAAGTCCGCGGCTATTGGGATCTCGATGGTGAAGGTTCCACGCCCCTCACGCCCAACCGTGTGCGGGACGTTTGGCGGACGCTGCTTCCGCATGTTGACCGTAAAGTTGATGACGACTGGGGTTGGGCTGCGGAGCTTCTTGCGGCCCACGGACTGAACAAGACCGTGGAACTCGCCGGGCTCCTCAGCGCCAACCGGATCACCGAGGTCCGCAAAGCCCTGGACCACCGTTACTCCCCCGGACCGGACCGCCTCCTGGATGACCTCCTGCTGTGGCAGTACGGCACTGAACACATCGACCTCACCGCTGAGGCGCCCGACGTCGTCCCCCACCCCCGGAGGGATAGCCTCCAGCGGCGTCTCAAGCAGATTGAGCGGTACCGCCTGACCAACAGCTAAGGACCCATGACACCCGAGCAGCTCCAGTCCCTCCGTTTCACCCTGCGCTCGCCCCGCAGGCTCAAGACGGAAGCATTGGCCGCCGTGGTGGTGGCGCTTGCGCTCATTCCAGAGGCCATAGCGTTCTCCGTGATCGCCGGCGTGGATCCTCGAATCGGGCTCTTCGCGTCGTTCACCATGGGAGTCACCACCGCGATCGTGGGTGGCCGTCCGGCCATGATTTCCGCGGCCACCGGCGCCGTAGCACTCGTCATTGCCCCGGTCATGAAGGATCACGGGCTCAACTACTTGATTGCCACGGTCATCCTGGCCGGGGTCTTCCAAATCGTCCTGGCGGTCCTGGGTGTCACTCGGCTCATGCGCTTCATTCCTCGTTCGGTGATGATCGGATTCGTGAATGCCTTGGCCATTCTGGTGTTCATGGCCCAGTTGCCCGAGCTGATCGGCGTTCCCTGGATGGTCTACCCGATTGTGGCCGTGGGGTTGCTGATCGTCTTCGGTTTGCCCAGAATCACGACGGCGGTGCCCGCGCCATTGGTGGCGGTCGTCGCCCTCACCATCGTCTCGGCGCTGGCCGGCATCCGCGTCCCCACTGTGCATGACAAGGGCGAACTCCCCAACAGTCTTCCCGGCTTCTTCCTGCCCAACGTGCCTTTGACCTGGGAAACCTTCCAGACGATTGCCCCGTTCGCCTTGTCCATGGCGCTCGTGGGCCTCCTGGAGTCCCTCCTGACGGCCAAGCTCGTGGATGACGTCACGGATACCCGCTCCAACAAGACCCGGGTCTCATGGGGCCAGGGGATTGCCAACATCGTCACCGGTTTCCTGGGTGGCTTGGGCGGCTGCGCCGTGATTGGCCAGACCATGATCAACGTGAAGGGTTCGGGTGCCCGCAGCCGGCTGTCGACGTTCTTGGCCGGCGCGTTCCTGCTGGTGCTGGTGGTAGTCCTCGGGGACGTAGTGGGCATGATTCCCATGGCCGCTTTGGTGGCCGTGATGATCTTCGTTTCCCTCATCACCTTTGACTGGCATTCGATCCGGCCGGCAACGCTCAAACGACTCCCGAAGTCCGAGACCGGCGTCATGCTCGTGACCGTGGCTGTGGTGGTGGCGACGCACAACCTGGCCATCGGAGTTGGGGCCGGCGTGCTCACGGCCATGGTGCTGTTTGCCCGCCGAGTGGCCCACTTCGCCACGGTCGAGCGGAGCGAACTCGAGCTCAACGGCCGGACCGTGGCGAGCTACGCGGTGGATGGCGAGTTGTTCTTCGCTTCCTCCAACGACCTCTACACACAGTTCGACTACGCGAAGGATTCCTCGGAGGGAATCGACCACGTGGTCATCGACCTGCACGCTTCGCACATTTGGGATGCCTCCACGGTTGCCGTACTCGATTCCGTTACCGAGAAATACCGCAAGCACGGCCGGGAGGTGGAGCTGATTGGCCTCAACGCGGCGAGCATCCGGATGCGCGAACGGCTGGCAGGCAAACTCAACGCAAACTAACGTCCCCGGGAAACGACGGTCATCTGACATATTCGCCCGATCCGGGTCACGGATTGGGCGCATGTCCGATCGCGATGCCACGATAGACAGATGCTTGAGGCAACAACCAACCCCGTCGAAGCCCCCGTCCTGAATCCGGCACTGGCCGCTGAAGCCAAAATCGCCAGGATCGCGGTCACGGTCTTTCCCCTCCTCGTAGTACTTGCCGGAGTGGCCGGTTTCCTGCTTCCTGATGCCTTCAAGCCGCTGGCGCCAAGCGTGCCATTCCTGCTGGGCATCATCATGTTCTGCATGGGCCTCACCCTGACGCCTCCGGATTTCGCCTCGGTGGCCAAGCGCCCTTGGGCCGTAGTTTTGGGCATCGTGGCCCACTACGTCATCATGCCGGGTGCCGGTTGGCTGATCGCCGTCGCGCTCAACCTGGAACCCCAGCTGGCCGTGGGCCTGATCCTGGTGGGCTGTGCTCCGTCAGGCACGGCCTCCAACGTGATGGCTTTCCTGGCCAAGGGCGACGTTGCCCTGTCCGTGGCCGTCGCCTCGGTTTCCACACTCATTGCCCCGATCGTGACCCCTCTGTTGGTGTTCTTCCTCGCGGGATCATTCCTGAACATCGATGCCGGCTCCATGGTCCTGGACATCCTCAAGACAGTCCTCCTCCCGGTCATCGGGGGCCTGGCGGCTCGCCTCTTCCTCAAGAAGCTCGTCGGCAAGGTACTGCCGGCACTCCCCTGGGCATCCGCCGTCGTGATCTCAGTGATCGTCGCCGTGGTGGTGGCGGGCAGCGCCAGCAAGATCGTTGCCGCGGGCGGCATCGTGTTCCTCGCCGTGGTGCTCCACAATGGCTTCGGCCTTGGCCTCGGGTATCTGGCGGGCAAGCTGGGCCGCCTCGATGACAAGGCACGCCGGGCCCTTGCCTTCGAGGTAGGCATGCAGAATTCCGGTCTTGCCGCCACTCTCGCGACCGCGCACTTCACGCCGCTGGCAGCGTTGCCGTCGGCCGTGTTCTCGCTGTGGCACAACGTTTCCGGCGCCATCGTCGCTGCCTGGCTGGCCCGGAAGCCGCTCACGGAGAACTGACGGCTACGGAGTCTTGAACTCCCAAGGCGCGGCCTTGATGGTTCCCGCGCCAATGGTTCGGCCGGCGAGTCGATCCAGAAGCAGGGTGATGGCGCCTTCGAGGGCTTCCGGTTCCGGAGTCCCACCCGCGGATCCAGGTGCCAGGACATCGAATCCGGCAGGCTGCATGGTGTCGGAAATGATGACTTGAGCTACTCCGCGCCGGGCCAGCTCGCCCACCGTGAGGTCAAGAAGGGTCCCGGGCGGAAGAGCCCCGATGATGGCGCCGTCGGCACCGCCGGAGAGCATGAACCGCCGCCACCCTTCGCCGATGAGGATCACGGGCAGGTAGCCGTGCTGGGGCAAAATGCGTGCAGCGGCAGTTGCCAAGGCCCGGTCCCACGGCCATTCCAGGTCGCCGATGGCAATCGCCACGAGGTCGGTCTTGCCGCGGCGCATTCCGCGGGCCGCCTGGTTCGGTACGTAACCCAGTTCCTTGGCCGCGGCCTGGACCCGCTCTTGTGTTGCTTCGCTGATGCGGGTGGTGCCACCGAGGCGCCCCGACAAGACATAGGACACGGTGGTGAGGGAAACGCCTGCGCTCTTGGCGACGTCCCGGATGGTCGGCTTCGCTCCAAGTCCCATCGCCTACCGCTTTCCTTTCTTGCGGGAGCCCTTGCCCCGGCCCTTGTCGGGGTTCGGCGCATAGCGCTGAGCCACCGCCGGCTTTTTGGCGCCGGTGCCGCGCCGGTCCGGCTTGGGTGCCTTCTTGGGCTTCTCCTGCTGCGCCGAAGGCTGCCGCGAGCTCTGCGCGGTCCGGCCACGGACAATGCCAATGAATTCCTCGATGACCTCGCTCGTGGAGTCGCTCGGCCAGGCAAGGGCGATCTGCGTACCTTCGGCCCCGGTCAGGCGCCGCGCCACCGTGTCCTTGACGCTGAAATGCCGGGCCACGGACATCGGCAGGATCACGAGACCGGCACCCGAGGCCACCACTTGCATGGCCATCTCCGGCCCGCCCACACCGGCGACATCCAGGAAGTTCTCTTCCACGAGGTCCTCCAGCGCCATCTCTTCGAACACTGAGATTTCGTGACCCTTCGGGGCCACCACCACTGGCTGCTCTTCGTAGAGCGGAATGACGTGGAGTCCATCGCGATCCACGGGCAAGCGCACAAAGCTGAGATCCGCGGAACCATCGCGCAGAACCTCCAGCTGCGCACCGTCGTCGGACATGAACGAGTGCAGCGGAACATCGGGCATGCGCTCTTCCCAGCGCCGGATCCATTTCCCGGGCGTCACGCCGGCAACGTAAGCGAAAGTCAGCCCCTCGGGAGCGCTTGTTTCAGCTTCGGAGGCGTCGGGGGCACCGACGGCGGGCAGGGATTCTTGATCGGATGGCACCAGTTCACAGTACCGCGCGGGCGGTAGCCAACGCAGCGCCGGTCCAGGCTACGCCGCGTACACCTGGACCGCCGTGGCCTTGACCACGAAGTAGATGCGCGAGCCGGGTCCGAGTCCCAGCTCGGCGGAGGCTGAGGGCGTAATGTCCGCTGCCAAATCGCCGGCCCGGACCCTGATGTGGTCCCCGTGCGGTTCTAGATCCGTGATTGCAACCGGGAACGAGTTGCGCGGGCTACCGTGGGCGGCGTCCAGAAAGATGGAAACGGCCGACGGCGGGAAGGCCGCGACGCCGGGCTGGCCCGGTTCCGCTTCGTCATCGAGGTGTCCCGCGACGTGCAGTCCGGGAAGCTCGTCGGTGGCGAAGGTCCTGAGTCCGTCCTCCGTGACGGTGCCCGCCATGAGGTTCACCCCGGCCAGGCCGGCTGCGAACTGGCTACGCGGACGCCGGAACACCTCACGGGTGGCGCCTTCTTCCACAATCCTGCCCTTTTCCATGACGATTACGCGGTCCGCGAGCATGAGGGCATCCAGGACGTCGTGGGTGATGATCAGGGCGCGACGTCCGGACAGAACGCGTTTGAGGAGCCGACGCAAGTGCGGAGCGGCGTGGATGTCCAGCGCGGACATCGGCTCGTCGAGGAGCAGCAACTCGGGACTGGCCGCCAGCGCGCGGGCCACTGCAACACGCTGGGCTTGTCCACCGGACAACTGCCCGGGCTTCCGCCCGGCAAACTCCATGACGTCGACTTCGGCAAGCCAGTGCCGCGCAGTCTCGCGTGATTCCGCCCGGGAGGCGCCCGCGCTGCGCGGGCCGAAAGCCACGTTGTCGAGGACGCTCAGGTGCGGGAAAAGCAACGGTTCCTGGGCCAACAGCGCCGTACCGCGAAGGTGCGGAGGGGTCCATACCCGGCTGCCGCCGTCGAGATTGAAGAGAACCTGGTCCCCCAGTCGGGCGGAGCCGGCGTCCGGCCGCAAGAGCCCCGCCGCAACGGAAAGAAGCGTTGACTTTCCGGCACCGTTGGGTCCGAGGATCGCCACGGTCTCCGCCTGTCCGAGGCTCAAGGACACGTCGAGGTTGCGGGCGCGGACGGTGGCGTCGATGTGGAAACTCATGCGGCTGCTTCCGCGGGAATGTCCGCGCGGTGCGGACGCCGGTAAGACAGCCCGACGACGATCACGGCCACGGCGACGAGCACGAGTGAAAGGGCGACGGCAGCGTCCGCGTCGGTCTCGCGCTGGAGGTAGATTTCCAGCGGCAGGGTCCGAGTAACACCTTGCAAGCTCCCTGCGAAAGTCAGCGTGGCCCCGAACTCGCCCAGGCTGCGGGCAAAGGAAAGCACCGCACCGGACGCGAGTCCCGGGAGGACCATAGGTACGGTCACGCGCCGCAGGATGGTGGTGGGGCGGGCGCCGAGCGTCGCGGCAACAGCTTCGTAGCGGTTGCCGGCCGTCCTCAAGGCACCTTCGAGGCTGACCACCAAGAACGGCAGGGCGACGAACGTCTGGGCCAGGACCACCGCCGTCGTCGAAAAGGCGATCTGGATGCCCGCGAGCTCAAGGCTCTTCCCCAGAAGCCCCTGCCGCCCGAACGTGTAGAGCAGCGCGATGCCGCCCACCACCGGCGGCAACACCAGGGGCAGGAGGACGAAGGCGCGGAGTAGCCGCTGCCCTCGGAAGGGCCGGCGGGCAAGGACAAGCGCCAAGGGGATGCCCAGGACAACGCAGAGCGCGGTACTCGCGGCAGAGGTACGGAGGCTGAGCCCCAACGCTGTAATCGAGGACTCGGAGGTCACCAGCGGGATGAATTGCGCCCAATTGACCTTTGCGACCATGGCAGCCAGCGGTAGCAGGACGAACAAACCGCCCAGTACCGCAAGGCCATAGACCCACCGTGGAATCCCGCTGAAGTTCATCAACGCCTGCGGTACGCCGAGGCTTGCGTCACCAGGACTTTCCGGGCGGCCCCGGCGACTCTTATGTGCGGCATGGATTCATCCTAGAACAGCGGCTGTGCCACTTCGCTGCGGTGGCGGATACCCTTGAACCATGACCTCTGCAAACTCCCAGTCCATGAAGCCGGCCACCGTTGCCAAGAAACTTGGCATCTACCTGCCTGCAACACCCCAGGAGTTCCAGGATTCGGAAATCACCCGCGCCGATTTCGCCGAGCTCCAGGCCAACGCGCCGGAGTGGCTCGGCGAGCTCCGCCGGACGGGTCCGCACCCGCGTCCCGTGGTGGCACAGAAGCTGAATATCTCCATCAGCGGCCTCGCCCGCGGCGGAATCACCGAGCCCCTGACGACGGCAGAAATCACCGAACTGCTGGAAGCTCCTCCGCAGTGGCTCGTCGTCGAGCGCGCCACGCACGCAGCCGTACGCTCCGAGGCAAAGCGCATCAAGGAAGAAGCTGCCAAAAAGGAAGCTACGAAGGAAGCCAAAACCAACGCCACTGCCAAGCGGGACGCGCCCAAGGCTTCCAAGCGGGACCACGCTTAAGCTCCAACCGGACTTGCTGAGCAAGGCAGGACACCCCGGACAGGGTGTCCTGCCTTGCTGCTTTTAAGCGCGATTCGGGCTCTCGCCTCCACGTCTTCCTCGGCGCATACTGATTTCAAAGGGGTGCGCATTCGCGTGGAGGTGGTCCGATTGCCCGCCACAACTGGAGTCCAGCTGACGGTCTGGGAGATCGGGCTGTGGGCAATTTTGCTCATGTGCGCGGTGGCCTTCACCGTCAACACCGTCCGCAAAGGGGTCATCCATGGAGCCCCCGACGGCGGCCACCCCGCCTTGCGGGGTCCCCTCGTCCACCACGATCGGGACTTGGTCAATGAGCCGGACGCCACCTTCTGGAACATCTTCGCCGGACTCGTGGTGATTGTCCCCGCAGTCGTCATTCCCGCCTTGGCCTCGCCCGCCGTCGGGCTCTTGATGCTCTTCCTTGGCATAGGTTCGGCTGTTGCGGCATTTGCCGTCGGCCGGAAACTGGAGCAGAAGCGTCAAAGCCGCAGCGGTTTCACGGAAGCGGCGACCCGACACGACGCCCTCCTGGCCCGCTGGCAAAGATATGAACTGGATCCCGCCAAGGGCATCGACTTCCCCGGAATGAGCGACGTCAACGTTCCGCAGACCGCGGCCCTGGTGCGCGCGCTGCAGGAAGCCCAACGCTGCCGCCTGACAGTGGGGACGGACTATGCCCGCGCCGTCGAGCAGTTGGATATTGCGATGGCCGAAGCCGAAGCAGCGGCGGGCATTTCTGCGCCATAGCTAGCTGACGACGCTCGCCTCGCGGGAGGCGCGCTCCACGCCCGAGCGCAGATTTTCGGACTAGTCGTGTCCAAAGTAATGGCCATTCCTTCGCGCAGTGAGTAAATGCCGGCGCTTCCCCACAATTCAGAGTCATACAACTAGATGACGTTGACTGCCATCTTTGCATTCGATATTGCTTGTGACGAATTTCCCAAGCACCTCACCGTCAAACCGCCGACACTTGCTCGCCTGTAATTGCATAAAATGCGCGGCTTCTACAGGGCCATCTCTGTGCGAAACCGGCTTGGGGCACCTGGTTTGATGACTGATCAGGCGTGAGCCGCAACAGGCATCTGGGCCGATTCGCATGGCTCAATTACTTAACTTTCTACTCGGATGGAAAGCAAGTAGCCAAACAAGTAGCATCCCCGAAATCATCCAACAATCATCCAACACATGAAAATTCGGCGTGTCGATTGCGTGGTGAATTGCCCAGAAAACGAGTGCCCCGCACTCGTGATTCCCGGCTAATCCAACCATAGGATCAACTGCGCGAGGGGGCGTAGTCAGTGAAAAGGAAAACGGAGCCGCCCGGCTCACAGAAACACTATCGATTATTCGGAAGTGAGAATTTCCCATGAGAAACAAGTCACTCACACATCTAGGGGCTGGTGCCGCTTGTCTGGCCCTCATTCTCGGCGGGGCCGTCGCCGCACAGGCAACCCTTAGCGGCACGACCTTCGAAGGCAACGACGGAAACCTGATTCATTCAACCGGAGGCACCGACTGGGATAACGTGGCCGGCCGGAACACAGGCATTGATGTTCCCTCGGGCAGCAACGACAACGCCTTCGGCCAAGGAACCAAAGAAGACAGTACTGCAGTGACCGTGGTGGACGGTTCCATCCCACCCAACAAGAACGATCTCACGAGGTTCTATGAGGCATCCGAAATGGGGTCCAACGGCCACACCTACCTGTATCTGGGATGGGAACGCCTGGTCAACATCGGCAACGCCAACCTCGACTTCGAAATCAACCACGCCGGCACCGCAGGTTTCACCGCATCAACCACAGGGCCTGTGACCCTCAACCGAACGGCCGGGGACCTCCTGGTCAACTACGACTTCGGCGGTAGCGGCACCCCGACCCTCAGCATCAACACATGGCTCACGGCCGCTGCGGGCAACACTGCAAGCCAGTGCTTCTCCGCCAATACATTGCCTTGCTGGGGCAATCACACGACCCTCGGATCTTCTTCGGCCGAAGGCGCCGTCAACACAGTGCAGGTCACCGATCCATTCCTTCCCGCCCCAGGCACCCTCGGCATAGGCCTCTTCGGCGAGGCATCGATCGATCTGACCGCTGCCGGCGTGTTCCCTCCAGGGACCTGCCAGGCGTTCGGGAGCGCGTTCGTCAAGAGCCGCTCGTCGTCGTCCTTCACTGCTGAACTCAAGGACTTCATCGCACCCATCCCCGTCCAGATCAACAACTGCGGCAGCATCACCATAAAAAAGGTGACCCAAAACGAACCCGTCCCGGGCACGCAGTCGTTCTCCTACACCACGTCGTCCAACCTGACCGGCTTCAGCCTGACGAATGGCGGGACCAAAACCTTCAGCGCCCTCACTGCAGGCAACTACAGCGTGACGGAAGGTAACCAGACGGCACCTTGGAACTTCGTCTCCCTGACCTGTGACACCACCTCCGGAGTGACGATCACCGGCCAACAGGTGTCAATCGCCCTCGCTAATTCACAAAACGTGACGTGTACCTATACCAACCACTACACCAACAGTCCAAGCATCGCCACCACATTGTCTGGTACGACGGTGCCCGTTGGCAGTTCCGTGCATGACTCCGCCGCCCTTACCGGGGCGACGTCCACTGCGGGCGGCACCGTGACGTACACCGTCTACAGCGACACCGCGTGCTCCGCAGGTGCCAGGGACGCCGGGACCGTGACCGTGGCGAACGGCATAGTTCCCGATTCGAACGCCCTCACCTTCAATACAGCAGGGGATTTCTACTGGCAAGCGGTGTATAGCGGTGACGCCAACAACAACGGCGCCACAAGCGTCTGCACCTCCGAGCATGTCGTGATCAGCAAGGCGCAACCGTCCGTATCCACCGCCCAGGACCTGATCCCGAACGACAACTTCACGTTGTCAGGCGGATTCAGCCCGACCGGGACCATCACCTTCAACCTGTACGCCCCGAGCGACCCTACCTGCTCGTCGGCTCCAGCCCTCACCCAGACGGTGACCGTCGCGAGCGGCAATGGCACGTACGGCACCACCAACACCACGTTCCACTCCGCCACGGCCGGGACATGGCGCTGGATGTCAAGCTACTCGGGAGACAGCAACAACCAATCCGCATCGTCTGCGTGCGGTGTTGAAAGCTTCACCATCAACAACGGCTGACCTTCTGCATTTCCACGACTAGTTACTAGAGAAGGAGAGGATCCCCGGCCTGAACCGCCGGGGATCCTCTATGCGTTTGCGTCACCAATATCCAGCGCCCAAGACCTACGGAATTGCCCCGATGTGCACCAGGAGTTCGTGCTCGGCACCGTCGAGGTAGCGGCGCAATTCGGCAGCAGCCTCTTTCCGCTGTCCGCTACGGATCTGGGCAACCAACGCGGCGTTGCGTTCCACGTAATGTCCGTGGAACGCGGGGGTGGTGGCCATCGCGTGGAAGACCAATCGCATCTCGGCCAGCACTTTCTCCATCAGTGCGTCCAGGGAGGCGCTTCCGGACAACGACACCAAGGCCTTGTGCAGCTCCTGGTTGGCATCCGCCATGCCGGCCACCGATCCCTCGGCGAGGGCAGCCCGGGCTTTGTCGACGATGACGTCCATCGCGTCCAGGGCTCCAACCGGGACATCGCCCCACAACACCGCAGCCGGCTCGATCAGGCGGCGCACCCGGTAGATTTCGCGGACGTCGTCGGCTCCGGGGGCGGCCACGAACACGCCGCGGTTGGGAATCCGCTGGACCACGGATTCACCCGCAAGCACTGTAAAGGCCTCCCGCAGGGTGTTCCGGGAAACGCCGAGCGCTTCGGACAAGGCCTGCTCGGAGAGCTTCGCGCCGGGGGGCAACAAGCCATCGGAGATGCGCTGGCGAAGCTGGGCGGCAACCCACGCTCCAGTGTGGGCGTGGGTTGCGTGGCCGGCGTCGGCGATTCCTTGAAGCGCAGCGTTCATGGGCATGCCCCAAATCTACCGAACGGCGATGCCCGGAGGGGTTTTGCTGGATCACTCCGTCCAAGCCTCGGACGCGGCCCGGAAATCCGCGGAAAGAGGCGGTGCCCCCCTTGAGTGATCCAGCAGAATGTGCCGGCGCTCCGATGCGCACGGACCTCAGCCGATGCTCGCGAGCACCTCTCCGCGCCCGACGGCGGTGCCCGGCCCGTGCGGACCACGCGCCACGGTGCCGGAACGGTGGGCAGCGACGGTGGTTTCCATCTTCATCGCCTCCAACACTGCCACGGGCCGTCCGACTTCGACGACCGCACCGTCCTCAACCAGCCACTTCACCAGCGAGCCGGACATCGGCGATGCCAGACCGGATTCGTCGGCCACCACCGGAGCCGAAACAGCAGCGACCGAACCGCCACCTCCGCTCATCAGCGCTTCGAACAAGCGAAGGGGGAGCCCAAGCTGCACCGCCTTGCCGTCCAGTTCCACCGTGAACGTGCTGCGTTCGGAGCCGGGGGCCACGCGGGCGATCTCCGGAGACGCGGCCAGCTCCTCGGCGAACTCGGTCTCGATCCACGTGGTGTACACGCCGAGCTTGTCCTCCGAGGTGAAGGCCTCGTGGCGGACCACCGCCCGGTGGAAGGGAAGCACGGTGGGCAAACCCTTGATCTGCATCTCGTCCAGGGCGGCCCGGGCGCGGCGCAGGGCCTGCTGCCGGTCCTCGCCCCGGACGATCAGCTTGGCCAGGAGGGAATCATATTCTCCGGGAACCACCGAGCCGGAGCGAACCCCGGAGTCCACGCGGATACCAGGACCGGTGGGTGCTTCGAAGACCTCCACCGTGCCGGGCCCCGGCAGGAAGCCGCGCGCGGGATCCTCGGCGTTGAGACGGAACTCGAAGGCGTGTCCTTTGGGCTTAGGGTCTTCCGTCAGGGAAAGCCTGCCGCCTGCGGCAATCCGGAATTGTTCGCGGACCAGGTCCACCCCGGACGTTTCTTCGGTGACGGGATGCTCTACCTGCAGGCGTGTGTTGACCTCCAGGAAGGAGATGGTGCCATCCACGGCCACGAGGTATTCCACGGTTCCGGCACCGTAGTATCCGGCCTCGCGGCAAATTGCCTTGGCCGATTCGTGGATGAGCATGCGCTGTTCAGGGGTCAGGAAGGGTGCGGGGGCCTCCTCCACAAGCTTCTGGTTGCGACGCTGCAGCGAGCAATCGCGGGTTCCCAGGACCACCACGTTGCCGTGCATATCCGCCAGGATCTGAGCCTCGACGTGCCGTGGCTGGTCCAGGAAGCGTTCCACGAAGCATTCGTCGCGTCCGAAGGCCGCTTTGGATTCACGAACGGCCGATTCGAACGCGTCCTCGATGTCCTCCAGGCGCCGCGCAATCTTGAGCCCGCGGCCTCCCCCGCCGAAAGCAGCCTTAATCGCCACCGGCATGCCGTATTCCAAGGCGAACGCAAGTACTTCAGCGGCGTTGGCCACCGGACCGTCGCTGCCGGGAACGAGCGGAGCCCCGGCGCGGACGGCAATCTCGCGGGCGACCACCTTGTTTCCCAGCTCCCGGATGGACTGCGGTGCCGGGCCGATCCAGGTGAGGCCGGCGTCGATCACGGCTTGCGCGAAATCCGCGTTCTCCGACAGGAAGCCGTATCCGGGGTGCACGGCGTCGGCACCGGAGCGGCGCGCGACGTCGATCAGCTTGGCGATCTCCAGGTATGTCTCCGCGCCGGTGGAACCGCCCAGTGCGTAGGCCTCGTCGGCAAACCGCACGTGGAGGGAATCGGCGTCGGGATCCGAATACACGGCGACAGACTTCAAGCCCTCGTCCGAGCAGGCACGGGCAATCCGCACGGCGATCTCGCCGCGGTTGACGATCAGGACCTTCTTCATGGCTGGTTTCCTTCGGTGACAGCGCCGGTAGCGGCAGATTCAAGTGGTTCAAGGGTTGCGCGGTCCACGATCGTGAACCGCACGCTGTGGCCGGGCGACAATTGCGCCGCCGTCGGCAGGTCTTCGGGTACGACGACGGCAATCACCGGATACCCGCCGGTCACCGGGTGGTCGGCCAGGAACAGGACCGGGTGTCCGCTGGGTGGCACTTGGAGTGCGCCGGCAACGGCCCCTTCGCTGGGGAGCTCGCCGGCGCCGCGGTCCGGGTTTCGTTCGAGCGCACGGTTGCTTCCCGGCCTGAGCCGGACACCGATCCTGTTCGACTGCTCGGTGGTGACCCAATCCTCCTGCGTGAGCGCCTCCAGCGCACGGGAACCAAACCAGTCGTCCCGAGGGCCTAAGGTGATGCGCAGTTCCGCGGACGACACTCCTAGCCGCAGTGTGGATTCCTCGGCAGCGCCGACCATCTGGTACAGCGGCGCCCTTCCCACGGGGAGGCGAGTCCCGTCGGACAGCGGTGCGGGACCGATTCCGGACATCGAGTCGCTCGAGCGGCTTCCGAGCACCGGATGCACATCAATCCCGCCGCGGACAGCAAGATAACTGCGGGCCCCGAGCGTCGGCTCTCCCAGGCTGAGGGTTTCGCCGTCGAGGAGAGCGAAAGGCGCGCACATCGCGGCGCGGCGGGCCGGAGTCCCCGACGCATCGCGGGTTTCCAAGGGCACCACCGCTCCGGTAACCGCGACTACCTGGTCACCGACGGCCCGGACCGAGAGTCCGCCCAGCACCGTTTCCACAACCGCCGCACCGGGTTCGTTGCCCACCAAGCGGTTGGCTTGGCGCGTCGATTGTTGATCCACGGCGCCCGCGGCTGAAACTCCCAGATCTCCCAGTCCGGGGCGGCCGAGGTCCTGGACCAGCGATTGCAGTCCGGGTGAGTCCACCACCAGCGCCGGTCCGGTCACTTCGCGGACCGCGTGCCCAGTGGGAGTCAGCGCAACGGCCTCGCGGACGGCAACATACCGGACTGTGTCTCCGGGTCGAACAAGCGCCGGTGACTCCCGTTCGAGGTCCCAGAGGACCGCCGTCGTGCGCCCAATCAGCTGCCAGCCGCCCGGGGACTGCCGGGGGTAGACGGCGGAGAACGTCCCGCCGAGCGCCACGGAACCGGCCGGGACGGCGGTGCGTGGCGAGCTGCGGCGCGGAACGTCGAGGCTGTGGTTCTCGCCGAGCAAATACGTGAAGCCCGGTGCGAAACCGCCGAAAGCCGCGGTCCAAAGCTGTCCAGTGTGCGCGGCCACGACGCCGTCCCGGCCCAGACCAGTGAGGATGCCCACCTCGGCGAGGTCCTCGCCGTCGTACACCACTTCGATGGTGACGTCGCGGGAACTGTCGCGTGGCACAGTTCCCAGGTCAACATGCCCGACGGCGGTGCGTGCCGCGAGTGCCTCGGCATGCGTGCCGAACTTGAGAAGTACGGTGGCTGCCGCGGCCACCGCATCGAGCTGGCCGGGCAGGGGCTCGGCAAACAAGCTGGAATGAAACGCCAGCACGGAAGGGAGGTCGGAAAGTTCCACCAGCAGGGCGCGCGGGCCAGCCCATCGTATTCCCGTGAGGCTCACGCGAAGCTCCGTACGGTGACGCCCGCTGCTTCGAGTCCTTCGCGGACGGCGGCTGCCATGGCCACGGCGCCGGGAGTGTCTCCGTGTACGCAGATGCTTTCGGCGTGGACGTTAAGCACAGAACCGTCGCGGGCCACGATTTTGCCCTGAGTTGCCAGGCGGACCATGTTCTCGGTGATGGCAGCTTGATCGTGGAGCACCGCGCCTTCTTCGCGGCGCGATACGAGGGTGCCGTCCGCGTTGTAGGCGCGGTCGGCGAATGCCTCGGCTACTCCGCGGAGCCCCTTCGCTTCGGCTTTGGCGAGTGCGACGGAGCCCGGCAGGAGAAGCAGCGGGAGTCCTGGACTGAAGGCATGGACGGCGTCGGCCACTGCTTGGGCATGGACTTCGTGGTGGACGATCGCGTTGTAGAGGGCGCCGTGTGGTTTGACGTACTTGATCTCGGAACCGGCCGCGTGGGCCAAAGCTTGGAGCGCGCCGAGTTGGTACAGAACGTCGTCGGCCAGTTCCGTGGCGGAGCAGTCCAGGAATCGGCGGCCGAAACCCGCGAGGTCCCGATAACCCACGTGGGCACCGATGGTCACCCCGGCAGCGACGGCCTCGCGGCAGGTGCTGGCGATGGTGCTGGGATCTCCGGCATGGAATCCGCAGGCCACATTGGCACTCGACACGTAACGGAAGACGGCAGCGTCATCGCCCATAGTCCAGTTGCCGAACGATTCTCCGACGTCGCTGTTGAGGTCAATAAAAGGCATTGTGATCCCCGTCTCAGGTTGAATACCTCACCATCATGCCTGAAACATCAAGATTGTTCAACAATCCTGCCTCGTGGAGCAGCTGCCCGGATTCCAAAAGTGAGGTCTCGTCCCTTTCGCCGAGCGAAAGAGCCGAGACCTCACGTGTGGATTGGCACTTGTTCCTAGGCCACCGGTACCGCAGCGGCGCGGTTGTTCGCGGTGACGATCCTGGCGGCAGTTGCCTGGCCCATCCGGACCGCTCCGTCCACGTGCTGATAGCCTTCCGCAGCCAGATCCGAGGAGGACCAGTAGATGGGTCCTACGTTGGCGTGCTGGTCCTTGCCGTAGCGGTGCAGACCACCCAGGTCGTAGCTGGACGCGTAGGCTCCGCGGGTCCATTCCTCGGAACCCCAGTCGGATTCGTAGTAGACCTCGGCATCCAGGGCCTTCTCGCCCAGGAAGCTCGCGATGGACTCGAGGACCTTCTTCTTGCGGTCCTCGGCGCTGAGCTCGAAGACGGCGTCGGCCTTTTCGTCCGAAATGAAGCCCACCAAGGTGCCGCGCGTGTCCCCGTGGTTGGTGTTGTCGTAGACCTCCTGGACCAGGGCGTCGGCGCCGAAGCCCGTGCCGGACAGTCCGTCTTCGCGCCAGAACGGCGTGCTATAGACAGCGTGGACCTTGATGACGAGGCCCAGGGACTGGTGCTGGTGCATCTGGTGCTGGCGGCGCGGCAGCGGCGGGTTGTAGGACACGCGGGAGTACAGGTTCGGCGGGACAGCCATGATGACGAATCGCGCGTTGACGGTTGCACGCTCGGATTCGACGGTGACGCGATGGCCTTCATCGGCCGGCTCCCAATTGATGGTGCGGACCGGGCTGTTAAGTACGACGTCGTCACCCAATTCCGCGGCGATCAACAGGGAGACCTGCTGCATGCCGCCGATAACCCTCTTGTCCAGGATGAAGTCTTCGTCCGTCAGGTTGGAGAAGGAACCTGCCGAAGCTGCCATCAGCACTGCTTGCAGCGCAGAGAAGGCATGGGCCGGCTTGGTCAGCATTCCACCGGCGATGAAGAGGCCGATGTTGTTGCAGGCTTCCTCGTCCGTGGAGTTCTGGCGCAGCCAGTGGTGGAAGGAGATGGTGTCCAGTTCGCGGGCCTTGGGGTGGGCCCAAGGCTCCTCCGGGCCGATCTCGGCAGCGAGGCCGTCCAGGATGGCAATGAGCTTGTCCATCTCGGTTGCAGTGGTTTCGCTGACCGGGAAGGAAGCCCCGGTGTAGCGGGTGCGGCTGCCGTCCGGCGCGAGGTAGACAGATTCGCCGTTGCGGTAGCGGGAGTACATCTTGAGGCCCAGTTCGTCCAGGAGCCCCATGAGGGCGGTCTGGTCCGGGGACACCCATTGTCCGCCGATTTCCAGCATGGCCCCGTCAACGGTGTCGGTCCATGTGCGCCCACCGACGCGGTCGCGTGCTTCGAGCACGGCAACGCTGAGTCCGGCCTTCTTCAATTCGCGGGCGGCCGTCAACCCCGACGGACCGGCACCGACGATTACGACGTCGCGATCAAGATTCAACATGATGTCCTTTCTGTGGCCGTCCCCGTTGGCTGACCAATAAATGAATGACGTTCATTTATCTCAACTGTAGCTGGCTTGTCCGCGGCTGTGAAGACCCAAATGGAATAATGCTTTGACACAGCCTCCAGAAAGGTCAGCGATGCCTGAACCCACCCACGCTCCCGGCGAGACCAAAGCGCGTCGCAGGGCAGGCCGGCCGATGGCGGCGGTCCTGGACCAGGACGGCATCACGGCAGCGGCGCTGGAACTGATCAGCAAGAAGGGCTACGACGGGCTCACCATGGCCGCACTCGCGCGCTCCCTGGGAGTGGCGCCGTCGGCCCTTTACAACCACGTGTCCTCCAAAGATGAAGTCCTCAAGCTCGTGGAAGAAGACCTGATGTCCAAGGTCGACTTCGGCGGTTTCAGCACGCTTCCCTGGGAGGAGGCCGTCCGGCAATGGGCATATTCCTACCGCGGCATCTTCGCAAGGCACACCCCGCTGATCTCGGTGATCGCGGTCCTTCCCGTGACGGACGCCCCGCAGACGCTCGCCATGTACGAAGCCGTCACGGAGGGATTTCTCCGTGCGGGTTTCCCGGAGAAGCAGATCATCCCGAGCATCGTGGCCCTCGAGGCTTATATTTTCGGTGCCGCTTTCGACGCGAACGCGCCGGCGGACATTTTCGATTCCGGCCGCCTGGCCGACTCCACGCCGCACTTCACTTCGGCCGTCCGCAGCCTTGGACCCGAACGGAACAACTACCCGTCCGACCTCGCGTTCAGCATGGGCTTGGATGCGCTGATCACCGGGCTCGGCGCGCTCCGGGCATTGGGGAGTTAAACAAAGGAACCCCGATCAGAGACCGGGGTTCCTTGAATTGCGTGCGCGAGGGGGGATTTGAACCCCCACACCCTTTCGGATACTGGCACCTGAAGCCAGCGCGTCTGCCGTTCCGCCACTCGCGCGCAACTTCCTTCGCCCGGGCCGTACCAGGTTTCCCCGGCCTTACCCCTGCGAAAGCAGCGAGATCAAGCATAACGGACAACCCGTTGAAAACACCAATCGACCACGGACGAGGCCGTAAAACCCCGGGACGCCACGGATTGCCGGTTGCCCACAGGATGCGGAAATCCGGCGAGGAGCGTCCCGAAATGATGCAGGCCGGCGAACTTTTCCGGCGTTCCAGCCGTTGTGGAATAAGGCCATTCACAGTCTTGCCCAGTAGTATCGGGGTTTAAGACAGGCTTCTCGCGTGCGCTCCGGCCACTGCGGGGATTCGTCTTGGCTACTGATACTGCAGCGTCAACGAAGCGGAAGGAGAAAGACCATGGGCTTGCTTGACAGGGTTGAGCGTGGCATCGAAAAGGCCGTCCGCGGCGTCTTCTCCACCGGTTCGCGGGCTCGGGTGGAGCCGGTGGAGATAGCGAGCAAACTTCGGCGCGAACTGGACAACCAGTCCATCACTATTTCGGCCGGCCGTACCTTGGCTCCCAACGTCTTCGATGTCCTCTTGAGCGATCAAGACTTCGCGCGCGCCCAGGACTGGGGAACTCCTCTGGCCGAAGAATTGTGCGACGTCGTCATCCAGCACGTGCGCAGCCAGGGTTACATCCTGCAGGGTCCGGTACGGATCTCCTTCCGTCACGACGAAGCCCAGCGCGAAGGCCATTTCGAAATCACGTCCCGCACGGAGAAATCCGACGGGGCTGCCGCACCCGCTGCTCCTCGGCCCGTTGTCCCCGCGGCGCCGAGCCGCGAGCCCACCCGGCTCCAGCCTGTCCTGGACATCGGCGGACAACGCTATTCCCTCAACGCGCCTTCCATCGTGCTGGGCAGGTCATCCGAGGCCGACATCCTGGTGGACGATACCGGCGTCTCGCGCAAGCACTTGGAAATCCAGACGGCCGACGGAGTCATCCGCGCCGTCGACCTCGGTTCCACCAACGGAAGCTACGTCAACGGCCATAAAGTGGACGGCAGTGTGGAACTTACTGACGGATCCACCATCACCATGGGACGGACCAAGATCATCTTCAGACTTCTCCCCCAGCCCTCTGGTGGGCGCCCGTGAGCGACATCAGTGAACTGACCATCACCGCCCTCCGCTTCGGCTTCCTGCTGTTGCTGTGGATTTTGATCTTCAGCATCGTCTCGACCATGCGTCGTGATCTCGTGATCGGCCGCAAAGCAGCCATGGGAACTCCGACGGCGCGCGAAGTACGCAAGCACCCGGAACTCGCCCCTGCGCCACCCCAGCCCGTGAAGCAACAGGCGCACCAGCTCGTCGTCGTCGAAGGCCCGCTCAAAGGGACCACGCTTCCTTTGGCCGCGAGTCCGATTCTGCTGGGCCGCGCACAAGAGGCCACGTTGGTCCTCGAGGATGATTATGCTTCGGGCAGGCACGCGCGCTTGTTCCCCCAGGGCAGCCGATGGTTCATCGAAGATCTTGGCTCCACCAACGGCACCTACCTCGCCGATCAGCAACTGACCCGCGCCCTGCCGGTGGAGCTTGGTGTCCCCGTGAGGATCGGCAAGACGGTCATCGAATTGAGGGCGTAGCCCATGGCTTCCCCCCAAGCTTCCGAGGGCAAGGCTCTGCCCCCGGAACTCCCCCTGATCATGCGTTACGCGGCGCGGTCCGACGTCGGGCGTGTCCGCTCTAAGAACGACGACTCTGCGTATGCCGGCCGGCATCTTGCCGTCGTCGCGGACGGAATGGGCGGGCACGCGGGCGGGGACGTCGCCTCGGCATCCACCGTGCTGGACATGATCCACCTCGATCACGATTCCTACCCGGACGGCGCGGAAACAGTCTTGGCAGACGAAATCCAGACCGCCAATTCCCTCCTCTCCGAGCTCGTCCACGTAGACCCGAAGCTCGCAGGCATGGGCACCACGGTCACCGCCCTGCTCCTCGAAGGCAGGCGGCTGCACTTCGCGCACATCGGCGATTCCCGCGCCTACCGCCTGCGCAATGGCAAATTCGAGCAAATCAGCGTGGACCACACGTTCGTCCAGAGGCTGATCGACGAAGGCCGCCTGCGCCCGGAGGAAGCCGAGACCCACCCGCACAAAAACGTCCTCATGCGCGTTCTGGGCGACGTGGACGCGAGCCCCGAGCTGGACCTGGACGAGCTCGACGTCGTACCGGGCGAACGCTGGCTCCTCTGCTCCGATGGCCTGAACTACGTCCAAGGCGCGGTCGTGGAGCAAGTCGTCCGCGAGACCAAGGACCTCGCCGAGTGCGCCGAACTCCTCGTTGAGCTCACGCTCGCCAACGGCGCTCCCGATAACGTCACCGTGGTGCTGTTGGAAATCGTGGAAGAGACCAGCGACAACCTCAGCACGGCCGCCGTCGACGTCGTCCGGGAAGCGCCAGTGCAGCCGAAAGCGGCCGATCCCGGAAAGTCCGCGCCGAGAAAGGACAGCGCGCACGGCAACGATGCGGCAGCCCAGGTCAAAGAGTCCGGAGCCAACATCCCCGCAGCCGCGGCAAATCCCACCGCAGCGGCGGCTCCCGTAGCGGGTTCGGCAAACCCCGCCGGGACCCCTGAGCCTCCGACGGCGACAGACCCGCACCTTGGCGAGCACCTGTCGGCGGAGATCCTCCGCGAAGAGCTCGCAAGCCGTCCCCACGAACTGGTCGGTGCTGCCGCGACCGCGGCCGATACGGGTTCGATCCCGACCATAGCCGGGCGCAGCGTTGCACGCCGGGCTGCCACGGTGCTGACCCACAAGGCAGAACAGGACCGCCAGGATCAGCAACCGCTTGTCGCCCGGAAACGGCGCTGGCTGACGCCGGCAATTGCCGCGGTCTTGGCCATTTTCGTGGTCGCCGGGCTGTGGCTCGGCTATGCGTGGACCCAAACACGCTACTACGTCGGTGAATTCAACCAGCACGTCGCGATTTTCAACGGCATTTCACAGAGCCTTGGCCCGTTCCAGCTCTCGAAAGTAGAGGCCACGACGAGCATCCGCATGGATTCTTTGCCTGAATTCACGCAACAAGTCGTTCGCCAGACCGTTCCGGCGCGGGATCTCGCCGATGCCCAGCAGATTGTGAAAAACCTGCAGGAAAAGGGCACCACGGGGCTGCCCGTCAATTGCCCCACGGGCACAGCCAAGCCGACGGCGAGTCCCACCCCCACGGCAAGCCCGACCACGGCAAGCCCGACGCCGGCGAGCCCGAGTCCCTCGAACCCGCCAACATCGTCACCCACGTCCACGGCTGCCCCTGCGTGCGCGGTGTCGCGATGATTCTGGCCATCACCACACCCAAGCCGCGCCGCAACGTCGAGCTCGTCCTGCTGGTCCTTGCCCTGGCTGTGGGAATCGGCGCCAGCGCCATGGTCGGGCTCAACAGTCCGGCCGCTTTCGACGGCGATTTCTGGTTCCAGTCGAGTCTCTTGATCGTGGCGGCATTCGCTTTTCACATGATCCTCAGGTTCCGCGCAAAATATGCCGATCCGATCATCCTTCCGATCGTCGTTGCCCTCAACGGCTTGGGACTGGCCCTCATTCATCGCATGGACCAGCCAGGCGAGGACACGGGTAACAACCAGTTGCGCTGGACCCTCCTGGCCATGGCAGTGTCAATCGTCGTGATTTGGTTCCTCAAGGACCACCGCCTCCTTCGCCGTTTCACATTTATTTCGCTGGCGGCCAGCGCAGTTCTCCTTGTACTGCCGCTCGTTCCCGGTATCTCCGCTGGCGAGGTGCTCGGCGCCAGCGTCTGGATCCGGATCGGTCCCATGACTTTCCAACCAGGCGAAATCGCCAAGATCACCTTGGCTATATTCTTCGCAGGTTATCTTTCCTCCAACCGGGACCTCATCCTGCTTGCCGGCCGAAAAATCGGCCCCATGCAATTGCCGCGCTTCAAGGATCTTGGACCGATGATCACGGCTTGGCTCGTGAGCATCGGCATCCTCGTGTTCCAGCGGGACCTCGGCACGTCAATCCTTTTCTTCGGCTTGTTCATCGTCATCATTTACGTGGCAACGAGCCGAATCAGCTGGGTGGTCATCGGAGTCGCCCTGATCCTTGGCGGTGGATTCCTGGCGTCCAGGTTCTTCTCGCACGTCGCGTTCCGCCTGGACAGCTGGTGGAACGCCTTCACCCCGGAAGTCTTCGACCGCTCCCCGGGCGGCAGCGGACAGATCGTCCAAGGCCTCTTCGGCATGGCCGATGGCGGCCTCGGAGGCACAGGGCTCGGACAAGGCAGGCCGGATCTGGTGCCGTTTGCCAACAGCGACATGATCGTGGCCCTCATCGGTGAGGAACTCGGACTGATCGGCCTCTTTGCCGTCGTGATGCTTTACATGCTTCTTTTCACCCGCGGGTTCCGCGCGGCTCTTGGCGCGCGGGACGCGTTCGGCAAGCTCTTGGCTTGTGGCCTGTCCTTTGCCATAGCGCTGCAGTGCTTCGTAGTGATCGGCGGCGTCACGCGGCTGATCCCCCTGACGGGGCTGACCACTCCATTCCTTGCGGCGGGCGGTTCCTCCTTGCTTGCCAACTGGATCATCGTGGGCTTGCTGCTCATGATTTCGAACACCGCGCGCGGCCCGGTGGACACTACGCCCATTACCCATGCCCCCACAGAGGCGGTGCAGACCTCATGAACCATTCCATACGCAATTCGTGGATGGCAGCAGTTGCCATGTTCGCCCTGCTCTTTGGCGCGATCAGCTATGTCCAGGTCATCGGCGCCGGCGACCTCAATGACAATCCGTGGAACCAGCGCGCCGTCCTGGCGAACTACTGCAACGACCGCGGTGCCATCATCGTGGGCGGCAAGCCGATCGCCGAATCCGTCGCCGGAGACGAAACCTGCAAGTACCAGCGCAGTTACGCCCAACCGGAGCTCTACGCCGGGATCACAGGCTACTTCTCCAGGACCTACGGGTCCACCGGGCTCGAGCAGCAGCTCCGGGATGAGTTGGCAGGCAGCTCCGACCAGCTCTTCCTTGACCGTGTGAGCCAGATTTTCCTCGGGAGCCAGCCGAAGGGCGCCTCGGTGGAACTGACCCTCGATCCCGTGATCCAGAAGCTGGCTTACGACCTCATTCCTGACGGTCAGCGCGGCTCAATTGTCGTCACCAACCCGAAGACGGGTGCCATCATCGCGATGGTTTCCAAGCCGTCCTATAACCCCAACCTGATCGCCACGCACGATCCCGCCAAGGAAAAGGCCGGTTACGATCAAATCAACCAGGTCCCCGGCATCAACCTCAACCAGTCCGTGAGCGGGCCCACCGGCGAGCTGTTGGCGCCCGGTTCCGTGTTCAAGCTCGTCGATACCGCGGCTGCATTGAGCTCCGGGAAGTACAACAAAGACAGTGTCTTGCCGAACCCGGACAGCCTGCCCTTGCCCGGTTCGAACGCCTCCCTGCCGAACTATGCCGGCGGCAACTGCTCAACCCGCAACACAGCCGATTTCCCTTTCGCCTTGGAACAGTCGTGCAACACGCCCTTCGCGAGTATCGCCCTGGACCTGGGTCAGAACGCCATCGCGGACCAGGCCAGCAAGTTCGGCTTCGGACAGGATTTCGGGGACCAGCTCAAGCTGCAGTCCGCGGTCAGTGTCTTCCCCAAGAATCTGGACCAGGCGGCGCTGGCCCAGTCCGCCGTCGGGCAGCGTGACGTCAGGGCCACTCCGCTGCAAATCGCCATGATGACCGCCGCTATTGCCAATAAGGGCGTCCAGATGAAGCCGAACCTCATCAAGACTGTGCGGGCACCTGACCTGCGTGTCATCAGCGAGCCCAAGGCCGAAGCGCTGCGTACTTCCACCACGCCCGATATCGCCAGCCAGATCACACAGTGGATGACCGACGTCGTATCCAAGGGCATTGCGAGCGGTGCCGCGGTGCCGGGAGTCCAGGTGGCCGGCAAGACCGGTACGGCGCAACTCGGCGATTCAGGCTTGAACAACTCATGGTTTACCGGGTTCGCCCCGGCCAACGACCCGCAGGTAGCCGTCACCATTGTCATGGAAGGCGTTGATGTGTCTACAGGCGCAAAGCTAACCAGTCCGAACGCGAAGAAGATTTTTGAGGCGGTGTTGAACAAGTGAGGCCTACGTCAGGAATCACCCTCGGCGGCAGGTTCCAGCTGACCAGTCGCATTGCGATTGGCGGCATGGGAGAGGTCTGGAGGGCAAAGGACCAGATCCTCGGCCGGATCGTCGCCATCAAGGTACTCAAGGAGGAATACACCGGTGACCCCGGGTTCCTCCAGCGGTTCCGCGCCGAGGCCCGCCACACTGCGTTGCTTAATCACGTGGGAATCGCCAACGTCTTCGACTACGGAGAGGAAGACGGCTCCGCGTACCTGGTCATGGAATTGGTACCAGGTCAGCCGCTGAGCAGCATGCTGGAACACGAGCAGGTCCTTTCCCCGGACCGCACCCTGTCCATCATTTCCCAGACAGCCCGGGCTCTGGCCCCCGCGCATGCCCAGGGCCTGGTGCACCGGGACATCAAGCCGGGCAACCTGCTGATCACGCCGGACTTCCGTGTCAAGATCACCGACTTCGGTATCGCCCGCCTGGCAGACCAGGTTCCGCTCACGCAGACCGGCCAAGTCATGGGTACGGCGCAGTACCTGGCTCCGGAGCAGGCCACCGGACAAACGGCCACAGGCGCCTCGGACATATATTCCCTCGGGATTATCGGCTACGAGTGCCTCACGGGGCATCGTCCGTTCTCCGGCGAATCCCAGATCGCCATTGCGCTGGCCCAGGTCAACGACGCCCCGCCGCCGCTGCCCGAAAGCCTGCCTACCCCGATACGCGCCCTGCTGATGTCCATGCTCGCCAAGGATCCGAAGAACCGTCCTGCGGATGCCATCAAGCTGGCTGAAGCCGCAGAAGCGATCCGCGCCGGCGATATTGCCAAGGCACACGCCGCCGTGCCTGGGATGTTGCTGTTCGAATCCGCTACGGGCCCCATCACCGCACCCACGGACATCGCCACCGCGCCCACCGGCATTGTCACCTCGCCGTACGGGAGGGAAGCACGGTCGACGTCGACATCGGCGCTCCCGGTGGTCGGCGCCGCCGCCGCGGGAGCCGCAGCGGTAGGGACCGCAGCCGAAGGTGGAAATCCGCTGGCCCGTGCCCACGCCTTGGCCGCCGAACGCAGTTTGGATCAGGCCGGCGAGCACAACCAGTACATCCATGAAGAAGAGGAGTACCAGGAGGAGCCGCAGCGGAAGAAACGCAGCCCGTGGACGTGGCCGCTCATTGCACTGATCGTGCTCGTGCTGCTCGCCGTGGTGGGGGCGATCCTGACCCAGTCCGGGCTGTTCCCGCCCAGCAGGCCGGCACCGGCGGGCAGCACCCCTCCGGCCCAGGTCTCCAGCGCACCGCCAACCTCGGCAACTCCGAGCCCAACGGAGACCTCGGCCAGCCCCACGCCCACCACGTCCACCCCCGATACGATCAACCTGATCCCTGAGCAGTACAAGGGACAGCCGTACGACAAGGTGCGCTCGGACCTCAATGCACTCGGCCTCGCGGTCAACGGCGTACAGGTCTTCGATCCATCCACGCCCGGCACTGTCATCGACATCAATCCTTCCGGTCCCGTGGCCAAGGGATCGACCATCACCGTCAACTACTCCAAGGGACCGCAGATGGTCACGGTGCCGACCATCGGCAAGGGAGCCACCGAATCGCAAGTACAGGCCACCATCGAAGGTGCGGGCCTGCGCTGGGTCACCGGAGCCCCCGTTGACGGAGCAACCGGCCAGGCGCCGGGAACATTCGTCAGTTCCGAGCCTGCAGCCGGGCAGAAAGTACCGGCCGGGTCCGTCGTGACCTATCACCTGTCCAAGCCGACCACGAACCCGTCTGCTTCCCCTAAGACCACCCCGTAGGACACCATGCCAACCGGACGCTCCACCCCTGCCCACAGAGAGGACAGCACTCCAATGACATCCCAGCGCGTCCTCAACGGGCGGTACGAACTCGGTGAATTGCTCGGCCGTGGTGGCATGGCCGATGTCTACAAGGGCGTCGACACGGTGCTCGGACGAACTGTCGCGGTGAAACTGCTCCGTGCCGATCTTGCCCGCGATCCGCAGTTCCATGCCCGCTTCAAGCGCGAGGCGCAGGCGGTGGCGGCCCTGAACCACTCCTCGATCGTCGCCATCTACGACACCGGCGAGTACACCGTTCCCGGTGGCCCGGGCGAGGACGTCCGGGTCCCTTACATCGTCATGGAATACGTCTCCGGCCGGACTGTCCGCGACCTGATCCGGGCCAAGGAACTGGACATCGATCAAGCCATCGAATTCATCCTTGGCGTCCTCGCCGCTCTGGAATACAGCCATAAGGCCGGAATCGTCCATCGCGATATCAAGCCGGCCAACGTCATGGTGACCGGGGAGTCAAACGATGTGAAGGTCATGGACTTCGGAATCGCCCGGGCGATGGCCGATTCCGCGGCAACCATGACCCAGACGCAGGCCGTGGTTGGTACTGCCCAATACCTGTCGCCCGAGCAGGCCCTCGGCGAGACCGTGGATGCCCGCAGCGATCTGTACTCTGCGGCGTGCCTCCTGTTTGAAATGCTGACGTCGCGTCCTCCGTTCACGGGTGACAGCCCTGTCTCGGTGGCCTACCAGCACGTCCGCGAGATCCCGGAACCCGCCAGCACCTTCAATCCGGCCGTTTCGGAGGCACTGGACAGTGTCCTGGCCAAGGGCCTGCAGAAGAATCGCGCGGATCGTTTCCAGGATGCTGCTGCCTTCCGGCGCGCCCTGCGTGCGGCCAAGAACGGCGTTTCTGTTCCGGCAGTTGCCGCCGGAACACCCACCGACGTCCAGGAGGCGGTGCCGTCGACACAGCAGATTCCGGAAGGTGGCCTGGCTCGCGGCCTGATGGGCGCAGAATTCCTGGACAGCACCCTGAGCGGAGAGCCAGGCAACGGCCAGGCCGCCGGCGACCAGGACATGCTGGCCCGGGAGGCAGCCGAATCGGAGTCTGACGCAGAGCACGACGGCGCCATGCCGCTTGGTTTCGCCCCTGAACGCGAGCGGAGCGCCAGGCAGAAGTCCCGCCGTCGTGCGTGGACCGCAGTGGTGGTTATTTTGGTGCTGCTGGTCTTGGCCGGCGGCGGATTCTGGGTGTACAGCACGGTGAACCAGAAGCCGGCCCCGCCCCCGTTGATCGCGGTACCGGCGGTCACCAATATGAGCGAGGCCACGGCATTGCAGATGCTTTACGGCGCCAATCTCAGCCCGGAGTCTCATCATGTCCCGGATGACAAGATACCCAAGGGGACAGTGATCAGCACCGACCCCGGCGCGGGGTCCCAAGTGGCGCCGAAATCACAAGTCACGCTGAACGTTTCAGACGGGCCGGTCTCGGCGACCGTCCCGGCAGGCCTGAGCGGCCTCACCGAAGCCGCTGCCCGCGACCTCCTGCGCCAGGCTGGACTCGTAGGCGGGTCAAGTACCTTGGCCAATAGTGCCACGGTCCCCGCGGGCTCCGTCATCAGCACCAAGCCGGCTTCCGGAGCCGTGGTGGGCGTGGGCAGCACCGTTGACTTGGTGGTGTCCACGGGCAAAGTAGCCGTGCCTCAACTCGTTGGATTGAGCAAGGCCGATGCCGAGGCACTGCTCAAGCAGAACGGCCTGGCCATCGCGGTCACCGAACAGGAGAATTCGCAAGTAGCCCCTGGAAAGGTGACGGGCCAGGGAGATGCCTTCAATTCCCTCGTGGAGCAGGGCAAGACCATCAGCGTGATTGTCGCGAAGGCTCCCGCCCCGCCCCCGAGTCCCACCCCGACACCCACGCCTTCTCCGAGCGACACGAAGGGCGGCGGAGGCCTGGGCGGACTAGGCGGCTAGCGCTGGATCAGGGGGCTCAGGGTGGCTGCACGGGCGGCCGCCCCGGACATCCCGAGTGATTCAAGCCAGTTGCCGAGCATGAGGTAGCCACCTTCGGTGAGCACCGATTCCGGGTGGAACTGCACACCGCACAGCGGCGCCGAACGGTGCTGCAGGCCCATGACCACCCCGCTGGCGGTTTCGGCGGTGATTTCCAGGACGTCGGGAATGCTTTCCCGGACTGCCGCCAGGGAGTGGTAGCGGGTGGCCGTTACCGGCGAAGGCAGACCGGCGAAAACGCTTTTGCCGTCATGCTGCACAGGTGATGTCTTGCCGTGCATCAGCTCTGGCGCGTGCGTGACGGTCCCGCCGTAGGCCTCGGCCAGTGCCTGGTGCCCGAGGCAGACCCCGAACATCGGTTTGTTGTTGTCTCCGCACCACCTGATCAACTCAATGCAGACTCCGGCGTCCGCCGGGGTTCCGGGGCCGGGGGAGATCAACACGCCGTCGCGCGCGTCCGCCAGCTCGATTGCTTCGGCGAGGGTGACGTCGTCGTTCCGGACCACTGTGGTTTCCGCACCGAGTTCCTGCAAGTAGCCGACCAGGGTGTAGACGAAGCTGTCGTAGTTGTCCACGACGAGGATTTTTGTTGTGCTCATGGCTGCTGTGCTGAACCAATCGTTGAGTCGGTGAAAGTAGTGAACTGTGACATCCAGGGGAACAGGAACTGAACCATCAAGACAAGCGCGCATGCCACGAGGGCCGCTGATGTCAGGATACGCACCCAGAGGGGTCCCGGAAGGTGGCGGAAGATCCATCCGTACATGGCTTAACCCTTTCCGGCCGTCTGGGCGACTTGCTTGGCGATGTCCTGTGGTGGCCCGGCGGATGCCGGCTGCCAGCTCTCCAGAACGGAGTAAGCGATGATGCGTTCTTGCGCACCGAAGCGCGGATTGCAGCTGGTCATGGTCAGGTAGCTTTCGGTGGGCGTCGCACCGGGCTGTGTGGGAACCGGAAGAAGGACGTCCGTCCGGGAAGGCAGCACGATCTGGTTGTTGCGGAAAACGTATGTGTAGTAACCGTCTTTGGTCTGCACATATATCTTGTCGCCCGGTACCAGGAGATGGATGTTGTCCAGCACTGCGCCATGGGTCTGGCGGTGCCCCGCGACGGCGAAGTTGCCCGGGGCTCCCGGCATGCTTGTGGTCCCGTAATGGCCAAGGCCCAGCGTGTCCAGAATGTCGGAACCGGTTCCCTCGATGATGGGCCGCGAATAATCCGGGCCGAATCGAGGAATGTACATGATGCCGATCATGCCGCCGTGCTCAGGAGCCTCGGCAACCACGGGCTTCCCGTAGTCCAGCGGTGCAGCAGGGTTGGCAGGGGCAACGGGCGCCACCGGTCCCGCAAAACTCTTCGCAAAACCCTGGACGGCCTGGCTTTGCTTGGCGTCGGCTTCGACGTTGGTCCACCACAGTTCCCAAGCCACAAAGAGCAGCAGGATGAGTCCCGCGGTGACGAGCAACTCGCCCACGATCTGGACGATTTTGCGCACAATGTCCCCCGTGCTTGACCGTCCCTTGCGCCTCGCCGACCGCGGCTTGTGTCCCCTGGTGCGGGGATCCTCCGCGCCGGTTCCTGTACCGTCGTCCGGCACGGCAGCGGCTTGCTGCGTCTGCTGCTGCGCCACTGGATCTCCTCTTTGCAGGCGCGGATGCCCGACGACGAGGAGCCTCCGAAATCCGGCTAGACTTGACTGCTAGAACGAACCCCGGAATTGCCGCGTGCGCGTTGACCGCTGGAATTTTCCTTCCTGCAGGATATCAAGCTGGCGCGCGGCCTTTCATTCAGCCGGCCAAGGAGGAACCGTGCCCGAGTCCAAGCCCCGCAAGAGGGCCGCCCGCCCCACCGAAGCGGCCACCGCACAGCAGTACAAGCCGAACCCCGTCTGGTACAAGCCCGTCATGTTCGGTCTCATGATCATCGGCCTGCTGTGGATCATCACCTTCTACATCACCAGCGGCCAGCTTCCCGTGGCCGCATGGGCGTCCTGGAACATCGTGGCAGGTTTCGGCATCGCAATTGTTGGCTTCCTCATGACCACGCGCTGGCGTTCCTGAGCGGCGACCTCACATTTCCGCCGCCTGCAGCGTCTACTAGACATGACCACCAGGCACACAACGATTGATTCCCCGCTGGGCCGGCTCACACTGACTGCCCGGGACGATCAGCTGACCGGCATTTTCTTCGAGGGTCATTGGCATATGCCGCCTTCGGAATTCTTCGGTGAAGCCGTCCCGGCCGAGGATCCCCTGTTCCACCAAACTGCCGTTGAACTCGGCGAATACCTGGCTGGCGAGCGGACCGTGTTCGACGTGCCGTTCAAGGCTTCAGGGAATCCGTTCCAGCAGCGGGTCTGGGCAAGGCTCGAAGAAATTCCGTACGGGGAAACCGTCAGCTACGGAGAACTGGCCACTGAACTGGGCGATCTCAACCTTTCCCAGGCCGTCGGCTCGGCAGTTGGCCGCAATCCATTGAGCATCATCGTCCCGTGCCATCGGGTGGTGGGGCGCGACGGGAAGCTCACGGGATACGCCGGCGGCCTCGACAACAAACGGTTCCTCCTGGAACTCGAAGAACCAGCTGCGGCGAAGGAAAGCAAGCTCTTCTAATGGAGCCCAAGAAGCCGTTCGAGCTGGTCGTCCGGGAGCACGGACCCACGGTCCTGCGCGTGTGCCGCGCGGTTCTCGGCGTCCACGACGCGGAAGACGGCTGGTCCGAGACTTTCCTCTCCGCGTTGAAGGCCTACCCGGAACTTCCGGCCGGTGCCAACGTCCAGGCCTGGCTCGTGACGATCGCCCACCGCAAATCCATCGACATCGTCCGATCAAGGAACCGCCAGCCGGTTCCGGTGGACGAACTGCCCGTGCGACCGTCGGGTCTCGGAATCCCCGGCGACGGCCACCGGGAGGTGCTCGACGCCGTCGGGCAGCTTCCGCCGAAGCAGCGCCGGGCGGTGGCGTACCACTACCTTGCCGGGCTCCCCTACAAGGATGTCGCCGGGCTCCTCGGCGGAACCCCCGATGCCGCGCGTCGAGCGGGAGCCGACGGCGTCAAGGCGTTGCGCGCCATTCTCTCAAACAGCTCCGACAGCTCCTTGAGCTACGTGAAAGAAGAAACGCCATGACCATCCACCACGACGAACAGGACGTCTCCGAACTCCTCGCACCCCTCGATTCCGTGGAGCCGGCTGTCATGCGGCGGCTCCACGACCGCCTCACAGCGGCTGCAGCGGAGCAGCACGCCCTCGACATTGCCTACCGCACGGTGGATTCCCCGATCGGCAAACTGCTCCTTGCGGCCACCGAGCGCGGCATGGTACGCGTGGCATTCGAAGTGGAAGACCACGACGCCGTACTGCAGCTGCTCGCGGAAAAGCTCAGTCCGCGGATCCTTTTCTCACCGAGCCGCCTGGATCCGGCTGCCCGCGAACTGGACGAATACTTCGCCGGGACCCGGCACCAGTTCGACCTCCCCCTGGATTTCAGCCTTTCGCGCGGGTTCCGGCTCAGCGTCCTGGAACATTTGCCGCAAATCGCTTACGGCCACACGGAAAGCTACGCGCAAGTGGCCTTGGCGGCCGGAAGTCCGCGAGCCGTGCGCGCCGTCGGCACTGCTTGCGCCACCAACCCGCTGCCGGTGATTGTTCCTTGCCACCGGGTGGTGAAATCCGATGGATCGTTTGGCAACTACCTCGGCGGCACGGAAGCCAAACGAGCCCTGTTGGCGCTCGAGGCAGCATGAGTTCAGGGTGGACAGAGCCGCTGTTTCCGCTTGAGTTGCCGGACCCGCCCGACGCCGGTCCCCGGGAGATCGCGCCCGGCGCGGTTCACGTTCCGGGCTGGTTGAGCCTTGAGCAGCAACAGTGGATCGCAGCCCGTTTCGAAGAGTGGACGCGGGGTCCCGTCCCCTTGCGCGCCGCCGTCCTTCCAGGCGGGCACCCGATGTCCGTCCGGACGGTCTGCCTCGGCTGGCACTGGCAGCCCTATCGGTACACACGCGAGGCCTTTGACGTCAACGGGCGGCGGGTCCTCGACTTTCCTGACTGGATGGTGCGTCTGGGCCGCAAAGCGCTCTTCGAGGCCCACGGCGACGCCGCCGAAGCCGCCGGCTACACGCCGGACACTGCGCTGGTGAATTTCTACGACGGGGCCGCCAAGATGGGGATGCACCAGGACAAGGACGAAAGGTCCCGGGCCCCTGTGGTGTCGCTCAGCATCGGAGACAGTTGCGTCTTCCGCTTCGGAAACACGGAGACGCGCACCAAGCCGTATACCGACGTCGAACTCTCCTCAGGAGACCTCTTCGTGTTCGGTGGCGAATCCCGTTTTGCGTACCACGGAGTCACCAAAGTGCTCCCCGGAACCGCTCCCGAAGGCTGCGGGCTGCCGCGGGGGCGGATCAACATCACCATGCGTGTCACGGGAATGTCGTAGGACGGAGGCACAATGTCAACAACAGCTTTTGCCCGGCTCCCTGTGGAGGAACACCTATGAACCCGCCTGAGAACGGCACCATCATTGGCGACGACGGCCTTGCGCGTCCGCCGTGGGCATCCGTTGACCCGCTCATGCGCGAGTACTACGACCACGAGTGGGGCATGCCCGTCCGGGACGAACGGGGCTTGTATGAGCGCATCAGCCTCGAGGGATTCCAAGCGGGCCTGTCCTGGGCCACCATCTTGCGCAAGCGGGAGGCATTCCGGTCCGCTTTCCTGGACTTCCACCCTGAAAGCGTCGCGGCTTTCACGGAGGCCGACGTCGAACGGCTGATGCAGGATTCGGGAATCGTGCGCAACCGCCTTAAGATCCGTGCGGCCATCGCCAACGCCAACGCCACCATCGCCTTGCGGAGCGAGGGCGGGTTGGTGGACTTCGTGTGGTCGTTCCAACCGGAGTCGACCCCGGAACCGCGTACGTTTGCCGACGTCGCCACCCAATCGCCGGAGTCAATTGCTCTGTCCAAGGCCCTGCGTAAGAAGGGCTTCGCTTTCGTTGGCCCCACCACCATGTATGCGCTGATGGAGGCGATCGGGATGATCGATACCCATCTTCTTGACAGCCACCGTCGGGGCAGCTCCGGAGTTTGGCTCTGATACCCACCCGCTTTCCACAGAAGTGCGTAACTTTATCCACAGCTGTGGACAATTCATGTGGACATCCATGTACATGAAGTCAGGATCCCCGACATTCAGGTGAAAACCGGACCCTCACGCCTTGGACCTGTCGTTTTACCCAGTGTGCACAAGGCTGTGGATAGTGTCCGCGGGTTCACTGAGAGTTCACTCCCGAGGTATTGAGAACTTCATTCTGGCCTGGCTGATCGCTGCGCCTCATCGGCCTCTGGTTCGCCATCCCGGGCCCTCGATGTGGGTTTCGTCGGGATGTGTGAAAGAATCTGCGTATGAATGCAGATAATAGTTCTTGCTCGCTGGGCGTCGACAGCCAATACGTGGAATTGGCTGTGGAAGTGTTCGCGATGCTGGCTGACGCCACGAGGGTCCGGATCGTCCTCGCGCTCCGGAACGGCGAGATGGCCGTCGGAGCGCTGGCGGACCTCGTAGGCAAGTCCCCGGCCGCAGTGTCGCAGCACCTTGCCAAAATGCGCTTGGCGAGAATGGTTTCCACGCGACAGGACGGAACCAGGGTCATGTACCGCCTCGAGAACGAGCACGCCCGCCAGTTGGTCGCGGATGCAATATTCCAAGCAGAACACGCCTTGGGCGGTACTCCTGCCCACCACCGCGCAGAACAGGAATCGGCATGAGCGGTCACCAGCAAGTTGGTCATCACGAGGACCACGTGCACGTGCACGACCACGACCACGACCACGACCATGACCATGACCATGACGGACACTCGCACGAGCACCACAAGGGGCTCAAGGGGTGGCTGTATGAGCTTTTCGTCCCGCACACCCACGATGCCGCCGATTCAATCGACGACGCGCTTGAGTCCAGTACACAGGGCGTCCGGGCACTGAAGATCAGTCTTTTCATACTCCTTGGAACCACCGTCCTGCAGTTCCTGGTGGTCCTGATCAGCGGCTCCGTCGCATTGCTGGCCGACACCATCCACAACTTCTCGGACGCACTCACCGCAGTGCCACTGTGGATTGCATTCATTCTGGGACGTCGTGCGGCAACTCGACGCTACAACTATGGATACGGGCGGGCGGAGGACCTTGCCGGACTGTTCATTGTCGGCGTGGTCGCGCTTTCGGCGGTGGTCGCCGCGTGGCAATCCATCGATCGCCTGTTCCATCCGCAATCCCTGCACAATCTGTGGTGGGTACTTGCGGCCGGACTCATTGGCTTTGCGGGCAATGAAATTGTGGCCGTTTATCGGATCAGGGTCGGCCGGCAGATCGGCTCCGCTGCATTGGTCGCCGACGGCGTGCATGCACGCATTGACGGATTCACCTCCCTCGCTGTGGTGCTTGGCGCCGGCGGCGTGATGCTCGGCTTCCCTTTGGCGGACCCGATTGTCGGCCTGATGATTTCGGCGGCCATCATCGTCCTGCTCTGGGGCACGGTACGCAGTATCGGACGACGCCTGATGGACGGTATAGAACCGGATCTGCTCGACGGCGCCCAGGCGGTGTTGGAAACGACACCGGGCGTTCTCTCCGTGCCGAAGCTGCAACTGCGTTGGGTCGGCCATCGCCTGCAGGGCGCAGCAACGATCGTCGTCGCCGACGCCGCCCTGTCAGCGGTGGAAGCAACTGTCGGCGAGACCAGGCATCGGCTTGGGCGCGCGCTGCCTAAGCTCGACGACATGGTGATACAGACCGTTACGGAAGCTGGCCGTTGATTGACCGGATCCTGTTCCCAACCGCCGCCCAGTCGCTGCGGCTATGATGGCCCACTGAACCTTATGTTGAGCCACTGACCTGACCTTGAGCCACCGAACCGGACCCGCCAGGCCGTCCGGAATCCACGAAAGAAGATGCCCATGAGCCAGCAAGCGATTCTGGCGAAGCCGCGCCGAAACGTGGAGATGGTGCTGTTGGTGCTGGCACTAGGCGTCGGCATTGGTGCCCTTGCAATGACCAGCGTGGACAAGAAAGAAGCCCTTGACGTGGGATTCTGGCTTCAGGCGGGTACCTTGACTGCGCTGGCCGGGATCTTCCACTTTGTCCTGCGGTTCAAGGCAAGGTATGCGGATCCGGTGATCCTTCCGATTGTGGTGGCTTTGAACGGCCTCGGTATCGCCATGATCAAACGCTTGGATGCCTCAAACGGTACGACTGCCGGGGCCAATCAGCTCACATGGACGATCGTCTCGGTCCTGGTCGCGGCCGCCGTTTTGTGGCTTTTGAAGGACCACCGGCTTTTGCGCCGGTACACCTTCATTGCACTTGCGGTCAGCGCCGCCCTCCTTATCCTTCCCCTCGTGCCAGGCATTTCGGCTGGCGATATCAACGGCGCGAATGTCTGGATACGCCTCGGTTCCCTGCAGTTCCAGCCCGGCGAGATCGTGAAGATTACACTCGCCGTCTTCTTCGCGGGCTACTTGTCCTCCAACCGGGACTTGATCCTGCTGGCCGGCAGGAAATTCGGACGCCTGCAGTTCCCCAGAATCAAGGACACCGGGCCGATGATCACTGCCTGGGCCGCGAGCGTTGGCGTACTGGTCTTCCAGCACGATCTCGGCATGTCCATACTGCTGTTCGGCCTTTTCATCGTGATGATCTACGTTGCCACGAGCCGGGCCAGCTGGCTCGTCCTCGGCGTCGTACTCATGCTCGTGGGCGGATATGCGGCAGCGAAGATCTTTTCCCATGTCGGCTTGCGCATTGACGCCTGGATCAATGCCTTCGACCCCCAGGTCTTCACGCGCTTCCCCGGAGGTAGCGCCCAGATTGTCCAGGGGCTCTTCGGAATGGCCGACGGCGGCCTGATCGGCAAGGGCCTCGGGCTCGGAAGCCCGGACCTGGTGCCTTTCGCGAACAGCGACATGATCATCGCTTCCCTCGGTGAAGAACTCGGCCTGATCGGGCTGTTCGCGATCGTTCTCCTTTACTTGCTGCTTTTCACGAGGGGATTCCGGGCCGCACTGGGCATTCGGGATGCCTTTGGGAAGCTCCTTGCCTGCGGGCTGGCATTCTCCATGGCCCTCCAGTGCTTCATCATTATCGGAGGCGTCACCCGCCTTATTCCCCTCACGGGGCTGACGACGCCGTTCCTCTCAGCGGGCGGGTCCTCCCTCCTGGCCAACTGGATCATCGTCGCCCTGCTGTTGCGGATCAGTGACGCAGCCCGCAGGCCCCAAACAGTTGCTTCCCAGACCGAACACGTTCCGGTCTGACGCCGGTCCGCGATTCGGGCTGCCAGGCGTGCGTGTCTCGGCGAGCGTTTCGGGATCGGCTTGAAAGCGGTGGCATGATCTGGGAATGGCATTTATAGTCGACGAGGCGCTCGGCGTCCTCGACCGTGCACACGTCGATCTCGGCCCCGGCCTCTCAGGGACCCAGCTGGCCGAAGTCGTGGGGTGAGCGACCGCCGTCGCGGACCACCGCAGTGGCGGTTGCAAAGCAGAAATTTGCAGCGATCAAAATCCGCTTCCCACAACCGCTGCCGCACGAGGCCCCGGAGTTACGCACTTAACAACAGGCAGCTACCCACAAGTTATCCACAGTTGGGGAAAAGCTGTGCCCACAGAGTGGAAAACTCCCAGAACGGCGGGCCTCAAGGTGCAGGCAAAACACAGAACTACAGTGTTGTGAGTTATTAACAATGTTGATAACTCTGTTGATACTGCGCTGTTGCAGCTCCTAATGCGGAGGTTGTCCACACGCGCCCGGAAAACGCACTCCTTATCCACATACCCACAGGCGCGTGGGCAAAAGTTATCCACAGGTGTGGATGTTAGTCCCCAGAGGAAAGTGCAGCCCCTGCCATCTCGCTCCAAAGAGTCCATTCAGCATCGAACTACACACTTGTAAGTTACGCACATTGTGGATAACCCCTGTGGAAAACCTATCCAAGGGGTCTTGACGTACTCAGTGCACAGTTTTAAGCTGGCATTATTCAATGATCTAGTTGATAAACCACTTGCTTGAGTACTGCGGAAGACTCGGATGTCCGCAATGCTTGAGCCTGGAGCCGGGCAGGGGACACGCATGCCGGACACGATGGGTACAGCGGTGCTGGATCCGGAAGACCAGCTCAACAGGGCGTTCATGGCCCTCGCCGATCCTGTCCGGCGCAAGATCCTGGCACGGTTGGCCCTGGGCGATGCCACTGTCAATGAGATCGCCCAGCCCTTCACAGTCACCCTCCAAGCCATCTCCAAGCATCTACAAGTGCTCGAGGGCGCGGGGCTCATCACGAGGAGCAGGGAAGCGCAGCGCCGTCCCTGCCACTTGAACACCGCGGCGCTGGGTCCCTTGGCCGAGTGGATCGAGAACTACCGTCTTCAGGCCGAGGAACGTTTCGCCCGACTGGACGAACTATTGGCCAGCACAACCCAAAAGGACAATCCGGAAGAGGAGAAGGACAATGAGCACCAACACAACAACCATTGATGTCGCGGCGGGCACGCCGTTCATCGACACGAGCCGCGACTTCGACGCCGCACCGGAGCGCGTGTTCCAGGCATTCACGGACCCCGAACTCGTCGTCAAATGGTTGGGTCCGCGTCGCCTGGAAATGCGCCTGGAATCCTACGACGCGCGGACGGGCGGCAGCTACCGCTATACGCATGCGGACGGCCAGGGCAACGAGTTCGGTTTCCGCGGGGTCTTCCACGAGGTCCAGGAGCCACTGCGGATCATCCAGACCTTCGAATTCGATGGCGCCCCTGGGCAAGTCACGTTGGACACCACCAGGTTTGAAGACCTCGGAGGCCGCACACGTGTGGTGCAGCGTTCCGTGTTTCCCTCCGTAGAGGCCCGGGACATGGCAGTAGCCAGCGGCATGGATGCGGGCATCAAAGAGTCGATGGACCGCTTGGAGGAGCTCCTGGGGTAAAGAGCTAAGGAGCTGTTAGCCCGCCGTGGCCCGAAGGACGGTGGCCAGGACCAGGACTCCGGCCACCAGGGCCATCCCGGCGGTCTGCAACAGCGCCTGGCGCGGTCCACGCGGAGCAAAGGCAATCACGGCGGCACACAAGCCGCCCGTAACAAGGCCGCCCAAGTGAGCCTGCCAGGCGATGCCGGGGACAACGAAGCCAATCACGCCGTTGATGGCAATAAGGATCCACAGCTGCCGGGTGTCTCCGCCGCGCCGGCTTTGAACTACCAACAGTGCGCCAAAGAGGCCGAAGATCGCGCCGGACGCACCTTCCACTCCAGTGGGAGGCAAAACAGGCGTCAGAAGCAGGAAACCGACAGAGCCGCCAATAGCGGACAACAGGTAAACGGCCAAAAAGCGGATGCGCCCCAAGACGGGCTCCAGCACCTGGCCGAAAATCCAGAGCATGTACATGTTGAGCACGATGTGCAGCACAAAGCCCTGTGAGTGGACAAAAGCGCTGGTCAGCATCCGCCAGGGTTCGAAGGCCCCGTATTGCGGAGCGGCGTAGACGGACGCGAAAGCGAGTTGATTCTCCACGACATCGCCGGGAATCAGCCATTGCAGCACGTACACCAGGGCACACAGCCCGATGAGTATGTACGTCGCCAGAGGACGTCCGGCCGCGACGGCGCCGCCATAGGCGGAACGCACCGCCGGCGTCGAACGCTTCATTTCATTAACGCAGTCAATGCATTGGAACCCGACGGCGGCCGCCCGCTGGCACTCGGGGCATGCAGGACGCCCGCAACGCTGGCACCGCACATAGGAGGGCCTGTCCGGGTGCCTGGGGCACACCGGAATGTCTGCTGACGGCTCTGCCGCCGGGATTCCGTAACTCATATGCTGTTCAGGCTCCGCGGATCAGAGCTGGACGATGTCAATGCTGTTGATGACGACGTCTTCAACAGGACGGTCGCCCATGCCGGTGCGGACAGCCTCGATGGCGTCTACAACCTTCTTGGACTCTTCGTCAGCAACCTCACCGAAGATGGAGTGCTTGCCGAAAAGCCAGTCGGTGTTGACGGTGGTGATGAAGAACTGGGAACCGTTGGTGCCCTTGCCCATCTGGACGCCGGCGTTGGCCATGGCCAGCTTGTAAGGGGCGTTGAAGTTGAGTTCCGGGTGGATCTCGTCGTCGAACTTGTAGCCCGGTCCGCCGATGCCGCGACCGAGGGGATCGCCGCCCTGGATCATGAAGTCTTTGATGATGCGGTGGAAAATGGTGCCGTCGTATAGCGGGGTACCGGTCTTGTCTTCACCGGTCTCCGGGTGCGTCCAGGACTTTTCGCCTGTGGCCAGGCCAACGAAGTTGGCGACCGTCTTGGGCGCGTGGTTGCCGAAGAGGTCAACCACGATGTCACCGAGGCTCGTGTGGAAAGTTGCTTTTGCGGTTGCGATGGTCATGTCGCCATTGTTTCACGCAGGGTCAACGCCGAGGCGGCCAGGAAGGCGGTTCCGCGCTAGGTGAAATCTTCCATGAATCCGCTGGATGAATAGCCGGTGCCGACCAAGCGACGTAGGCTAACAACAAACGAGCATGTTGATCGGGAGGTAGTTGTGAAGAAATCGGACCGGATTGCCCGCGAACTTGAACACACCGTTGCGAATGGTGTCGAAAATGCCAAGGACTGGGCGACACCGCGCGTCGAAGCAGCTGTGAACTGGGCGGTTCCCCGCATCCAGCACGGAATCGACACCGCTTCGCCGAAGCTTCAGGAAGGCCTGAAGTCAGCTGCGTACAACCTCGCCGACGGCGTTGCAACCGTCACGCCGAAGCTCCAGGAAGGCTTGGCGAACCTCGCACCGAAGATCCACGACGTCGTCGAGGACGCCTCGCCCAAGATCCAGGAAGCCCTTAACAAAGCCACCCCGGCGCTCAGCCACGCCCGGGACAAAGTTGTTGAGGAGTACCTGCCCAAGCTCTCAGAGCAGCTCGGGCAAGCCTCCGTGGTGGTCCACCAAGCCCTTGAGAATGCGCCCGCGCAGGTGGACGCCGTCGCCCAGAAGCTGGTGGACTCGGGAGTGGTTCACAATCTGCAGGAACAAGCACAAGCCACAGGGGCCCAGCTGAAAGCCGCTGCCGGGGAAGCATCAAAAACAGTCTCGAAAGAACTCGCCAGGACCCGCAAGCCCAAAAAGCGGGGTTTTCTGATCTTCACGATTGTGGCAGCAGCTGCCGCGGCCGGCGTCGCCGCGTGGAAGGCCAGCCGCCCGGTGGAGGACCCGTGGAAGACTCCGGTTCCGGTTGCGCCATCACCTGTCCCGGCCGCAGCGGCAGCCGAGAAAGTTGCCGACAAGGCCAACGAGGCCGCCACTAAGGTAGCTGACACGGTTGACGACGTGAAACTCAACGTAGCTGACAAAGCCGAAATCGTAGCCGAGAAGGCAAAGCACGTTGTCGAGGATGCTACGGACACCGCAGCCAAGGTGGCAACCGACGCCAAGACCGCGGTTAAGAACATCGCCGCCAGCCTCCACAAGGACGAAGCGGCCAAGGACCAGGCAGCAACGGACGAAGCCGGCAAGCACGAGGCCTAGGCGAAGGCCATATTCGCTCCACGTTGGAGGGATTCCGGTTCGCCGGGGTCCCTCCAATTGTTTGGCCACTTGTCACCGGAGGCTTCCTCTAGGAACACCGCCCTGATGTTAGATTTATGGAGATGCCAACCGATAGATCTTTCGTAGATGCAGCCACCAGCGCAGCCGTCGCACCCGTGAAGCCGAGCGTTTCAATCATCATCCCGGCGTACAACGAGGAAAGCGTCATACGGCAATGCCTGATCGCGGCCATTTACCAGTCGGTACCTGCGGACGAGATCATCGTGGTGGACAACAGGTCCACGGATCGCACTGCACAGATCGTCCAGCAGATGCAGCAGGAATACCCGGAGAGCCCCATCATCCTGCTGAGCCAGGACGAGGCGCAGGGACTCATCCCCACACGCAACTTTGGCCTCAATAGCGCCACCTCGGATATCCTCGGCCGGATCGATGCCGACTCCGTTGTGGAACCCGATTGGGTTGAGCAGGTGCAAAAGGCTTTCGCCGATCCCTCCGTGCAGGCGGCAACGGGTCCGGTGGTCTACTACGACATGCCCATGCGTCGATTCGGACTCAAGGCCGACGACAAAATGCGCCAGCTCATGCTTCGGCTTGCGAAGCACCAGTACCACTTCCTTTTTGGATCAAACATGGCCCTTCGCCGTTCCGCCTGGGAAACCATCCGCGGGGAAACCTGCCTGGATGAGAGGGACGAGATGCATGAGGACATCGATCTTTCCCTGCATCTTGCCGACCACGACCTGAGGGTGCAGTACTGGCCGCAGATGGTGTCGGGCATGTCTGCGCGCAGGCTCGAGGATTCACCGCGCGACTACCGCTATTACGTGACCCGCTTCGACCGCACCTACAAGGCCCACAACGTCAAGAAGATGGCCCTGAAGGCCCCCATGGTGGTGTTCTTCTCCGTCTACTTCCCGGCCAAGCTTCTCCGGGCCATCCACACGGCCAATGCGGGCCAAGGCGTCCGCCGCGGCGGCCTGTAGCCGCGAATACAGCTCAGTCAGCACCGAGCTCGGCGATCTTGCCCTCGGCGTCGCCCTTGCCCCGCCGCTGACCGGCGACGACGACGGCGAGTCCAACCAGGATTAAGGCGAGTCCCGCGTAGGTACCGGCCGGCAGGGTCTCGTGCAGGAAGACCGCAGCGAGCAGGGCTGCGCCCGGAATCTCCAGCAGGATGATCATGGACACCAGCAGCGGGCTCATGGTCGCCAGGAGATGGTTGAACGCGGTGTGGCCCACTAGTTGCGCGCACACGGTGATGGCCACGATCCCCAGCCAGCCGCCGGCGTCGAACCCTACAAGAGGCTGGCCGCCCGTGAGGGCCAGCACAGCGACGATGGCCGCGCAGAGCCCATAGCAAAGCGTCGTGTACGTTCCAATGCCCATGCTCTGGCGGGCTTTGCCTCCGGCCAAGGTATACAGGCCGGCCAGCGCGCCTCCGGCGAGGGCCAGGATGTCACCAAGGAGGGCTTTCGGGGAGGATCCCATATCGAAGCCCGTGATGGCCGCGACGCCGCCCAGCGCGATACCCAGGCCCACGAGGACCGGCCAGCGGTGCTTGGTGCCGCGGAGGAGCTGGAAAACGGCGATCCATGCTGATTGCAGGCAGACCAAGGCGGTGGCGGCAGCGACTGACGTGAGCTGGAGCGCGGTGATGAAGCAGGCGAAGTGGAAAGCCAGTGCCACTGCTGCGACAGCAGACCAGGTGAACTCCTTGCGGGTGATCTTGCGGAACTGGCGCGGTTCACGGATCAGGACCGGCGAGGCCATCACGACGGCGGCGATTGCGTTGCGCCAGAAGGCGATGGCCAGTGCGGTGACGGAAGTAGCTCCAAGCGTTCCGGCGATGAGGGGTCCGGAAGATGCGACGCCGAGCACACCCAAAGCAGCAACAATAAAGTTCACATTTCAACCTTAGTGGGGCGGCTTAAAGCAAAGAGTCCCGGTCATTTCTGACCGGGACTCTTTCTTATGGTGGAGGCACGGGGACTCGAACCCCGAACCCCCTGCTTGCAAAGCAGGTGCGCTACCAATTGCGCCATGCCCCCATAAGAAGCAACCCATCCATACTACCCTAGTTCCCTCGATGGTTTTCACCATTTCCAGACTGGGCGCCTTCGCTAGTCAACCGTGTCGGTTGCCTTGCTCCAGACCGTTTTCCGGGCTTCGGTTTCCTGCACTTTCTTGTAGAGCAGGACGCCTGCGATTGCAGCTGCGACTACGAGCAACTTCTTCACACGCACCCCGTTCCGGTTCAGTTTCCCGAACCTTTAGCAAAACCTGTGCAGGTTCCGTGGGCGTACCAGGACTTGAACCTGGGACCTCTTCGTTATCAGCGAAGCGCTCTAACCGCCTGAGCTATACGCCCCGATACCTCTTCGGGCCGAGACATGACTTTACAGCACATCCCGGCCCGATCTCAAATCGAGGTATTTTCACCACTGTTTTCCAGCAGTTTCCTTCAATTTCCGACCGTTTGGGTTAGTCGTCGGTGAGGGTCACGCCAATGCCGCCCACGAGTGTTGCGGCAATGTTATAAAGCACGGCGCTCAACATGGACAGGGCAGTCAGCAGAACAACATTCACCACGGCAATGATGGTGGCGAAGGAGGCAACCTGTCCGAGCGAGGCGACCTTCTTGAGTTCGAAGCCACCGCTTTCCGAGCCGGCCAGAGTGCCCAGAAGGCTGTCCACCTGGTTGAAAATGCCGGTGAGGTCAAGGACGGTCCAAAGCACGATTGCGGCGATCACAGTCACGATGCCCAAGGCAACGGACAACAGGAACGCCATCTTCAGGACGGACCACGGATCAACCTTGCTGACGAGCAGCCGGGCGCGGCGGACTTTCGCCTTGGGTGCCGGCTTCACAAGCCCCGGAGCCCCGGGGGCTGGCCGCTGCTGGCCCTGCACGGGCCTCTGGCCGGGCGCTGCGGGACGCTGGCCCGCCGGGCGCTGCGTCCCTGCGGGACGTTGGCCTGGGACGGCGGGGCGCTGACCGGGGACGGCCGGGCGCTGACCCGGGACCCTCTCCGCGCCAGTTCCTGCCGCACCCGAAGCGGATGCCGCAGGGCGCTGCTGGGGACGGGCCGGTGCGTCTACCCGCGGAGTAGCCGACGGTTGCCGCAATCCTCCAGGGACACCCGTACTCGGCTTGGGATATGAGTCCGAATTGCTCACTCGTTACCTCCGGTGTTGTCTTCGTTCAGCTCGACGCCGGACCCATTGCCGGATCCTGCGGCCGATCCCGATTCGGCCGTCGCGGTCGCCTGATCGGCGCCGCCGTTTGCAGCCAACGTTACGTCATCGACCGCCTCGGACGTTCCTCCGGCGGGATTTTCGACCCTATTGACGCTTGAGGCGTCGTCTGAGCCCTCGCCCTGCTCGTCGGACTCCTCGAGGCCGCGTTCGCTGTTGCGGGCCACCTCGATGATGCGGTCGTTCTTGTCAGGCTTCGCGAAAATGACGCCCATGGTGTCACGGCCCTTGGCGGGAACACCTGCCACGGCGGAGCGGACAATCTTGCCACCCTCCATGACCACGAGAACTTCGTCCTCTTCGTTGACGATCAACGCACCGACAAGGTCGCCTCGCTCTTCCTGCAGCTTGGCCACCTTGATGCCCAGGCCGCCACGGCCCTGAAGCCGGTACTCCTCGACGGCGGTGCGCTTGGCGTATCCGCCTTCGGTCACCACGAACACGAACGAGCCGTCCTGGACGACGTCGGCCGCGAGGAGTTCGTCGTCTTCGCGGAACTTCATGCCGGTCACACCCGAGGTGGCGCGCCCCATGGGACGCAGTGCCTCGTCGGTGGCCGTGAAGCGGATCGACTGGCCCTTGCGGGAAACCAGGAGGAGATCGTCCGTCTCGGACACAAGCTGCGCCGAGACAAGCTCGTCCTCATCGCGAAGGTTGATGGCGATGACGCCGGCTGTGCGGTTGGTGTCGTAGTCTTCCAGGCGCGTCTTCTTCACAAGGCCGTTCTTGGTGGCGAGCACCAAATACGGGGCCTGCTCATAGTCGCGCAAGTCCAGGACCTGCGCGATGTGCTCGTCCGGCTGGAAGGCCAACAGGTTTGCCACGTGTTGTCCCTTGGCGTCGCGGCCGGCCTCGGCAAGTTCGTACGCCTTGGCCCGGTACACGCGGCCCAAATTGGTGAAGAACAGCAACCAGTGGTGCGTTGTTGTGACGAAGAAGTGCTCCACGACGTCGTCGCCGCGAAGCTGGGCACCCTTGACACCCTTGCCGCCTCGCTGCTGCGAACGATAGTTGTCGCTGCGGGTGCGCTTGACGTATCCGCCGCGGGTGATGGTGACCACCACTTCTTCCTCGGGGATGAGGTCTTCCATGGACATGTCACCGTCGAAGCCCATAAGGATATGGGTCCGGCGGTCATCACCATGCTTGGCCACGATCTCAGCCAGTTCCTGGCTGATGATGTCGCGCTGGCGCTGCTCGGAGGCCAGGATCGAGTTGAACTCGGTGATCATGGCTTCCAGCTCGGAGTGCCTGTCCTGGATCTTCTGCCGTTCCAACGCGGCAAGGCGGCGGAGCTGCATGTCGAGGATGGCTCGGGCCTGGAGCTCGTCGATGTCCAGGAGCCCCATGAGGCCGTCGCGGGCAGCCTCGGTGGTGTTGGAGGCCCGAATGAGCGCAATAACCTCGTCCAGCATGTCCAGGGCCTTGAGAAGTGCGCGCAGGATGTGCGCCTCTTCCTCGGCCTTGCGCAGGCGGTAGCGGGTCCGCCGGACGATGACGCTCATCTGGTGGGCGACCCAGTGCCGGATGAAGGCGTCCAGGCTCAGGGTGCGGGGCACGCCGTCGACGATCGCCAGCATGTTGGCACCGAAATTGTCCTGCAGCTGGGTGTGCTTGTAGAGGTTGTTGAGCACCACCTTGGCCACAGCGTCTCGCTTGAGCACGATCACGAGGCGCTGTCCGGTACGGCCGGACGTCTCATCGCGGAGGTCAGCGATGCCCTGGATCTTGCCGTCCTTGACCAGTTCGGCGATCTTGATGGCAAGGTTGTCCGGGTTTGCCTGGTACGGAAGCTCAGTGACCACCAGGCACGTGCGGCCCTGGAGTTCCTCGACGTTCACTACGGCACGCATGGTGATGGAGCCGCGGCCCGTCCGGTACGCGTCCTCGATGCCCTTGTGGCCGAGGATGGTGGCACCGGTCGGGAAGTCCGGACCCTTGATGCGCACGAGCAACGCCTCAAGCAGCTCTTCACGGCTCGCCGTCGGGTTGGCCAGATACCACTGCACGCCATCGGCGACTTCGCGAAGGTTGTGCGGCGGGATGTTGGTGGCCATGCCGACGGCAATGCCGGAGGAACCGTTGACCAGCAGGTTGGGGAAACGCGCCGGCAGGATGGTGGGTTCCTGGTTCTTGCCGTCGTAGTTGTCCTGGAAGTCGACAGTTTCCTCGTCGATGTCGCGGACCATTTCCATGGCCAGCTGGGCCATCTTGGTTTCGGTATATCGCGGAGCCGCAGCGCCGTCGTTGCCCGGGGAACCGAAGTTACCCTGGCCCAGCGCAAGCGGATAGCGCATCGTCCAGTCCTGGATGAGGCGGACCAGGGCATCGTAGATCGCGGTGTCACCGTGCGGGTGGTACTGGCCCATGACCTCGCCCACCACGCGGGCACATTTGTTGAAGGAGCGGTCCGGTCGGTAGCCGCCGTCGAACATCGCGTAGAGCACTCGGCGGTGGACGGGCTTCAGGCCGTCACGGACGTCCGGAAGCGCACGGCCGACGATAACGGCCATGGCATAGTCCAGGTAGGAACGCTGCATTTCCGTCTGCAGGTCCACCTGGTCTACGCGGTCTGTCAGCACATCGCCCTCAAGCACGGGTTCCGGAATGCCGGCCGACTCGGCGGGAACCTCGGGTGTTTCTTCACTCATAGTTTATGATTTCCGTTTCAGGTATATGTCAGTACTGGAATATTCCTAGGGGCTTTGAAGTCTCTAGATATCCAGGAACCTGACGTCCTTGGCGTTCTGCTGAATGAAGTTCCGGCGCGATTCCACGTCCTCACCCATCAGTACGGAGAAGGTCTGGTCCGCCGCCAGGGCATCATCCATGGTGACTTGCAGCAGCGTGCGGTGGTCCGGGTCCATGGTGGTGTCCCAGAGCTCGGTGTAGTCCATTTCGCCGAGGCCCTTGTAGCGCTGGATGCCGTTGTCCTTCGGGATGCGACGGCCGGCGGCTTGGCCGGAGACCAGCTTGGCGTCACGTTCACGGTCGCTGTACACGTAGTCGTGAGGGGCGTTCGACCACTTGATGCGGTACAGCGGCGGCTGGGCCAGGTAGACAAAGCCGTTCTCGATCAGCGGACGCATGTAGCGGAACAGCAGTGTCATCAGCAGCGTGGTGATGTGCTGGCCGTCCACGTCGGCATCGGCCATGAGGACGATCTTGTGGTACCGCAGCTTGGAGATGTCGAAGTCCTCGCCGATGCCCGTGCCGAAGGCCGTGATCATGGACTGGACTTCATTGTTGCCGAGGGCCTTGTCCAGCCGTGCGCGCTCCACGTTCAGGATCTTGCCGCGCAATGGCAGGATGGCCTGGGTCTCGGGGTTACGGCCACGCTTGGCCGAACCACCGGCGGAGTCACCCTCCACGAGGTACACCTCGCAGCGCGCGGGATCCTTCGAGGAGCAGTCGGACAGCTTGCCCGGCATGCCGAAGGATTCCAGGGGGCTCTTGCGACGTGCGTTGTCACGTGCCTTTCGGGCGGCCATACGGGCTTGGGCCGCTTGGACAGCCTTGCGGATGACGTCGCGGGCCGGGCCCGGGTTTCGTTCCAACCAGTCGCCAAGCTGGTCGGTAACGACCCGTTGGACGAAGCCCTTGACCTCGGAGTTGCCCAGTTTGGTCTTGGTCTGGCCCTCGAACTGGGGTTCGGACAACTTCACGGAGATGACGGCCGTGAGGCCCTCACGGATGTCGTCACCAGTGAGATTGTCTTCCTTTTCCTTGATGATCGTCTTCTCGCGCGCGTAGCGGTTGATGAGCGACGTCATCGCGGCACGGAAACCTTCTTCGTGCGTGCCGCCCTCGTGCGTGTTGATGGTGTTGGCGTAAGTGTGCACGCTCTCGGAATAGGCCGTGGTCCACTGCATCGCGACCTCGACGGCGATGTGCCGCTCGGTGTCTTCGGTTTCGAAGGCGATGACGTCCTCGTGGACGACGTCCACCTTCTTGTTCGAGTTCAGGTGCTTCACGTAGTCGAGCAGACCGTCGTCGTACTGGTAAACCACCGTGCGGTGTTCTGCCGCCACTTCGCCGTCGGTGGCAACCGCGTCAAGATCCAAGTCATCGTCGGCTGCTCCCGCGACGGGACGCTCGTCCGTGAGGGTGATGCGCAGGCCCTTGTTGAGGAAGGCCATCTGCTGGAATCGCGCGCGGAGGGTTTCGAAATCGAAATCGGTGCTTTCGAAGATGGTGCCGTCCGGGTAGAACGTCTGGGACGTTCCGGTCTGGTCCGTTTCTTCGCCCTGGACGAGTCCGCCCTGTGGCTTGCCGCCGTCGGCGAAGGTCATCCGCCAAACGTGGCCCTGGCGACGCACCTCGGTGTCGACCCTGCGCGAAAGCGCGTTGACAACGGAAATACCCACTCCGTGAAGTCCACCGGAGACCGCATAGCCGCTGCCGCCGAACTTGCCGCCGGCGTGCAGGATGGTCATGACAACTTCGACTGTCGGCTTCTTCTCGGTGGGGTGCATGTCCACCGGGATGCCACGGCCATCGTCCACGACCTTGACGCCGCCGTCGGCCTGGAGAGTCACTTCAATGTGGCTGCAGTACCCGGCAAGGGCCTCGTCCACCGAGTTGTCCACCACTTCGTACACCAAGTGGTGGAGGCCGCGCGGCCCTGTGGATCCGATGTACATACCCGGGCGCTTGCGCACCGCTTCGAGACCTTCAAGAACGGTAATGTCACTCGCACCGTACTCCTTCGACCCCGAGGGGGTGTCAGGCTTATGGGCGTTCTCCTTCGCGGGATCTACTGCCAAGGTCTCTGCATTGTCGTTAGCCACAGGCGCTTTCGACTCCTCCGTGTTCGATGGTCGCCGGCCGTCACCGCACCAAGGAAGCACGTCCGTCAGGACACACCACAGGGATACGGCAGCCGCCAACAGGGACGTCACTGCTAACGCCGGCTACTTCGTGATTAGCGGATCCGCTTTTACATTGCTGTTCAGCGGAGCCAATCAACGTTCACCGGCGCCCAGTTGTCTATGCCGATTCTATCGTGACTGGGCGCAGTTCCTTGCAAAACCCGGCCCTTATGATCAGGAAAGTAGCTCTGGGAGGCCGCTGGCCCCATCTGCAAGCTGCCAAAACGGCACCCTCTAGGGAGCTGTACGGTCCGGGGAGGTTTCTCGCCCCTGTGCGCCGTTCAAGCAAATGCGCAGACACGGGCGCCCGGGAAGTTACCCGTAGGTATCCCGGGGGCCCCGCCCGTTGACGCTTCGGCCGCCCTTGCGCCAGCTCGGTGCGGTGGGCGCGAGCACTTGAATCGACGTCACTACGCCGTCTCCGAGTTCCCTTCGGAACATGTCCAGGAGGCTGGTGCTCAGGAGCCTGAGCTGTGTTGCCCAGGCGGTGGAATCGCAACGGACATGAAGCGTGGTGTCGGTAAAGCTCTCCGGGGTGCAGTGCGCGGAAATCTCCGGTCCTACCAGGGCATCCCACTCGGCCATCACGGAGCCGACGGCCACTGGTGACGTCCAGCCGCGTTCGGCCACGAGCCTCCCGACGACCTTCCCCAGGCCGAGCGGATCCCGGCCCGTGCCGTGGAATTGGCTGAATCCTCGGGTGTCGCGGACGCCCTTGCGTTTAGGCGCGGCTCCTGTCCGCGGGGCAGCGCGGCGGATTTCGCCGCGCGCGGCGGCGGCTTCGCGCATCCGGTTCAAAGCTGATTGGGCAGCGTCAATCTCGTCAGGGTCCCTGCCCGGCTGGCGTCCGCCGGGGCTATCCTTCTCCATCAATGCCTCCGGGCACAACCTTCACGCGTCGTCCCGCCAGTTCTTCGGGAATGTCGGCGTCGACGGCGGCCGTCACCAAAACCTGCTCGGCGCCGGCCACTATTGCAGCCAGTTTACGCCTGCGCTGCACGTCCAGTTCGGCGAACACATCGTCGAGGATGAGGATGGGGGCGGAACCGCCGGTACGGGTGTCATCGAGCATGACATAGTACGAGGCCAGTCGCAGGGAGAGGCACATGGACCATGTTTCGCCATGGGAGGCATAGCCTTTGGCCGGAGCCTGGCCGAGAACCAGTTCGAGTTCGTCGCGGTGGGGTCCGACCAAGGAAATCCCGCGTTCCAACTCCTTGCGGCGCGAGGCTGCGAATGCCTGGACGTAGCGCTCGGTGAGTTGCTCCACGGACAGCAAGCGGAGGTCCTCAACCCCCTCTGAACCTTCAGTCAGACCCTCGGCGGGCCCGCCGTCGTCATCCAACACGCCCTGGATGGTGGAGCGGTAGACCGCTCCCGCTTCCTTGGATCCATCCGTTAGTTGCGCGTAGGCGCTCTTGAGGTGGGGACGGAGCCGTTCCACGAGTTCCAGCCGTGCATGCAGGAGTTCCGCGCCGGCCCGAGCCATATGCTGGTCCCAGACATCGAGCGTTGCCTCATGGCCCGAGGTGAATTTCCCGGTGCGGGCCGATTTCAACAAGGCGTTGCGCTGTTTGAGCACGCGGTCGTAGTCGCTGCGCGTGGCCGCGTGCACCGGCATGAGGCTGACCAGCAGTTCGTCGAGGAACCGCCGGCGGTTGGACGGATCACCTTTGACCAAGGCAAGGTCCTCAGGGGCGAAAAGCACCGTCTGGCAAATGCCCAGGATGTCGCGGGCGCGCACAGGATTTCCGCGGTTGATCCGGCCACGGTTGGCACGGCCGGCATTGATTTCGAGCTCGACCACCGTCGATTGTTCCCCGCGGAGAAGCTTGGCCCGGATCAAAGCGCGGTCCGTACCGAAGCGCAGGAGGGGCGCATCCGTACTGACGCGGTGCGAACTCAAGGTAGCCAGGTATCCGATGGCTTCCATGAGGTTCGTCTTGCCGATGCCGTTGGATCCCACCAAGACCGTGACACCGGGGCCGAGCTTGAGGTCAACCTGCGCGTAGCTGCGGAAATCGGTCAGCGAAAGATGTTCGAGGTACACGCGTACTGCTGGTCGGCCGGGGCCTAGTTGGCCGGACGGGTGGCGTGTCCGCCGAACTGGTTGCGCAGCGCTGACACCATCTTCATGGCTGGCGAGTTGTCCTCGCGGGAGGAGAAACGGGCGAAGAGCGCAGCGGTGATTGCCGGCGCCGGGATCGCATTGGCAATGGCTTCTTCAACGGTCCAGCGGCCTTCGCCGGAGTCCTCGACGTAGTCCCCGATGGAGGCCAGGCCCGGGTCCTCGTCCAAGGCTTTGACCATGAGGTCCAACAGCCAGGAGCGAACAACCGTGCCCTTTTGCCAAGCACGGAAGGTGCCGGGAAGGTCCTTGATGATGTCCTTTGCCGCGAGCAGTTCGTAGCCTTCGGCGTAGGCCTGCATGAGACCGTATTCGATGCCGTTGTGGACCATCTTCGCGTAGTGGCCCGCTCCGACGCCGCCCACGTGGACGAAGCTGTCGGCACGATCGCCTTCAGGGCGGAGGGCGTCGAATACCGGCATGGCGAGTTCGATGTCCTCGTCCGCGCCGCCTGCCATGAGCCCGTAGCCGTTCTGCAGGCCCCAGACACCTCCCGAAACACCGCAATCAGCGAAGCGGATGTCCTTGGAGTCCAGGAAAGCAGCGTGCTTCTGGTCCTCGGTGAAGCGTGAGTTGCCGCCGTCGATCACCATGTCACCCGCAGAAAGCTTCTCGCCGAGTTCACTGATCACCGCATTGGTGATGTCGCCGGAGGGAACCATGACCCAGACAAGGCGTGGCGTCGGAAGGGCAGCAATCAGTTCATCAACGGACGCGACGTCGGCGATGTCCTGATTGCGGTCGAAGCCAGTGACCTCGATTCCGCCGTTGCGCATGCGTTCGCGCATGTTGAAACCCATTTTTCCAAGGCCGATCAGTCCGATGTGCACGGTGTGAACTCTTTTCTGCGTTGGTTGTTGTGTTGTCCCAACTGACTCGCACTTGTTGTCGTTCTGGGCCCCCAAAACGACATCAACTGCTAGCTAGTTGGGGAGGCGGACAGGCATCACGAGGTAGCGGTAGTCGCCCTTGTCATCGCCGTCGGCGTCGACCTGCGCGGTGATCATGGCCGGCTTCGGTGCCGTGGTGAACGAGAAACGCACGAACTTGGTCTCGATCACGCTCAGGCCTTCCACCAGGTAGTGAGGGTTGAACGCTACCGTGATGTCTTCGCCGCTGAGCTGGGCTTCCAGTTCCTCGGATGCTTGCGCGTCTTCGCCGGTACCGGCGTCGAGACTCAGTTGGCCCTGCGTGAACGCCAGGCGAACCGGGGTGTTTCGTTCGGCGACCAGGGACACACGGCGAACGGCCTCAACAAGTTCCTGGGTTTGGACCGTTGCGTGGATCGGGGTGGAGTCCGGGAACAACGACCGGATCTTGGGGTAGTCGCCGTCGACGAGCAAGGAAGTGGTGGTGCGTCCGCCGCTTTCGAAGCCAATCAGGCGGCTGTCGTCGTCGGCCAGGGCGAGATGGATGTCGCCGCTGCCACCGAGGGTCTTTGCCACCTCGTTGAGGGTCTTGGATTTCACCAAAGCACTTGTGGAAATTCCCGGAGTGACGGGCTTCCAGGGCACTTCGCGCATGGCGAGGCGGTACCGGTCCGTGGCGAGGAGGGTGATCAGGTCATCCTCGATCTCCATCCGGACACCTGTGAGGATCGGCAGGGTGTCATCCCTGCTTGCGGCGATGATGACCTGGGAAACAGCCTGGGCGAAGGCGTCGCCGGGCAAGGTTCCGCTGATGGCGGGAAGGGCCGGCAGCGGCGGGTATTCGGATTCCGGCATCGTGGCGAGATGGAAGCTGCTTCGACGGCACGTGAGAGTGACCTTGCTGCCATCGGTTTCGATGTCGACCGGAGCCGAGGGCAGGCTGCGGCAGATATCTGCCAAAAGGCGCCCGGAAACCAGGATGGTTCCCTCGGTGGTGATGTCCGCTGGAATTTCAAGACGGGCGGAGGTCTCGTAGTCGAAGCTCGAGAGACTCACTGTTCCGGCTTCTGCCTTGAGCAGGAGCCCTGAGAGTACCGGGACGGGCGGCCGCGGAGACAAGGACCGGGCTGTCCATGTGACGGCTTCTGCCAGGACATCCCGCTCGACTCTGAACTTCACGGAAGGGTGCCGCCTTTCATTGCTGCTGCCAGTGTTCCACCGGAAACTCCCCCAGGAGTCCCGAAAACCAGCGCCCGGAACCCAAAGCTGCATGGTCCGCAGCGAGCGAACTACAAAGCAGCGCCGAGGATGGACGCGATGCAGACAGCTTAGCCGGAACTTCGGGCATTAACCCATCCCCGGCTTGCTGGCTTGTGGTTCGAAGCAGCCACGGGCTGCGTCGTTGGGTGGGCGGAAGGAGATTGTTATTTGAGGGAATTCATTTTTTTGGGATTAGTAGTGTTAATAACCCCTGTGGAAACTGTGGATAACCGCCTCTGGACCCGCAGTTCCGCGGTTAAGCCCTGTTCACCATATGTGGGTGACAGGGGTTTTAAACAGGGTGTGGACGTGGATAACCCCCAGGTCCGTTTTTAACGATCCACAGACGGCTTAAGGGTTTTAAGCCCATTAACCGTGTTTGTCCCCTTAAGTATCCACAGGCTTATCCACATGTGCCTGTTAATAAGGTATGTAGTGGCCGCTTAGGAATCGCGTTGCTGCTGCTTGATGCGGTTGGTCAGCTCAGTCACCTGGTTGTAGATCACACGGCGCTCGGCCATCAGTTCGCGAATCTTGCGGTCCGCGTGGATCACTGTGGTGTGGTCGCGGCCGCCAAGCTCCTGGCCGATCTTCGGCAGGGACATGTCCGTGAGCTCGCGGCACAAGTACATAGCGATCTGCCGCGCGGTCACCAAAGTGCGCGTACGGGACTTGCTGCAAAGCTCTTCCATGCTGAGCTTGAAGTACTCGGCCGTCTGCTTCAGGATCTGGTCGGCCGTGATCTCCTGGGCACCGTCGTCGGTGATCAGATCCTTCAGCACCATCTCGGCGAGGGCCACATCCACGGGCTGGCGGTTGAGGCTGGCGAACGCAGTGACGCGGATCAGCGCGCCTTCGAGTTCCCGGATGTTGCTGGAGATCTTGGAAGCGATGTATTCCAAGGCGTCGTCGGGGGCGGACAATCCTTCGCTCTGGGCCTTCTTGCGGAGGATCGCAATACGGGTTTCGAGTTCGGGCGGCTGGATATCGGTCAGTAGGCCCCATTCGAAGCGGGACTTCATGCGGTCCTCGAAGCCGGCGAGCTGCTTGGGCGGGAGGTCCGAGGTGATGACCACCTGCTTGTTGTTGTTGTGCAGGGCGTTGAATGTGTGGAAGAACTCCTCGAGCGTGCGGTCCTTGCCTGCCAGGAACTGAATGTCGTCGATCAGGAGCACGTCGACGTTGCGGTACGTGGTCTTGAAGCTGGCGCCCTCGTCGTCGCGGATGGAGTTGATGAAGTCGTTGGTGAACTCTTCGGAATTCACGTAGCGCACCCGGATGCCGCTGTAGAGCCGGCGGGCGTAGTGGCCGATCGCGTGCAGCAAGTGCGTCTTGCCGAGCCCGGAGTCTCCGTAGATGAACAGAGGGTTGTAGGCCTTGGCCGGTGCTTCCGCGACCGCGACGGCGGCAGCATGGGCGAACCGGTTGGAAGAACCGATCACGAAGGTGTCAAAGACGTATTTCGGGTTGAGCCGGCCGAATTCGTGCGAAGTACTCGGCGGGGTGGGCTGTGGCTTAGATTCCACGGCAAGGTCGTTCGCGGAAGAGAGTTCGACGGCGGGGGCCGGTTCTTCGTGGATGGGCACCAGATCCGTGTCGACGTCGATCGCGCACCGGATGTCGTCGGAAAAGACGCTGCGGAGGGCATCATCGAGGGCGTCCTTGACTTGCGTCTGGAGGACCTCGCGGGTGAGTTCGTTGGGTACGGCCACCAGGAGGGTGGAGCCGATCAGGCCCTGCGCCTGCGCAAGGATGACGAAACCACGCTGCCGGGGTGTGACGCGATCGTCTTGTTCCAGCAGGCTCAGCACCCGCCGCCAGGAACTTCCGACCGTGTTGGCGTGGTTGGCTTCGTCTACCGTCATCAATTGGTTCCCTCGAGTGCTTGCTTGCCTGGATTGCGGCAGCCGAAGGTCCAAACCATGAGTGGATTCCGAACCGAATCCACAGGGTTATGCACAGTCCGTGGATAATCGGCTACTGAGACACTCTAGGGGATGAAAACTCCAGAAGATAGCTGGGAAGAAGCTTGTGGATAATTACACCGTTGTGGTTCTAAAACAGGGCCTGTGAGCCACTTCATCCACAGGCTGGTGGGTGTACTTAGCCACAGCTGGGGATAACGGGCGCGGCGGCTCCCGGTTTGACCTCGGGGGTCTTTCTGCCCTAACGTTGTGAAGTCCTATGTGTACGCTTTTTGACCACCCGCACCTCCGGTAAATCCGGCGTTGGGCGGCGGCGGATACACAATAAACTTAGCGTCGGCCAGTTCTTCCCCTTTTGATCGGGTGGGCGCACCTTTGATCCACTGGAGTAACTAACGTGAGCAAGCGGACTTTTCAGCCGAATAACCGCCGTCGGGCCAAGAAGCATGGCTTCCGCCTTCGTATGCGCACCCGTGCCGGCCGTGCCATCCTGGCCGCCCGTCGTGGCAAGGGCCGCGTCGAACTGTCGGCCTAAATAACTGACTCGTCGGTCAGCCTTCCAAGCGAGTCAATAGGTGCTAGCCACCCGTAATCGTCTGCGGACTTCTACCGACTTTTCAACAACTGTACGTTCCGGCGTCCGCAATGGACGCCGGAACTTAGTGTTATATACGGCACCTATCGGTGCCGGAGAACCGAGCCGCATCGGCTTCATCGTTTCCAAAGCTGTCGGGAACGCTGTGACCAGGAACCTCGTTAAGAGGAGACTGAGAGAAGCAGGTGCTTTGTCTTTGAAAGGACATGGCACGGGTCTTGCTGTTGTGGTCCGGGCGCTGCCCGCGGCCGCAACAGCGAGCTGGGACCAGCTGCTGACGGATTACAACGCCGCCTTGGCGGCAACCACGAAACGGCTCGGCGGATCCTCTCCGCGAGTTGTTTCGCCCACCCAGGGCACCACAACGGAAGGGACACCGCGTGCATGAGCTGAGCTCCGCCGTCGTCCGCTTCTTTAGAGTCGCTCCGAGGATCCTCGGAACATTTCTGTGGGAGCTGCCGCGCAACGTCCTCATTATCTTGCTGAAGACGTATCGTAGGATCATCTCTCCCTTGTACGGCCAGGTGTGCCGGTTCTTCCCATCCTGCTCGGCGTATGCCCTCGAAGCGGTGACGGTGCATGGTGCCGTCAAGGGAAGTTGGCTCGCAGTGCGGCGCCTTGCGCGTTGCCACCCCTGGAACGCCGGCGGCGTGGACCACGTCCCCGCCGGACATCGTCACTGGCCCGAAGGCCAGACGCCCACAATTGTTGTACTGAACAACCCGGACCAGTTCCTGGCTGTGTGGTCTGATGAAGACGGTCGCCGCACAGCGGCCTGAGGAAATAGGGAAAACGTATGGACATCTTTGGAACAATTCTGGCCCCGTTCAAGTGGCTAGTGTCCGCGATCATGCTGGGGTTCCACGACGGGCTGAGTTTCATCGGCCTGCCGCCGGAGAACGGCTGGACCTGGACGCTGTCCATCATTGGCTTGGTGCTGGTGATCCGTGCCGCCCTGATCCCTGTCTTCGTCAAGCAAATCAAGGCCCAGCGGGGCATGCAGCTGCTGCAGCCTGATCTGAAGAAGATGCAGGCGAAGTACAAGGGCAAGACGGACCAGCTCTCCCGCCAGGCGATGGCGCAGGAACAGATGGCGCTGTACAAGAAGCACGGCACCAACCCGTTCTCGGCGTGTTTGCCCATGCTGATCCAGATGCCGTTCTTCTTCGCGCTGTTCCAGGTGCTTTCCGGTATCACCCAGGCCCGCCAGAGCGGTATCGGCATCGGCGCCCTGAGCCACGACCAGGTGGTGCAGTTCGACGAATCCAGCATCTTCGGCGCACCGCTCTCGGCTTCCTTGCTCCACGGCGGTGGTCTCCCCGGATCCGATCAGACGATCGTGTGGGTCCTGTCGATCGTGATGATCCTGGCCATGACGGCGTCGCAGTTCATCACGCAGAAGCAGATCATGGCCAAGAACATGTCCGAAGAGGCGATGGCCAGCCCGTTCATGCGCCAGCAGAAGATGATGCTCTACATCCTGCCGCTCGTCTTCGGTGTGGGTGGCATCAACTTCCCCATTGGTGTGCTCATCTACTGGACCACCACCAACTTGTGGACCATGGGCCAGCAGTTCTTTGTCATCCGCCGCATGCCGACGCCGGGATCCCCCGCAGCGAAGGCGCTTGCCGAGCGTCGTGCCGCCAAGGGCTTGCCGTCCCACCCCCTTCTGGGCGGTAAGAAGGACGCAGACGTCGCTGCCGAAGTGGCCGCCGTCGAGGTCAAGGCCCAGCAGCGCATCCAGCCACAACGTAAGAACAGGAAGAAGAAGTAATGTCTGTTGAAAGCACCGAAGAGGCAACGGCCGCTGCCGCCGAGGAACTGGTAGAAGCCGCAGAAGAAACTTCCGAAGAAGGCGCTGCTGACGGTAAGGGCACTTCCGTGAGCCGCCTCGAGGAAGAGGGCGACGTCGCCGCAGACTACCTTGAGGAACTCCTCGACATTGCCGACATCGACGGCGACATCGACATCGAGATCCGCAATGGCCGCACCTACATCTCCATCGCGGCTGAAGACGACTCTGAGGGGCTTGAGAGCCTGGTAGGCCGCGACGGTGAAGTGCTCGAAGCCCTTCAGGAACTCGCTCGCCTGTCCGTGCTTTCGGCGACCGAGAACCGCTCGCGCCTGGTGCTCGACATCAATGGTTACCGCAAGGAACGTGCCGGCGATCTGCAGCAGATTGCGGAAGACGCCGTCGCAAAGGTCAAGGAGACCGGTGCCTCCGTTGCACTTGCACCTATGAGCGCCTACGAACGCAAGATTGTGCACGACGCTGTCGCGGACCTCGGCTTTGTATCCGAGTCTGAGGGCGAAGGCGCCGGCCGCCACATTGTGGTTTCGGCCGACTAACGGATCATGGTTGAAATCACGGCAGCCGAACTGCAGGCGGCAGAAAAGATTTTCGGTGACCGGCTTGGTCTCGCCCAGCGGTATGTAGAGCATTTGGCGACGTCAGGAACCGAGCGCGGGTTGATTGGCCCGCGCGAGGTTCCCCGCCTGTGGAGCCGGCACGTTCTCAACTGCGCGGTCATCGAGTCGGTGATTGCCCACGGAAGCCACGTTGCAGACGTTGGTTCCGGCGCGGGGCTTCCCGGCTTGTGCTTGGCTATTGCACGTCCCGACCTTGAACTTACACTGATCGAACCCCTGGAGCGACGCGTCATTTGGCTTCAGGAAGTCGTGGACGACCTCGGGCTGGGCAATGTCACGGTCATGCGCACCCGGGCAGAGCTCGCGGTGGGGATGGTCGACGCGGACGTTGTCACAGCCAGGGCTGTCTCCGCCCTCACCAAGCTGGCTGGCTTGACCATTCCCTTGCTCAGCGGCAAGGGTGAAGTGGTTGCGATCAAGGGCCGCAGTGCTGCCGAAGAGATTGAGCAAGCAGCAAAAATGATCCGCAGGCTCGGCGGCGTGGAAACGTCCGTCGTGGTTTGCGGGCAGGAGCTCCTGGAAGAACCCACCACAGTGGTGAGGATCGTCGTTAACAAACAGCGGAAGATCGCTTAGCTTCGGCGCTGTGTCCCGCGTGTCCGCAACTGAGCGGTTAAGCTAGAGAACGGCAGCTAGAGCCGAATGAGAGTGAGAGTGTGACAGTGGGCAGTAGCGAAACCTCCACCCAGCGGATCCCGCCATTTATTTCCTTGGGGTCGGCTCGGGCCATGGCTGCACCCTCGGCGTCCTTTGAGTCTGCGCTGATGCGTACCAATTCGGTTGCGAACGCCGCTGTTTCACGTGAAACCTTGATCGTCGGACACGACAACGTCATGGACTCCATCGACGACTCCAGCCCCATTGCGCGCCAGCTCGCCAACGAGACCCGACGCCGCGAGCGGTTGGTGGGACGCGAGCTTCCCAAGCCGGAAAAGACCCGTATTTTTACCGTGTCCAATCAAAAAGGCGGCGTCGGAAAGACCACCACGACTGTCAATATTGCGGCCGCCTTGGCTTCCGCGGGACTCAATGTCCTGGTGATCGACATCGATCCCCAAGGAAACGCGTCCACCGCTCTTGGTATTGAACACCACGCCGACGTCGACAGTATCTACGATGTGCTGATCAACGACCTTCCACTGCGTGAGGTTGTGGCACCTTGCCCTGATATTCCCAATCTCATCTGCGCGCCGGCCACCATTCACCTCGCGGGCGCTGAGATTGAACTGGTCTCCCTCGTGGCACGCGAGCAGCGCCTGCGCCGCGCAATCGATGTGTATTCGAAGGAACGCGCGAAGAACGGTGAAGGTCGCCTGGACTTCATCTTCATCGACTGCCCGCCCAGCCTGGGTCTGCTGACCGTCAACGCATTCTGCGCGGCAAGCGAGGTACTCATCCCGATCCAATGTGAGTACTACGCATTGGAGGGCCTGAGCCAGCTCCTCAAGAACATCGAAATGATCCAGAAGCATCTCAATGCTGATCTGGTCGTTTCCACCATTCTCCTCACCATGTACGACGGCCGCACGAATCTGGCTGCACAGGTGGCTTCCGAGGTCCGTCAACATTTCCCGGACCAGGTCCTCGGCGCCGTGGTTCCCCGCTCCGTGCGCATCTCGGAAGCTCCGAGCTACCAACAGACGGTAATGACCTACGATCCCTCATCCAGCGGCGCGTTGTCCTACATGGAAGCCGCCGCGGAAATCGCCGAGCGCTAGACTTCCTTAATCACTGCAATATCCTTGGCGGGCTCTATTCTTGCCATTCCACCGGAGGGACATACTAATGAGCGAAAAGCGACGAGGCCTGGGTAGGGGTCTTGGGGCTCTCATTCCCAGCTCCGCTTCGGCCGGTGCATCGGGCAATGGCGTTCCGACTTCCCGCCCTGTGGACCTTTTCTTCCCTGAGGCGCGCAAAGCCCTGGAGACGGTGGACACGCCTGAGGTTCCTGAAACCGAAGTAGCGAAGAGCTCCCCCTCGCGGGGATCTTCGTCCAAGAGCACGACGGCGGCAAAGACTCCCGCGGCGAAGTCGCCCGCCGCGAAGGTCAGCTCTCGTGAAGAACCGACCGCGTCTGAGCCCGCCGACGTTGTTTCTGAGTCGCTTCCCGCGGAAGTGCCCGAGGTTCAGCTAGTCGAAGTTCCCGGGGCGCGTTTTGCCGAAATCCCTGTCGGGGACATTCATCCCAACCGCAAGCAACCGCGTAGCGTCTTCGATGAGGACGACATGGCGGAGCTGGTTCATTCCGTCAAGGAAATAGGCGTCCTCCAGCCAATTGTTGTACGTACTTCAACCGAAAAGGGTGGAGAACCGTATGAACTGGTGATGGGTGAACGGCGCTGGAGGGCTGTACAGGCCGCCGGACTCGAAACCATCCCGGCGATTGTTCGCGATACCAATGATGACGACCTCCTGCGCGATGCTTTGCTGGAGAACCTCCACCGCAGCCAACTGAACCCCTTGGAAGAAGCAGCTGCCTACCAGCAGCTCCTGGAGGACTTCGGTACCACCCACGAGCAACTGGCCGATCGGATCGGACGTTCGCGGCCGCAGGTGTCCAACACTCTTCGTCTCCTGAAACTTCCTCCGCTGGTGCAGCGACGCGTTGCGGCCAGCGTGCTCTCGGCCGGCCATGCTCGCGCCTTGCTCGCTCTTCCGGACGCGGCCGCGATGGAGCGTCTCGCGCAGAAGATTGTTTCCGAAGGAATGTCCGTACGGGCCACTGAGGAAGCGGTGGCGTTGTACCAGGATCCTACGGTGCCGCCGAAGAACAGCATCCCGCGCCCCAATGCGCGTCATGAACGCCTCGACTACCTTGCGTCTTCTCTTTCCGATCGGTTGGACACCAACGTGAAGATCACCTTGGGTGCCCGAAAGGGTCGAGTCAGCATTGAGTTTGCCAGTGTTGAAGATCTGAACCGCATCATGGATGTTTTGTCGCCCGGGGATGAAGGCTAGTCGCACGATTTGTACGGAATTGGGGTTTGCTTCTAAGGAGGCAGGCCTCATTTTCATTTAATGGTTGCTCGAGGCTGGTGCGGAATCCAGTCGGCCCTGTGGTTCACCTTCATCGCTCAGGGAGAGTGCGGGTGGGATTCCCGGGTTTTGCATGGGTTGTGAGTAGCTATCTGAGATCGCTTGCTTGTACTGCTCGTGTGGCCGGCTTGAGGCCCTTCTCCTGCGGCTGGAGCGGGTCGGCAGGCTTAGCCTTGAAGACCCTGTCGTGGTGAGCCCTCACATTTGGTGGTTCCCCTTTCTCCTTTAGGAGAGCTCAGCGCCGGGTGTCGCGTCCGTTGATTTTCGTGCTTGGCGCGAGCAGAGCATCGCGGAGCCACTGGTGTGTTTCACGTGAAACAACAGGACTCGCTCCCTTCAATTGACGTTCGCAGGGATCTCCTACGTACTCCGGGTTCTCGCTCGACTCTTTGTGGTCGACGCTTGCATCTTGCATCCTTGGTCGATCTGGTCCTGGACATCCGGATTAGTTCCACTCCCCTCTTCTGTGTCGTGTCGGCGAAGGCGGGGATTGAGGGCAACATCTGAAGAAAGTCCAACTCGCATTTCTCACCCGCACAGCTCCCGACCTTGCTCATCAACTTCAGCCAGTGACGGCGCAGCGGTCTGAGCATGGTGGACATAGGCAGTCAGTGCCTCCTGCGCCGGCAATGAGGCGCGGGATGTTTCACGTGAAACAGTTGGCCCGGCTCACCAGGCCCCTACGACCCTGAGCTCGGCTAACGCTTGAATACCTGAGTCAGGTTGTCAGTCAGCCTTGGCCGGAGGGTCGACTCGGCCTGTTTCACGTGAAACGAATCCCTGCAGGCTGGGCCGTGACTGTCTCACCGGCACGTCCTTCAATAATTGATAGTTGACTCGCAGTACGAAGTTGATCATCAGTGACGTGGCCCTTCGAGAGGGCTCGGAAGCTGAACATTTCTCGGCTTCCTCTTGTCCACTCACCGTCTAGAGGGGGACCTCGGGGTTTCGGCCACAACCATCAGGCCTCCCAAAGGAACGCGGCACTTACGATCGGAGACGATGGAGGAAGGTTCCCGATAGTAGCGGTGGGCTTGGCGGGGCTTGCCACTGAGAACCGACTTTCAGTCGAGCATTCATTTCGACGAATTGACTCCACGTAAGGAGGGGTCCAACCACTGTCTGCTCGCGTCGGACGTTAGCCGGGCTCGGAATCGGTGGTGTGGCGAACGCGCACGACTGGGCGCAACGGTAGACGGCGTTCTGGCCGTCTGGAACTGGGGATAGCCACGAGCCGGCGCCTACCGGTGGGAGCAGGCAGGGGATGGCCCGAACTCGGGTCCCGCTCCCCAGTTGGCTTGACCATGAAGTCGGCACAAACCATAGCGTCCCCTGATCATCTTGCACGTCCGTCGGGACTGATGAGCCTGGGTCAGGTCCGATCCGACCGTCAGCGTTGTTTCATCCTCGATGCGGGGACGGGCCCGAAATCGTTCATGAATATTCCGACCCGTAGGGAGATTCGTCGACCAGATTCCGCCAGCTGGGCCACGGGAATCAATGGTCAGTATTGTGAGCGGCTCAAGACACAAAGTGATCGCAGTCCCCCTGTAGTCGCAAGCGGCTCTCGGTCTGTTTGTGGCGGTTGTCCGTGCTAGAGCCGAGACCGGCGCCCACACCAGTGGTCGGACAGCTCAGTTGCTCCATGGTCGTGCCGCTTGCAAATGATCGTCCGGGATGAAGCTGTTAGCAGCGTGGTCTCCCCCAAGGTGTGTTTGTGTCAGGATCCTCCTTCGAGCTCTGAGCGGTAAGCCTTCTCCCGTGTGGCCGCGTTTCCCCTGCGAGTGCACTTTGGCTCGCACGTGGGTTCGTGCGATGTGATGGATCCGAGGCAAGCTGAATGGCGACCCAGTCAAAAGGAGTGCGATATCAACACCGCTGTGCGTGGCGTTTGTGGATTCTGCCTCGACCTGCGACCGTCGTGCCCAGGCAAATCTGGGGGCGGATCTACGGCATGCTTAGCGCAAACGCGCCGTGCGAACCTCTGCTTGGCCACATCGGTATCCTAGTCCTGGAGCCATGGAAGCGGCTGGACGAGGCTCTAGCTTGGTCATCGTCGGAGCATTGAGACTGCGCGAGCCGCTACCTCCCGGCAGGCCGGTTGGAACTATCGACGGTCCTCGACGCCGACGGTCGCCCAAAATCGAGGCGCGGTTTGAGAGCTTTCTCCGCATGCAAAGCACAAATTTCCTCCGCTCGCGTGATGCCCACCCATCCTTCACAGGGACAACCCTCTGTTGAAAAGTCTGAGAGCAGCGGTGGATATCGCTGTGGATAACTTTGTTGATAAGTTGGCCGGGTGGAGGGGCCGACGGTTTTCACTCAGCGAGTCTCTATCCGGCCGGCGGTGGTGTTCGCGTGCTACTCGCGCCCTTCGATGGTTCTGTTTCACGTGAAACAGCGCCATTGTCTTCGAGACGGCCATTTTCGCCCAAAATAGATCTATTTTTGGCCGATTCATGAGCTTCTACGGGCATTCCCGGCCCAAGCCAAGACTGCTTCCAGGTGACAGGCGGAGGCTCGCTCTGGTTCGCACTGTTCGCGCTCCCGACCACGCTAGGAGAGCTGCTTGACCTGGCTCTTTCCTGCAGTGGATATCGTTGTGGATAACTATGTGAATAACTCTGGGCCCGTCGGTGGATATCTTTCGCGGCCCCGATGCAGCTTCCCTGGAAGTTCGAACCTTTGATGTGCACTAGTGCCCCTATCTTGGTCAGAAGTCTCCGGATTATCCGTAAGCTATCGACCTCGGCGTGTACGAGTTTGGGCACCATGATCTCGTCGAGTTTCACGTGAAACGGTGGCCGACGATGACGGGACACGCTCCAGCTTGCAGGGCAACGACTCTTCTCAGCTGCCCGTGGGCGGAGGCGCCAATACGCGCCTGAGGCGGAAGCAGCCGTTGAGATGACGTGGCTCCAATGCTCACATCCGGAGGCCCACACGCCCGCCTACTCTGTGCATGGTTCATTCATCACGGGGGTATGCCGCCGACGGGGGCGCCCGGTCCGCAGAACCGGTGCAGAATCGCTTTCGCGCTTCAAGCGATTCTGAAGCTGCGGACGTCTGTGTAGAGCCGAACTTGAGGCAGGACATCGAGCGGCGGAGACCTGTGAGTGAGCCGCGGGCCCACAGGCCGGGCGAACCCTCGGCAATGGGAATCGCCGTCCGATGTTCAGCCGTTCGAATCCTCAGGCCCCACGCTCCGGGGACACGAACTAGACTTTCCTAGTGCGGGTAAGCTTGCCCTGGACCAAGCCGGGAAGCCCATTCACCGTGCCAAGCGCCACGCCTTCCCGCGTTCGAATCATCTCGCTTCAACTCTTGTCAGCGCCGGAGAGTGCAGGCTCGCGAAGGCTGTCGGAGGCTGCATGTCCAAGGCTGATTCGGCGGCCGTGTTTCTTTCGCGTTCGGATGAACGTCCTGCCGAGACCACCGTTGCTTCGTGATTGGATCCATGACGCCAGATCACTTGTTGAGAGGCAGGAGCGGGGTCGGTTGAAGTCCTGGGTAGTAATTTGATGGGAGGACGCTGGGTGTCGACGCCGTTCTGAATTGCGAACTACGGCTAAAGGCTGCGTCGATGGGTTCAAGGCGGAGCGGCCTGAACCAGACCAGACCAGACCAGATCGCTTGTCGGTTCGCGAAGACGACCTGGCAAGCGGGTACGGCTTAGAAACGTTGATCGCCACGATCGGCCATCATTCGCTCCCTCAATCGCGATCCAATCGCCAGATGGCCCGCCTTAAGCGAATTGGAGGGTGATGAAAGCCGGGACTTCTCATGGCAACTGTCGCGCAGAGAATGAACGAAGCCGGGTGCGCTTGCGCAATGCGACCGCGCTGGTTGTTGTCTCCAACTCCTGCGACCTGCCTGAGGGCGTCTGCTTCAGCCCCTTCAATGGTGCTCTTGCGGACCCAACAATCCGAGGCGCCCAGCAGGCGTGAGTGCGGCTGTCGATTTGACCATGCGGCAACCTAGTTCCGTGTGGCCGCCGGGTAGGCTTATCGTGACCCTCGGGGGCTGGTGAGACGAATGTGCCTACGTAGCGCTGGCCCGTAAGTCTCACGGTGCGAGGGGGCGAATCCTGCCGCTACCATCGAGCCGTAGAGCTGCGGGTGGCTCATCCCCTCTCATTCCCAGCCAGCGGGTTTACGCATTCTGTCTGTATCAGAAGCGCCGGGCTGCATCCGAAAGCTACCTCTGTCCCCGCATAGCTGACGGATTGGAGTCCAGGGTCCATAAGACGACCCATTTGCGCTGAAACAACTTAAATTGATTGCGGAAGTATGCCATCTCGTTCGATGGCTCCGAAGTTGAGCACGGCTAAGCAAGCTGCGCGTCACCGTGGTCGCCGTCTGGATACGCTTTGAAGTCGATTCTCGGTAGCGGGCCTCTAGGCGAATAGCCCTTGTATCCGTGAGATATGGCGAATTCTTCTGCCGGACTCGAATCGTGCGCGTGATGATTCTCTGCCTCCAAGCTGAGTGCGAGCCACCGCGCGTGGGCCTGCCGGTGTTGGTCCCTCGCGAAAGACGTGCGCGAGGTCGTACCGAGTCCTGGCTGATGAGGATGTGACAAGAAGTTCGGGCCGCCACTGTGTTTCACGTGAAACATGGAGCTCGGAAGGGTTTCCGCAAGACTCCCCAACTATCAGTGAAGGATGACCCGGGATCAGTCTCTTGGTTAGGGGTGCCCCGGAGCTTGCAAGAAGGTGCGATCGCAGGGTTCGAGGGGTCGGGAATTCAGGGTAAGTTGGACACGCCACCACCGTCAACAGGCATGTCGGCCAGTGCCTGTAGCCCCTTACAACGAGCAGTGATTTTACGTTCCACGTGAAACCTTACGAATGCCAACTCTCGCGTTCTTTGCCCGTACCGAATTCGAACACTAAAGTGCATGTCGATGACTCTCGAACGGTTAGCCATGTTTCACGTGAAACAGCCCACTCGAATACCTCGTCGTCGGCACTAAACCATAAACGCTGCAACAGCGCGGATACCCCGACATCAGCGGACGACTCAGAAGAAGCGACAGCGCACTTGTCGTTTAGTCTTTGATCCATGCCAGTCCTGCCGGCATTTGCCCTTATCCGATCCCGACTCCAGTCGCGCAATAGATTTCACGCCAGTCCTGGCCGTTCCCCGGAAAAATTATCTATCTTGAAATTGAAAATGGTTCACTTGAGACATCGTCAGTCCACGAGCAGCAAAAGCGCTTGCATCGGCCTACCAACATTCACACCAGCACCGCCAGTCGCGAGACCACGAACCCCGAGGCCGCATACCGAAGGCACGAAAAAGCCGGTGGCCCTAGCTCAAGAGCGAGGGCCACCGGCCGAATCAGAAGCGACCGCTAAAGGGGCGCCCGACGTCCTAGGACAGTACGGATTCAAATTCCTTTTCGAAGAACTGCTTCGGCTTGGCGCCGATAACTGTGCTCTTCACTTCTCCCCCACTGAAGAGGTAAACCGCCGGAATAGACGTGATGCCGTATTCAGCGGCGATCGCTGGGTTGTCGTCGACATTCAGCTTGACTACGTCAACCTTGTCTCCGTACTCAACCGAGATTTCATCGAGGATGGGACCCAACTTGCGGCACGGGCCGCACCACTCCGCCCAGAAGTCCACAATGACCGGCTTTTCAGCGGCCAGGACGTCGGTGCTGAAACTGGCGTCGGTAACGTTTTTAGCGTTGCTCATAATTCTTTCCCTTCGAATGGATGGCTGCCGTGCCGATTAGGCGTGCAGGTCTGCAAGATAGTGCTCGACGTCCAAAGCCGCGACGCAACCCGAACCAGCTGCCGTGATGGCCTGGCGGTAGGTGGGGTCCACGACGTCGCCGGCGGCGAAGACGCCCTTGATGCTGGTCTTGGAGCTGCGGCCGTCGACGGCGATGGTGCCTTCAGGGGCGAGCTCCAGCTTTCCCTTTACGAGTTCCGTGCGGGGATCGTTGCCAATGGCCACGAAAACGCCGGTGACGGCGAGTTCGGACTCGGTACCGTCGACGAGGTTCTTCAGCTTCAAGCCGGTAACCTTGTCCCCACCGATGACGTCCTCGACGGCGGTGTTCCACACGAAATTGATCTTCTCGTGGGCCTCCGCACGGTCACCCATGATTTTGGAAGCCTTGAGGGCGTCGCGGCGGTGTACCACAGTGACGGACTTGGCGAACTTGGTGAGGAAAAGTGCTTCCTCCATTGCAGAGTCCCCGCCGCCGATCACTGCGATGTCCTGGTCCTTGAAGAAGAAACCGTCACAGGTTGCACACCAGCTCACGCCGTGTCCGGAAAGACGCTTTTCATTCGCCAGGCCGAGCTCGCGGTATGCGGAACCCGTGGAAAGAATGATGGCGCGTGCCTTGAAGGTCTCTCCCGTGCCGATCGTCACGGACTTAATGTCGCCGTCGAGGTCCAGTTCAGTGACGTCCTCGAACTGAATCTCAGTCCCAAAGCGTGCCGCCTGCTTTTCGAAGTTCTCCATGAGATCAGGTCCCATGACGCCTTCGGGGAAACCGGGGTAGTTCTCGACGTCCGTTGTGTTCATCAGTTCGCCACCGGCAGTCACGGAACCGGCGATGAGCAGCGGTTTCATGTTGGCGCGGGCAGTGTAGACGGCCGCTGTGTAACCGGCAGGCCCTGAGCCTACGATGATGACATCACGTACGCTGGACGCGGTGTTTTCTGCGTTGCTCACTGGTGGGTGAACCTCTTCCTTAGTCGATGCACCGGATCCTTGCGGCCGGCCACATGGCACAACCCTCTGTCGGCGCGGAATATTCCGATGTTCCCGGGGACCCTAATATCCGCCACCATTCAGGGTACCTTCCGGCAGCGCAGGGCATGGAAGGACGAAGGCTCCGTTACCGGAGTTGACGCCCGAAGGGGCCTTCCGCCGTCGACTACTGGACCTTGATCTCCGCAAGGCGGAGGCCGAACCCGTAGCGTGTCTTGGGCGCGGTCAGCTTGGGCAGGGATTTGATGGAGATGATTACGTACTGCGCCGTTACAGGGGAACTGAGCGGCATGGTGAGCTCCGGTGACGTGAAGCTGTTGGTGCCCACCAATTTGGCCCCATCCATAGCAGGACGATCGTTGGTGTAAACGTTGATGTTTCCACCGGATGCGCCTAATTGACTCAAGGTGACGGACGTTACTTGTGAGGGCGCCTTGAGCTTGACGAGCAGCGAAACCCCATCAGGTGCCAGGCCGCCCCAGTCCGCGGTGGCGAACTCCATGTCCGACCAGTAACTCGCGGCGTTGCCGTCGTAAGCCTTGACCAGGTCTTTGTCGTAGCTCGCGGCGAATTCGAAATCGCCCATGCGGGTGACTCCATCAATGACCGGCGGCGCTGCGACCGGCGCTGCTGCTGATGAACTGCTACTCGGCTGTCCGGTTACCGTTTGAGAAGCTGTGGAGGTCTGCTTGGCTGCCGGAGTCCCGCCGGGGATGAGGTTGCCGAGATTGGTTACAGCCAGAACCAAACCCACGATCAAGACGGCGGCAAGGACCCCACCCACGAGCCAACGGAAGGAACGGGGCTCGCGGACTGGCTCTTCGTCGTAGTATTCGTCCTCGTCGAGGGGCTCTGCCTGCTCGCGCGCCGTCGAGGGGAAGCTCGATGCTCCTCGGCTGTATCCCCCGGTAGCTGCGGCCGCATCGCGAGAAGCGCCCGCATCTCGGGAGCCGGCGTCGTCGTTAACAAAGCCGTAGTCGTCTTCGGACCAGAGAGAGACCTTGGATTCCTGGGCGGGGTTCGCGGAGGTAGGCGCCGGAGGGGTGGACGCCGGAGGGGTGGACGCCGGAACAGCCTGCGTGGCGGGTGCCTCTTGGATTTGCTGGGGAGCGGTCCGGCTCGACTCGGCGGCTGAAGCGGATCCGGCCCTCCCGGAAGGTGCGGCTTCGCCGTGGTCGCTGGTTGATCTTCCGTTACCCTTTACGGCGGCTGCGGCCGCAGCGGCAGCCGCCCCTGCTCCCGCTGCCGCAGCAGCGATGCGGGAACCGATGCCCCCAGGGGCCGACGTCGGCCGGGCAGCAGGCATGGGAGGAACCACCGGGCGGCGCGGGTCCGCAGGTGCCGGGGCACCCTGCAACGAATCGCCGGGGGGATTGGGCTCGACCTCGTCGTAACTGATGTACTCGGCGTCGTGCTCTTCTTCGTCGTACAGTCCGTCGTAGGTCTCGGGTTCGTGGGACCTTGCCTGGCCGAAGATCTCGCTGCCAAGAGTGTCCGTGAAGAACGGTTCGACGTAGGGCGGGTTGGTGGCCACTACGAGATCCAGTAGGTCAGGAGCGCTGCTGTGGTTGGTGATGAGGTACGTGGTGCTGTCGCTCACGCCGAGATCGAGGATCTGGACATGGCCGGGCCGTTCCCCAGTGGCTACCTCGCGGGCGCTTTTGGCGACCTGCTCAGCGTTTCCGGGGCCGGCCACGAGGATGCTGACAGGTCTGTTGAGGACCTGGTCCACGCCGTCGAGCACCAGATCTTGGTCGTGCGAAGTCAACACGGTGGCTGTGACTTTGTAGCGGCCGCCAAGCACTGATCCGACATCGATCGGGTGGGACACGGGTTCCTCCTATGACTGTCCGGAAGCTGCGGGTCCTGAATACGGGATCCGGCCAGCCGGGTGACCCGTGGTCTGCAACTACCTGTATTAGTTTCTGATCCTAGCTGATTGGGCCGTTCCGGCTCCGGGTTTGCGAGGATGCGTCACCTTTTGCGGCGGGGTCCACCGCGGAAATATGGGTTGTTTCCCGGCGTCCCCTGATAGGTACGGCGGCCAGGCAACGGGATGCCTGGGCGGCCTGCGGCCCCTTGCGCGGTGCTGGGGATGTCTTCATCCGGCAGATATGACTTCTCGATGTCGGACCAAGCGTCCACTGTATCTTTCCCTTCCGCAATGCCCCTATCGGCAAGGTGGTCAGGATCGTGGCCGCCATCCCACCCGTCCTTGGAAGGGATGGTTTGCAAGGCGGGACCGGCGCGGAAGGATGCTGCGTCGAATTCGCCCGAGATGCGCGGAATGAGCCCGGTGTCGTCGGACACTGTGGCGCGGACCGGCGTCGGGGTCTGCTTTCCGCCCGCGGGCGGTGTTTTCTCGACTGGAACACCCCGGCCGAGCCGGCCGAGAACCGGCCGGAGCAAATCGCGCAGCTCACTGACGTGGAAGACGCGCAGCAGGAACAGGTACGCAAGCAGCATGACGGGCCCGACGACGACAACGGTCACCAAAGCGGCGGGCCTGCTGCTCCAGGCAAAGCCGTCGGCGTGATAGCTGCCGAGGAGCCACAAGGCCAATGCGCCGGCGATCGCCGAGCCCAAGGCTGCGTAACCCATGCGAATGTAGGAGTTTGCGATCCGGGGGCCGTCCACATGGCCGAGGAGGCGTCGCAGGAACCAGACGCTGATGACCACGGAAAGGATGTTGCCAAGCGTGTACAGGACGGCGATCGCGAAGATGATCCGGCCCACCGGCAGGAACTGGATGATGAACGCGCCCACAACGTTGAGCAGGGCCAGCATGAGCTGGATGTAGAAAGGGGTCCGGGCGTCTTCGTTGGCGTAGAAGACGCGGGACATCATGAAGTTGGCGCTCATGAAGGGCGTGCTCAGCGCGAGGATCGTCAGCGTCTGGGCGAGCATGACGCCGTCCTGGGGCTTCCCGCCGGAGAAGAACATGCCCAGCGGTCCGGCGAGGGCGAACAGGGCCAGGGCCCCGAAGACAGTGGCGACGGCCATGGTCCGCAGTCCATGCGAAAGGGCCTCGCGCAACTCGGCCTTGTTGCCGGCCTGGGAGGCATGTGCCATGCGGTTGAAGAGCACCGTGGCGAGCGACAACGCAATGATCGAGTGCGGCAGCAGATACAGCTGGCTGGCTACTTCCAGGACCGCGTTACCGGGGAGAGTGGCGGCCGCCGGGTCCTGCGCGTGCTCCAGGCGGAGCCGCTCGGAACCGGGAATCGTCGCGATCCTCATGACGTAAAGGAAAGCGAGCTGCCCGACGGCGGCGGTCAGGAGCGTCCAGACGCTCAATTTCGCTGCCTGGCCCAGGCCCACGCCCCTCCAGCCAAAGCGGGGCCGGAGTCCTAGCCGCAGGCGGATCACCGGGACGAGGAGTATCGCGGTCTGCGCTAGTACGCCGACGGTGGAGAAGCCGGCGATCAGGAAGGTCTGGAAAGGCCCCCAATTGTCCAGGGTGTGGGGGTTGGTGTTGTTGGCGCCGAGGATCCAGATGAACATGCCCAGTCCTGCGATGGCCACCACGTTGTTCAGGATCGGTGCCCACATGGCGGGGCCGAAAGCGCCGTTGGCGTTGAGGACCTGGGTCAGGAGCGCATACAAACCGTAGAAGAAGATCTGCGGCAGGCAATAGAACGCAAAGGTTACGGCCAGCGACTTCTGCTGGGGTGAATAGCCCTGTGTAGTGAGATCGATGACCATCGGCGCAGCCAGTGTGACCAGCGCCGTGAGCGTCAAGAGAACCAGCACGGCCAAGGTCAGGAGCCGGCTGATGTAGTCCGCGCCGCGGTCCGGGCCCTTGCTCGCTTTGATGATTTGCGGGACAAGTACGGCGTTGAACACGCCGCCCGCCACCAGGAGGAAGATCAAGTTGGGCAGGTTGTTGGCGTTGATGAAGGTGTCATTGACCGTCGATCCCAGGCCCAGTGCGGCGCCAAGCATCCAGGTTTTGGCGAAGCCGAGGAACCGTGAAACGAGCGTCCCCGCGGCCATGACGGCGCTGGAACGTGTTTCTCCGGACTGGGGTGACTGGGTTGTTTTGGCGGCAGACATTGTCATTATCGTCCCATGAGCCGGGCTGCCTGGTGCGTCAAACCGGCGTCAGGCGGTGGGAAAGGCCGCGTTAGAGGTGTTCGGGCAGAACTTCCCGGGCAAGATCGGCGATGCGCCGCTCATTGGGAAAGGACAACTTGCGGGCCAATTCCTGGAGGGGAACCCAAGCGGCGTCGATTGCCTCTTGATCGGGATCGTTCTCGATGGTCAGCTTTCCGCCCGTGGCGCGCAGGAGGAAATGGTGCACGGTTTTGTGGACGCGGTGCCCGCTCACGGTGAACCAGTAGTCGATGCTGCCGAGAGGAGCGAGGACGTTGCCTTCGATTCCGGTCTCTTCTGCAATCTCGCGGACCGCTGCTTCCTCGTTGTTTTCCGTGCCCTCCGGATGCCCTTTCGGCAGGCACCACTCGAGCCGGCCACCCCTATTAAGGCGGGCGATGATCGCAACCCTCAGTTCGCCGTCGGACGTGTCCACGACGACGCCGCCGGCGGAGACTTCTTCCACCGTCGGAAGGGCAGCCTGTGCCGGGTGCGGAGCGGGCGCGACGTGGGCACCAATTGCCGACGGCAATGGTGCGTTCGTCCTCCTGCCAGGAGCACTCGGGATCGGGTTGGCCATGAAGTCCACTCTAACGACTCTTGCCCGTTGGTGATGACCGGGACATGGACTCGCGGTGACGTGCGGATGGCGTTCGGCGGTGATCCCGGTGCCGTCGCCACGCAATCGCAGCGCAATGACAAGGATCCGGTGGGATGGCGCCGTGAAATCTGACAAGCTTAAGGAACTATGGCGCAAGTATTGGACAGTTCTTCAGTTAATTTCCAGATGGATCCAGTGGTCCTGGACCTCGGCCGGCGGTTTGTGGACGCTGGATTCGAACTGTCGCTGGTTGGCGGGCCGGTGCGGGACCTCTTCCTGGGCCGTGTCTCGCCGGACCTGGATTTCACCACTGACGCCACTCCGGACCAGACCCTTTCCATCATCAAGAGGTGGGCTGACAATTTCTGGGAGATCGGCCGCGCCTTTGGAACGATCGGAATGAAAAAGTCCGGCTTCCAGATTGAGATCACGACGTACCGCGCCGAGGCCTACGACGCCGATTCCCGCAAGCCTGCGGTGGCCTTCGGCTCCTCGCTGCTGGCCGACCTCCTCCGCCGCGACTTCACCATCAACGCCATGGCGCTCCGACTGCCCTCCTTGGAACTCGTGGATCCGTTCCATGGCGTACGGGATCTACATGCCTCGGTCCTCGCCACCCCGGGAGCACCGGAATCGTCATTCTCCGACGATCCCCTCCGCATGATGCGCGCCGCCCGCTTCGCTGCGCAGCTCGGCGTTGCGGTGCACGACGACGTCCGCCTCGCAATGTCCGGCATGGCCGAGCGGATCAAGATCATTTCCGCCGAACGCGTGCGCGAGGAACTCGTCAAGCTCATTAACGGTGCGCACCCGCGCGCGGGCATCGACCTCCTCGTGGATACCGGACTGGCCGAATTCGTCCTCCCCGAGGTGTCTGCCCTGCGCCTTGAAGCCGATGAGCACCACCGGCACAAGGACGTCTACCAGCACTCCCTGCAGGTCCTGGAGCAGGCCGCGTCGCTCGAGACGGGCCCGGACGGCCCGGTGCCTGGCCCGGACTTTGTGTTGCGCTTCGCCGCGCTGATGCACGACGTCGGGAAGCCGGCGACGCGCCGTTTCGAACCGGGCGGCGCGGTGAGCTTCCGCCACCACGACATGGTCGGCTCCAAGCTGACCGCAAAACGCATGAAGGCCCTGCGCTTCGACAACGACACCATCAAGGCCGTGGCGCGGCTTGTAGAGCTTCACATGCGTTTCTACGGCTATGGGGACGCGGGCTGGACCGATTCCGCGGTCCGCCGATACGTTGCAGACGCCGGCCCCTTGTTGGAGCGCCTGCACCGACTCACCCGGTCCGACGTCACCACACGTAACCAGCGCAAGGCGGAGCGGCTCTCCTTTGCCTACGATGACCTTGAGCAACGGATTGAGGTCCTGGCCGAACAGGAATCGCTCAATGCCATCCGGCCGGACTTGGACGGAGCGCAGATCATGGCTTTGCTGGGACTCAAGCCCGGGCCCGTGGTTGGCCGCGCCTATAAGTTCCTCCTGGAGGAGCGCATGGAAAACGGTCCGCTGTCCCAGGAGGATGCCGAGTCCAAGCTCGTGGCGTGGTGGGCCGGGCAACCCGAGTCCGCCGTCGAACTTTCATCGGAACCAGCCGTCGATGCCAAAGCAGGCACCGCCGAACCAGAGGAGTCCTGAAGTGAACCCTGCAGCCAAGCCTTCCCGGCCACAGCTCTGGATCATGCGTCACGGGGAGACCGAATGGTCCAAGAGCGGCCAATACACCGGTTTGACGGACCTTCCCTTGACGGTGGAAGGCGAACAGCAGGCGGTGGAAGCCCGCAAGATCTTGGAAGGCATCGACTTCGACCTGGTCCTGACATCGCCGCTGCGCCGGGCCCGGCGTACCGCGGAGTTGGCGGGCTTCCCCGACGCCGTTCATGAACCGCTCGCCGTGGAGTGGAACTACGGCGACTACGAAGGCATCAGCTCGGACCTCATCCGCAAAGACAACCCGGACTACCTCATCTGGTCCGACGGCGTTCCCAACGGCGAGACTCTCGACTCCGTGGCAGCCCGTGCCGACAAGATCATTGCACGCGTCCTCGAGTCTGGAATGGACAACGTCCTGATTGTGGCCCACGGGCATTTTTCCCGCATCCTCACGGCCCGCTGGCTTGAATTGGATGCCCGGGAAGGCCGCCACTTTGTCCTGGGAACAGCCAAAGTTTGCACTTTGGGTTGGGACAAGCGGACGCCTGCCATTCTTCGCTGGGGACTGTAGGAAGAATTAATTTCTAAATTGTTTGTAATTGGCTGGTCAACAGCGCGATTCATGGTGTAACTTTATTTTTGATCCCAGAGCGATCCGCCGGGATTGAGGCGTGCACTGCCCGGTCAGTCAGCTGCGGTAGTGCCAAAGCAGAAAAGGAGGTTGGGAAAATGATTACTTTGACTAGCGGATGGAAGATGACCGTTGCTGGCACCCCGGCCTTTGCTGCTCGACGCCGTTTTGCGGCCTAACTCCCCCTGATGTACTTCCTACCCTGATTATTTGGGGCAGTTCACGGTGCAATCAGGCTCCGGGTTGGGCCTGCCATTGAGCGGTATCACGCGATTGACGTGGTGCGCAGTTTCCTCATAGTTCGGAACCAGCTTCTTGTTGGGGACGGCTGCCCCTGGATACCACCTACCGGAACTCCATGCTTCGGTACTGTTTACGGTCATTCGATAAATCCGCTTAATCCACCCATCATTGCCCGGCATTCACATGCCTAATTCTGCCGCTGCTTTCTTCGAATTCAGTGGGCTTAATTGTCATGCCCGAATTCCGGCAATTCTCTTCAACACGAAAGGAGGTGAACCCTTGGCCAAGCGCCTCAAGGACCTGATGGTCTTCAACGGCAAGCCCGTCGTCAAAGACAAGACCCTTTTCAACGGACAACTGCTGGACCAACGCCGGGAAGACGTCTACGTCGTCCTGCACCAAATGGGCATCATCCGCTGAGTGTCCCCACCACTGCATTACAGGAGGGACTGATGGCACACATCGGACTGTTCGCCTCGGAAGCCCACGCGGCTATGCGTGGGCTTCCGCCTCTTAATGCGGGAGTCAGGCGCGGGGCCGTCCGCCGCGGCTTGCCGGAACCTGTTCGCCGGGCCTGAAGGTAAGCTCGATTCCATGCAGGAGACGAAGCCGCACAGCCAGGAAAAGCGTGCCCGCTTTGTGGTTCCCACCCGTAGTGATTCCTTGCTCAGGAACTTCACCGAGTTGATCGGCGGACCCCTCGGGGGTCGGTCCTCCCCCGGCGCAATCTCCCCGGGATTCTTCACCGTTGAGCGGGTCCTGATCATCCTCACGATCGTTGCGGCACTCCTGTCGATCTTGATCAAGGGCTATTGCCGCGTCAACGGTTGGCACACTCCCCAACAGTTCTACGCCACCTGCTACTCGGATTTCCCCGAACTTTTCAGCAGCAGGGGCCTTGCGGACGGCGTGTTTCCGATCTTCGATCAGAAAGCCCTGTTCGAATATCCCGTGATCACGGGGCTGATTGCGGGTGTTACTACATGGCTCGTACCGGGGCGCGGTGCCAGCCCCGAACGGATCCTCGGCTATTTCGATGTGAACGCGACCCTGATTGCGGCCATGTGGATCGTGGTTGTCCTGGCCACCGCGCGCATCAATCGGCGCCGGCCGTGGGACGCTGCCATGGTGGCCCTGGCGCCTGGGATCGTGCTGGCCGGAATCATCAATTGGGACATGTGGGCCGTGGTGATGCTCGCGGTGGGGATGTACTTCTTCGCAAAGGAACGCCCCGTCCTGGCCGGTCTGTTCATCGGTTTGGGGACAGCCACCAAGCTCTATCCGCTGCTCATGCTGGGCGCAGTCTTTTTACTAGCGCTACGCAGCCGCCGGCTGCGAGTCCTTATTGTGACCACTTTGTCCGCCACGGTAGCCTGGCTCGCAGTCAATGTCCCGGTCGCAGTCGTCAACCCGGCCGGCTGGCGCTACTTTTTCGACTACACCCGTGATCGCCCCGCTGGATACAGCTCGCCGTGGTTCGCCTACAACCTCGTCGCGGAACGCCTTCAACTGGTCCAGCTTGGCCCGGAGGCCATCAATGCCCTGGCGATGGACATGTTCCTCATTGCCTGCGTTTTGATTGCCGGATTGGCTTTGACAGCGCCGCGGCGCCCGCGGCTGGCCCAGCTGACGTTTCTGATAGTGGCAGCTTTCATCCTGAGCAATAAGGTCTATTCGCCCCAATATGTCCTTTGGCTGGTGCCATTGCTGGCTTTGGCCAGACCCCGCTGGCGTGATTTCCTGCTCTGGCAGGCGGCCGAGGCGTTGCATTGGACCGCCACGTGGATGTATCTGGGCCAGACGACAAGCGGCGGGGCCGCGCAGAACAACATCGACATGCCGTACTACGTCATGGCTGTCACGCTACACATGGCCGTAACGGCATATTTGATGTTGAGGGTTTCATGGGACATCTGGGAACCCCACCTGGATCCCGTCCGAGTCCACGGTGTGGACGACCCCCACGGTGGTGAGTTCAACGGCGCCGAGGATTGGTTCCGGATAGACCTCAAGAACCCGGCGGCATCGGTGCTGCCTTGGCGGCGCGATGCCTTGAACGCCGTGGAGGCTGAGTCCGTGCTCGACGCGCAATCCGGGGTCGATACGCCCAAACCTTCCCACGACTCAGTGGCCTCTACACGCGGCGAGGCCGAAGGCGATGGCTGAGGTCGCCGTCGTCGGCTCCGGACCTAACGGCTTGGCCGCCGCGGTAGTCATGGCCCGCGCGGGCCTGGCTGTGCGGGTGTATGAGGCCGCCGAGACGATCGGTGGGGGAACACGGACAGCTGAGCTGCTGGAACCGGGGCACGTCTACGATGTCTGTTCCGCGGTCCATCCGATGGCGCTGGCTTCGCGTTTCTTCCGGGAGTTTGAACTCGAGCGGCGCGTGGAGCTGCGATTGCCGGAAATCCAATACGGAACTCCGCTCGACGGCGGCAGGGCAGCCCTCGCGTATCGCTCGCTGGAGCTGACCGCTTCAGAACTCGGGCCTGACGGATCTGCGTTTACCCGCCTGATGGGACCGCTGGTGGAGCGCATGGGCGGGGTGCTGGATGTGACGCAGAACCAACTGCTGAGGATCCCGGCCGATCCGGTGGCGGCGTTACGACTTGGGTTGGCGACCCTGGAGCAGGGTTCGCCGTGGTGGAACCGGCGCTTCTCCGGGGAAGCGGCTCCCGCACTCCTGACCGGGGTCGCGGCGCACGCTGTGGGGCCGCTTCCTTCGCTCGCCGCCGCGGGGGCGGGACTCCTTCTGGGTGCGTTGGCTCATGCCGGCGGGTGGCCCATTCCCGTTGGTGGCTCTGTCGCTATAGCGGAGGCCATGGTCCGGGACATCGAGGCCCACGGCGGAGTGATTGAGACCGGCGTTCAGATCGATTCCCTCGAAGAGCTGCGCCCCGCGAAGGCCATCCTGTTGGACGTTGCTCCCCCGGGACTGCTGCGTATGGCCGGTTCGGCGATTCCCGACCGCTATCGGCGGTCGCTGGAAGCATTCCGGTTCGGGAATGCAGCGTGCAAGGTGGATTTCATCCTCTCCGGGCCGGTGCCTTGGGCAGCTCCAGGTCTGGCCGCCGCCGGGACGGTCCACGTAGGTGGCACGCGTGACGCCATGGCCGAGGCCGAGAACCTGGTAGCGGCCGGCCGACATCCCACGAAGCCCTACATCCTTGTTGCCCAGCCATCTATTGTGGATCCCGGGCGCGCTCCCGTCGGGCGGCACATTCTCTGGTCCTATTGCCACGTGCCCAAAGGATCGACTGTGGACATGGCCGAGGCGGTCATCTCCAGGATTCAGGAATTCGCGCCGGGCTTCCGCGACGTGGTGATCGGCTGGAAAACGACGACGGCGGCAGGCTTGGCGGAATACAACGCGAACTATGTTGGTGGAGACTTCAGTGCAGGACTGATGGACATTCGGGGACTGGTGCGGCGTCCCGTGTTTTCAACGGTGCCATGGCGGACGCCCATTCCAGGAGTGTACCTGTGTTCCTCCTCAACGCCCCCCGGCCCCGGAGTAACAGGAATGCCCGGGTATCACGCTGCGAAATATGCCTTGAAGGACATGTTCGGCCTGCAGATACCCGGCCTCGGCGTGGGCACATAACCCCCCGACGCCCGCTCACATATGTCGACAAAATCCCGGACGCTCGCTCATCTATGGCGTCAAAACCCCGGACGCTCGCTCACTTAGGTATCCAGCGATCCGCGTGTTCATTCAGATGTGAGCGGGCGTTGGGAAATGCGCCGTCAGATGTGAGCGGGCGTTGGGAAATGCGCCGTCATATGTGAGCGGGCGTTGGGTTAGTTGGCTGCCGTGAAGCGGGCGCGGCGGTGGGCCGGAATTTCGATTTCGTCCAACATGGCGACCGCATAGTCCTGGGTGGAGATGGTGTTGCCGGCGGGAGAATCCTTGGCAGTGGAGTACTTTCCCGTGCGCTCACCTGGCTGGATGACCGGCGCGGGCGCGAGTACGGTCCAATCCAGGTTCTCGGGGGCTTCCTTGACGGCGGCGAAAGCTGCGGCCGCCGTGGTTGCCTCGGCCTTGTACGCCTCAGGGAAGTCGGGCGAGTCGAGGAGTCGGACGCCGTCGATCTCCAGCGTGCCTGCGCCGCCGACGATCATGAGGCGCGTGCCTTCGGCGTTGCTGTAGGCGGTGTCCATTGCCGCAAGCCATTCTCCGTGGTCGCCGCCGGTGCGGCTCGGGCCGGTGGCGAGGATGACGGCGTCGTGCTCTTTGGCGATCGCCGCGAAGCTCTGGCCATCAGCGAGATCTGCGGCGATCGCCTTCGCCCCGGCAACCTCTGAGCCCTTGCGGGAGATGGCGGTTACTTCATGGCCGCGGGTGAGGGACTCGTTGACGATCTGGCTTCCGACCATGCCTGTTGCGCCGTAAACTGCGATTTTCATGACTCTCCTTGGGTTGCTATCCTTGCAATATCAAAACAGTATCTAATTGATACTGATAGCTTCAAAGGAACTTAGTTACCTCATGGATACCACCGACCTGCCAGCGAACATCCTCGACCCTGATTGCCCGTCGCGAGTGATCTTTCAGCGCATCGGAGACAAATGGGCCTCGTTGGTGGTCCAGGTCCTCGCGGATGGCCCTATCCGCTTCTCCGAGCTTCGCAAGATGGTCCACGTGGTGACGCCCAAGGTGCTCACCCAGACCCTTCGCACCCTGGAGCGCGACGGTCTTATCACCCGGACCGTCCACGCGCAGGTGCCCCCGCGCGTCGACTATGAACTGACCGAGCTTGGAGCTTCCCTGTTGGAGCCATTGAACCTTTTGCGTCTCTGGGCGGAGGACCACGTGCCCAGTATTCTCAAGGCTCGCGATGCCTATGACGATGCCCAGGACGAGGCTTTAATCGGCGGCTGACCCGCCTCGCCTTCGCCAACTGACTCGCAGTAAGTGTCGTTTTGAGGGCTCAGAACGACTACTGCGTGGGCCCACGCCGCTAGGGTTCCCTGGCCGAGCTTGCGAGGCGAGGGTGGCGGTGGGGACTAGTTGGGCTGACAGGTACGCCCAAACCGAGGCGCCCGTCCCGCATGGTTGCGACCGAATCGGTGAGCGGCAGGAACTCGGTGTCGTGCGTGACCATGACGGTCGCCGTCGCGAATTCGTCCGTGACCTGCCGCAACAACCGCACGATCGATTCACTGCGCTCGTGATCCAAGGCAGCCGTCGGCTCGTCGACGAGCAGCACCCGGGGCTGGCCCATGAGCGCCCTCGCGATGTTTACGCGCTGCCGCTGGCCTCCGGAGAGCTGGTGCGGCCGCCTATTGAGCGAAGTCCCGAGCCCGACGACGTCGAGCAGTTCCGTAGCGCGCTTTCGTGCCTTAGCGGCGGGCCTTCCCCGGAGGTGGTCGCCGATGATCAGCTGCTCGACGGCGGTCAGTGACGGCAGGAGATTGGCTTGCTGGAAGATGATGCCCACCTTTTCCCGGCGCATGGAAGTGAGTTCTGTGTCCTTGAGTCCGGTGGCATCCGTGCCGTCGATGATGACGAGCCCGGAACTTGGCCGGACCAGTGTTGCCGCCACGGCCAGAAGCGAGGACTTTCCTGAGCCGGACGGGCCCGCGAGGGAAAAGAATTCGCCGGCGTCCACGCGGAGATCCACGGCGTCCAGGGCCTTGAGGGTGGAGTCTCCGTCGGGGTATTCCAGGGTGACATTGACGAGGTTTAGTGCGGAGTTCATGAATATGCCTTTCGTGGAATATTAACTGTTCGAATGGCCTAGTTGCCGCCGAGGGCGATCAGCGGATCCACTCGGGTGATGCTGCGTACGGCAACCGCTGCACCGCCAAGGCCGAGGATCACGATCCCGGCAATCGGGACGAGCGTAGTCAGCGGAGTCACGAGGAACGGGGCCGCCTTGGCTGCGAAGAAGCCGCCCAGCACACCAAGGCCCCCACCCAGTCCCGCGCCGGCGAGCAAGACGATTCCCGCTTGGACCAATGCGTCCCGCACCACATAGCCGGAGGAGGCACCCATGGCCTTGAGCACCGCGATGTCCCGTGTGCGCTGAACAGTCCAGACGGTCAGGAATGCCACGATGACAAGCGCCGAGATGCCGTAGAGGAAGGCCTGCATGAGCATCAGGGAGCCGTTTTCGCTCTTGTAGGAGCCGAGGGCCTGGAATGAGCCGCTGGGGGTGGCGCTGACAGTACCGGCCACCGCATTGGCGGCGTCGAGGTCCACGGAGGCACCGGCGTCGTACGTCACAGCGAGAACCGTCCCAATCGATTCCCCGGCAGGAATATGTGCGAGCTTCTGCCACGTGGCCAGGGAGGTCCAGATGACTCCGGTGTGCGAATACCACTCGTCCCGGGTGACGGCGGAAACCGTCAGGTTGGTACCGCCTACGGTCACGCGGGTCCCGATAGTCAGCCTCAGTTCCTTCGCCAAGGACTCCCCGACCACCACCTCGCTCTCCTTGACCGCCACTGGCGAGATGCCGCCGTCGGCCCCGAAGACCGCGACGTTGGCGGTGCCCGCGGCATTATTGGAGGAATCGAGGGACTGGAACCGCGTCTGGCTGATACCCACGGCCTCGGCAGAAGCAACACCCGGCCGGTTCCGCCAGGCTTCGAGCTGCTTGTTGGACACCTCCGATTCCGTATAAGACGCCTTGGCCTCGCCACCGGCGGGCGCGCCGAAGGCGATTTGCTGCGCTGGAAGGCCTGCAATGGCCGACGTCGACTGGTTGCCGAGGCCCGCGGTCAGTCCGGAGAGCATGACGAGAAGGAGTGTGATGAGGGCGACGACGCTTCCCATGAGGGCGAAGCGGCCCTTGGCGAAGCGGATGTCGCGCACTGCGAGAAACATGGAATTCCTTTGGTTCGGAGGCGATCTTCTGGTTCTGTTTCAACTCTCCGGGCAGTTGGCGCATGAAACATCAGGAAGTGGATGGACCCAACCGATCGTCTTGATTGACCCGCGGATCAACCGTTTGGTTGATTGGGCCCGAATACCACGGAATCGGGGCAAGAGCGTCGGCGGGCGAGACTACGCTGGAGGGCATGCAGGGAGACGATTTGCCGCAAGCCACAGCGCAGCCCAGCGTCACAGCGCAGCCCAAAGAGACGGTGCAGCCCAGTGGCTCGGCCATGATTTTGCGTGTCCTGCGCGTGAGCCTGCACGTCGGTTTCGCCGTGCTTCTGCTGGTCGCCGTCCTCAGGCTTGCGGTGGCGGGACTTTCCCCTTTGGCCACCGGTTCCGGCCTCGGTCTCGCGCTGCTACTGGCTGCTGTCTACCTCGTGGGGACGGTTCTCGAAAAGAGGCACGCCGGCAACCCTGAGCGCTTCGATCCGAAGCCTTACGCACGCTGGTGGCTCGCCGTCGTGGGTTTCCTGTGGCTGCTGCTCATGCTCATCAGTCCGGACTTCGCGTGGATAGCTTTCCCGTTGTTCTTCCTGCAACTGCATATCTTGCCGCGGCGATTCGCCCTCCCAGCCATAGCGGCCAGCACCGCACTGCTGATCGCGGCCATGTGGTTCCATAACCGTGGTGCCGGGGCGGATGCCTTGCAACTTGCCATGGTCCTCGGGCCTGTTTTCGGGGCCGCCTTCGCGGTTGTCACCGGCCTGGCGTATCGGGCGCTGTACGTCGAGGCAGAGAACCAACGGCTCGCCGCTGAGGAATTGCGCCGCACCCGGGCCGAGCTGGCACGCAGCCAGCACGACGCTGGTGTGCTGGCTGAGCGCGAACGACTCGCCCGTGAAATCCACGACACCCTGGCGCAGGGATTCTCGAGCATCGTCCTGATGGGGCGCTCGGCCGAGAAGGCCCTCGACGCCGGTGACAACGCCGCGGCCCGTGACCGGCTCAGGACCGTCCGGGAGACAGCAGCCAGCAACCTTGCGGAGGCCCGCAATTTTGTCCGGGGACTCGGGTCCCCGGAGCTGGACGAGTCCACCCTTGCAGACACCCTGCGTCGCCTTTGCGCCAAGACCGAGGCCGAGGCCGCCGCACGTGGAGCGACGTTGCGCTGCCGCTTCGAGCTCCAGGGCACACCGGTGGCGCTTCCCAACCCTTACCAGACCACTTTGTTGCGCGCGGCACAGTCTTCCCTTGCGAACGTGTGGGCGCATGCCCAGGCGAGCACCGCCGTCGTCACCCTGTCCTTCCTGGACGCAGAAGTGACCATGGACGTGTTCGACGACGGCACGGGCTTCGACCCCGCAGCGGCCGCTGCCGCGGCAATCCGCAGTGACGGAACCGGCGTCGGGCTCAAAAGCCTGCGCGAGCGGCTCGCGGCCCTGGACGGAACCCTCGATGTCGAGTCGGCTCCCGGCGAGGGGACTGTGGTGGCAATCCGGCTGCCCTTGGGTACTGGAAACCCGGCTTTGGAGGCATCCCCATGAGCAACAACATCAGGGTTTTGCTAGTTGACGATCATCCCGTGGTCCGCGCAGGGCTCCGGGCCATGCTTGCCGATTTTGAAGGCGTCCAAGTGGTGGCGGAAGCGGCCGACGGGGGCGCCGCGTTGGCTGAACTGGCAAAGCTCCACACCCTCGGAGAACCCGTGGACGTGGTCCTCATGGACTTGCAAATGGGCTCGGGGATGGACGGCGTCACCGCTACCGGCAAGATCAAAGCCGGTGAAGCCGGAACTCCCCCACCGCCGGTCCTGATCCTGACCACCTACGACAACGACGCCGACATTCTCGCCGCAGTAGAAGCCGGTGCCAGCGGATACATGCTCAAAGACGCGCCACCCGAGCAAATCCGGCAGGCTGTAGTGTCTGCGGCGGCGGGTCAAACAGCCCTTGCGCCGGAGGTCGCCGCGCGGCTCATGGGGCGGATCCGCAATCCGGTGCACGCCCTGAGCGCGCGTGAAGTGCAACTCGTGGAGCTCCTCGCCACTGGCATGAGCAACCGTGCGATGGCGAAGCAACTCTTCATTTCCGAGGCCACAGTCAAGACCCATTTGGTGCACATTTACGGCAAGCTGGGCGTCGACAACCGGACGGCGGCCATCGCAGCGGCAACCCAGCGCAGGATCATCCGGAGTCAGTAGGATCTGCGGGAAGCCCAGGCGCCTGAAGCATCACAAAAGCGCAACGTGCTGTGATTTGGATCATTCCGGTCGGCCCAAGAAGGCATAATGGCGCAAATGGGGAAAATCAAGAATCTTGTCCTGGGGCTTGCAGCCCTGATGATTGCAGGCTCGCTGACCGCTTGTGATGACGGCCGCTCCGGGGCGGAAGGCGCTGCGAAGCAGCTCGCGTCGTCCCTGGCAGCGCTCGACGTCGGATCGCTCGCCGTTGACGGCAAAGACGCCGCAGCGGCGAACGAGCAGCTCAAGTCCGTGTTTGCGGCCCTCGATCCGGCCAAGCCGTCCGTTGAAAGCGGCGCTGTGAAGCTCGACGGCGACAAAGCGTCGGTCCCGCTCAACTTCACGTGGAAGATCGGAACTGCGGAGTGGAAATACAGCTCCCAGGCCGCACTGAAGAAATCCGGCGACAAATGGGCCGTCCAATGGAATTCGGCCCTCTTGGAGCCGGACCTTAAGGACGGGGAGGTACTGGACAAGACCGTCACTTCGCCGTCCAGGGCAGATATCCTCGGCGCGGGCGACGCGAAATTGGTCAGCTACCGTCCGGTGGTTCACGTGGGCATCGACAAGACAACGATTGGATCGGTTGATCCTGCAGCTTCTGCAGCGAAGCTCGCACAACTGGTCGGCGTGGACGAAGCCGCGTATGTGAAACAGGTCCAGGCGTCCGGCCCGCAGGCATTCGTCAGCGCCATCACCCTGCGCGAGGACGGAAGCCGGACGGTCACTGACCAGCAGATTGCGGCGATTCCGGGCGCCCGTGCCATCCGCGATTTTCTGCCCTTGGCACCGACCCGCACCTTCGCCCGGGCTGTGTTGGGTACCGCGGCTGAGGCAAGCGCCGAACAGATCCAAAAGGCCGGGGGTGCCCTCAGGGTAGGAGACACTGTGGGAACAGGCGGCCTGCAGGAGCAGTATGACGCGCAACTCCGAGGTCAGGATGGAGTCTCCATCAAGGCCCGGCCGCAGGGCATGACCGACGACCAGATCAAGGCCGCAAATCCGGATCCCCGCCGAGTGCTTTTTGCCGTCAATGCGAAGCCCGGCGATCCGCTGAAGACCACCCTGGATCCGCGCTTGCAACAGCTCGCCGAAGACACTCTGACGGGGGTTGGCCCGGCCTCGGCCATAGTGGCGCTCCGCCCCTCCACCGGTGCCGTCCTCGCAGCAGCCTCCGGCCCTGGAAGCAACGGTTACAACACGGCAATGCTGGGCCAGTACGCGCCGGGTTCCACGTTCAAGATCGTTGATTCCCTTGCCTTGATCCGCAATGGAATGACACCGGATTCCAAGGTGGACTGCACGCCGACAATTACTGTGGACGGCCGGACCTTCAAGAACGCCGAAGGTTATCCGGCGTCATCGCTTGGCTCGGTTGCTTTGCGGGACGCTTTTGCCCATTCGTGCAACACTGCCTTCATCAGTTCCCGGGACAAGGTCAGCCAAGCCCAGCTCGAATCCGCGGCAACTTCATTGGGAGTGGCAGTCCAAGCCTCGAAACTGGGGGCCGATGCCTTCCTGGGATCCGTGCCGGGAAACGCCGACGGCACCGAGCACGCGGCTTCGATGATCGGCCAGGGCAAAGTGCTGCTTTCCCCGCTGGCCGCTGCCATTATGGCCGCCTCGGTGGCCCACGGCGCGCCCGTGTCGCCGCAGCTCGTCCTTAACCCCGGCTCAGCCTCACCCTCCGCGGGTGCCACCCCGACGGCGTCCGGCGCGCCAGCGTCGCCGGCCTCCCCCGTCGCGCCAGCGTCTCCCGCCGCGCCAGCGTCCGACAAGCCGGTTACGCCGGCGGAGGCAGCCGCGCTTAGCGACATGATGAGGGCTGTGGTGACCTCCGGCCACGCGGGTTTCCTCGCGTCGGTGCCGGGGGCACCCGTTGGCGCGAAGACTGGGACGGCCGAGTTCGGAAACGACAATCCGCCCAAGACGCACGCCTGGATTGTCGCAGTGCACGGAGATCTGGCGGTGGCAGTGTTCGTGGAAGACGGTGGGCTCGGTGCGACAACCAGCGGCCCGCTGCTCAAATCGTTCCTCACTGCGGCTGGCTGAGCCGTCTGCAGACCGCTGGTGTTTGTTCTCTGGATGGACGTATTCTCAGGCTGTCACGCCGCGCCTTCTGCTGGAAGGTAACGCTAAGGAGCAACAGCAACGAGGGGAACCCATGTCGACGCCGCAGCAAGGATTTCAGTCCGCTTACCCACCACCGTCCGATCAACGCCCTGTGAGCATGGATCAGTTGCAGTGGTACATGGAGGGCATGAGGCACGCGCGCCTGGCGGCTGTGTTCGGCCTGATCGGAATCTTCTCATTGGGCGTTGTTTTCGGACCCTTGGCGATCATGCAGGCAAAGAAGGCCGAGGGATTCGGGGTACCGGCGCAGGAAGGAAAGGTCCTCGGTTGGGTGGGGATCGGCCTGTTCATCCTTTGGGTCCTGTTTTTCGTCGCCTACATTGTCCTGTTCGCAGCGATCATCGCGAACTTGCCGCACACCCCGTACCCGGGCCACACCGGCACGTAAACGGAACATTCCTGAGCGCGCCAGACTGTGCTGAACAGTATTAGGGCGCGATATGTGAGCGAGCGTCGCCAGAAAGGGGGATATATGTGAGCGAGCGTCGCAGGGAGGGGCCGCGCACTCCTCTGGACAGGTCTCCCTGACGGGTGCACACTTAATTCAACGCTTGTTGAATTATTTGCAACGGTGGGAGTGGCCATGAACCAGCCTGAAAGCACCACGTGCGTCATCGCGGGCGGGGGTCCTGCGGGGGTGATGCTCGGACTCCTCCTGGCCCGGGCCGGCGTCGAGGTCACAGTGCTCGAAAAGCATGCCGACTTCCTGCGCGACTTCCGCGGCGATACCGTCCATCCCTCCACCATCCGGCTCTTGGATGAGCTTGGGCTGGGCGAGGGATTCCGGGCGTTGCCCCAAAGCAAGCTCGGCAATTTCAAACTCCCCGCGGGCGGCAAGGAAGTGACCCTGGTCGACTTCGATCGCCTCAAGCCGCCCTACGATTACGTAGCCATGGTTCCGCAGTGGGACCTCCTGAATTTCCTGGTGGACGCCGCACAGCAAGAGCCGCAGTTCACGCTCCGGATGAACACCGAGGCCACGGATCTGCTGTACGACGGCGGCGGGAAGGTCGCCGGGGTGGCGTACCGCATCCGGGACGCGGCGTCCGGAGTGGAAACCGGGACGGGGGAGCTTCGCGCGACGTTGACGGTGGCATGCGACGGCCGCAGCTCGGTGCTCCGGCAGAAGGCAGGACTGGTCCCCCGCGAGTTCCCCGTGCCCTTCGACACCTGGTGGTTCAGGCTCTCCCGGCGCGCGGACGAACAGGGACAGTTGGCCTCGATCATGCCCCGCTTCTCCGGCACCGATGTGCTCCTCAGCCTGACGCGCAAGGACTTCTACCAGATCGGCTACATCGCGGAGAAGGGCAAGGACCCGCAAATGCGTGCCGAAGGGGTGGAGAGCTTCCGTGCCCGCGTGGCCCGAATCCGCCCGGATCTTGCGGACCGCGTGGATGAAATCAGGTCCATGGACGATCTCCATTTGCTCGATGTGAAGCTCAACCGGATCAAGCCCTGGCACAAACCAGGCCTCCTCCTCATCGGAGACGCCGCCCACGCGATGTCTCCCGCAGGCGGTGTGGGGATCAACCTGGCTATCCAGGACGCCGTTGCCGCGGCCCGGCGCATCGCCCGCCCATTGCTTCAGGGCACCCTTGTCGAGGCAGATCTCGCTTCGGTGCAGAAGCGCCGCTGGTTCCCCACCGTGGTGATCCAGAATATGCAGCTCCTCATCCAGAAAGCGGTCTTCGGCCCCGCAGTAAAAGGCCAGTTGGTCGGCCCGCCGGGTCCGGTGGTCTTTGCCGCCCGACACGTACCCGGATTCGGGAAACTTCCAGCGCTCATGATCGCCTTCGGGCCGCGGCCCGAGCACGCCCCGGACTTTGCGCGCCGGAAGCCCGCCGTGAATCGGAAACCGGTGTGAGCAGGGGTCGCCGCCCGGGACAGGTGAGCAGCCGGGACGCGGTTCTCCGTGCGGCCCGCGAACAGTTCAGCCGCAAGGGATATGATGCGGCAACAGTCCGGGCCATCGCGGCCGAGGCCGGCGTGGATCCATCCATGATCAACCATCATTTCGGCACGAAGGAGCAGCTGTTCATGGCTGCGCTCGAGTCACCCGTGGATCCCAAGGAGCACGTGACGGCTGTTCTGACCGGGCCGAGGGGGGACGTCGGGGAGAGGCTGGTGGCGCGCTTCCTGACCGTGTGGGACTCGCCCGCGGGGGCAGCCGGGGTCGCGGTTCTGCGGACGGCGATGCAACATGAGTGGAGTGCCGCCCTGGTCCGCGAGTTCATCCTGAACCGGGCTATCAATCCGCTTCTGGCTGGCCTTGGGGTGCCCGCGGAAGAGGCATCGTGGCGCGGAAACCTGGTGGCATCGCAGCTTTCCGGACTCATCCTGACCCGTTACTTGATCAAACTGGAGCCAATCGCTTCGGCGCCGCACGCCGTCGTCGTCGGGGCACTGGGGCCGACAATCCAGAGGTATCTCACCGGTGCGGTAATCGGCGAACTGTCGGCCTGAGTGGGCGGCTGAGGAGTCCGCCGCGGTCCGTGGGAAGATTGGGCAGTGGCCCATATTGATATTTCCGGCATCGACTACTTCCTCTCCGACGGCACCCAGCTGCTCAACGGTGTGACCTTCAAGGTCCCGGACGGCAGCAAAACAGCGCTGATCGGGCCCAACGGAACGGGAAAGACCACCCTGTTCAAGATCATCGCCGGCGATCTCACGCCTGACGAAGGTGTGGTGGGCCGTTCCGGCACCATGGGCATCATGCGCCAATTCGTTGGCCAGGTCCGCGATGAATCCACCGTGCGCGACCTGCTCGTTTCCGCCGCGCCGCCGGCCCTCGCCTCGGCCGCGAAGGCGGTCGAGGACGCTGAGCTCGCCATGATGGAGCACGACGACGAGCCAACCCAGATGCGGTACGCCCAAGCGATCGTGGACTGGGGAGACGCCGGAGGGTACGACGTTGAGACCGTCTGGGACGAGGTCTGCATGGCCGCTCTCGGCATCCCCTTTGACCGCGCACAGCACCGACCGGCGTCGAGCCTTTCGGGCGGCGAGCAGAAGCGGTTGGTGCTTGAGGCCCTGTTCTCCGGACCGGACCAGCTCCTGCTCCTTGACGAACCGGACAACTATCTCGATGTTCCGGGCAAGCGTTGGCTCGAAAGCAAGCTCAACGAATCCAAGAAGACGGTCTTCTTCATCAGCCACGACCGCGAGCTGCTCAACAACGCCGCGGGCCGCATCGTGACGCTTGAACCCGGCATCAACGGTGCCGGCGCCTGGGTGCACGGCGGCGGTTTCGGCACCTATGTGGACGCGCGTATCGACCGCAACGCGCGATTCGAGGAACTGCGCAAGCGCTGGGACGAGGAGCACCTGAAGCTCAAGGAACTCGTCATCATGTACAAAACCAAGGCTGCATTCCGCTCAGACATGGCCAACAAGTACCAGGCCGCTCAGACGCGGCTCGCCAAGTTCCTGGAGGCCGGACCGCCCGAAGCCCTGCCGCTGGAGCAGAACGTGCACATGCGCCTCAAGGGAGGCCGCACGGCCAAACGCGCCGTAGTGGCTGAAAAGCTTGAACTCACGGGCCTGATGAAGCCGTTCTCTGCCGAGATCTGGTTCGGGGACCGCGTGGGCGTGCTCGGTTCCAATGGCTCGGGCAAGAGCCACTTCCTGCGGCTCCTGGCTGCCGGCGGCACCGACCCGGAGCGCGAGCATTTGCCGGTTTCGGACGTCGAAATCGCTGAAGTTCCGCACGAGGGCACCGTTAAACTGGGTGCCAGGATCCGTCCCGGATTCTTCGCGCAGACCCATTCCCGCCCGGACCTCCTGGGCCGGACGCTGCTGGACATCCTGCACCGGGGTGACGAACACCGTTCCGGACTGGGCCGCGAGGCTGCTTCCGGCGCGCTCGACTCCTACGGGCTGGTGGGCTCGGCCGAGCAGAAGTACGAGTCGCTCTCCGGTGGGCAGCAGGCGCGTTTCCAGATCCTGCTCCTCCAGCTGTCCGGCGCCACGCTCCTGCTTCTGGACGAACCCACGGACAACCTGGACCTGCACTCAGGCGAGGCCTTGGAACGCGCGATCGACGCGTTCGAGGGCACGGTTCTGGCCGTCACGCACGACCGTTGGTTCGCGAAGTCCTTCGACCGTTTCCTCGTTTTCGGATCCGACGGCAAGGTCTACGAATCCGCCGAACCCATCTGGGACGAGTCCCGGGTAGAACGGGCGCGCTGACTTCCAGCAGACTCCGTTCGCGCGCGACGCCGTTACCGGTCTTGGGAACGCCCGCTCACCTTTGGTGCGTTTTTTCGGAACGCTCGCTCACCTCTAGTGAGCGAGCGTCGGCCTGAAACGCCTCAAAAGTGAGCGAGCGTCTGAGCCGTTCGGCACGCAGGGCGCCTTCGGCGCCTAAGTTCCCGCGCCCAGGCCCATATGATCACCAATGATGATTAGATGATCATTACCGGATAGCATATGAGCATGAGGACTGCGGACCGCCACCGGCTCATTGGCGAGCTGCTGCGCAAGCGCGAAGAGATCACCGTTGACGAACTCGTTGCCGAATGCGGAGCATCGGGGGCCACTATTCGGCGCGACCTGGAAATCCTCGCGTCCCACGGTGTCCTTCGCCGGGTGCATGGCGGCGCCCGCAGCCTCGTGGACCGCGGCGACAACCCCGGCTATGGGCAGCGCGAACTGGAGGACCAGGACGCCAAGGAGAGAATCGCCGTCGCCGTCGAACGGTTGCTCCGCGACCGCGATCACGTGTGGCTGGACAGCGGTTCCACGGCAACGGAGATCGCGCGCCGGCTCGCGCCGCGGGAATTGACCATCATGCCGATGTCCCTTCGCGCGGTGGAATTCCTGGCGACGGACCTTCCCTCTGGGCGGCGTCCGGGTCTCCTGTTGCCCGGTGGCAGCCTGGTTCCCGGCGAGCAGTCATTCCGGGGACCGATGGCAGAGGCCAACATCCGCTCATTGCGCTTTGACACCGCCATCGTCACGCCGTGTGCCATCAACCTCAAGGACGGCCTGCTGGCGCACGATCTCGAGGATGCCGCGATCAAGCGGGCAGGCTTGGAATCGGCCGGGCGGGTGATCGTGGCCTGCACGGGAAGTAAATGGAATGCACAGGCCGTGGCCTTGGTTGCAGCCATGGACGCGGTAGATGTCATTGTGACGGACCGGAAGCCAAGCACTGAAGAACGCACCCTACTTGAAAGTCTCTCCGTGGAAGTTGTGATCGTATGACCACCAGCACCCGAACCGCTCCGAACGTCAAAGCCGCGGCAATCGCCACTTTCCTGGTTTTCGGCATGAACGGGCTGGTCTTTGCCAGCTGGGCGGCCCGCATACCCGCCGTCACCCAGACCCTGCACCTGACGTCCGGACAGATGGGCACCCTCCTGCTGTGCACCGCCGTCGGTTCCCTTGTGGCGCTGCCCTCCGCGGGATGGGTTGTCGGCAGGATCGGTACGGCCAATACCGTCCGCGCCGCCGGGCTCCTGGCCGCCTCCGCCGGAGCGGCTATCGCCTTCTCGTTGATGGCCGGATCCGTGGCCGCCACTGCGCTGGCGCTCTTTTTCTTCGGTGTAGGGGTCGGTCTGTGGGACGTGTCGCAGAATATCGAGGGGGCCGACGTCGAACATCGGCTCGGGCGCACCATCATGCCGCAGTTCCACGCCGCTTTTAGCGGGGGTGCCTTTGTGGGTGCGCTGGTTGGCGCGTGGCTTTCCGAGATCGGCGTTGGACTTCCGGAGCACCTGCTGGTCATTGCCGGCGTCGTAGTTCTTCTCACTTTGACGGCGCCGCGCTACTTCATGCCCCACGAAGCCAAAGGAACAATGCCCGACGGCGGCGCGCCCGCTGTCAAGGGTCCGTCGGCTTGGCGGGACTCCCGCACCCTGTTGATCGGTGTGGTGGTGCTGGGAGCGACCCTCACGGAAGGGGCCGGAAACGACTGGATCGCCAAGGCCTCGGTGGATGGCTTGAATACTTCCGAATCGGCAGGCGCTCTTTTGTTTGCGCTCTTCGTGGCGGCGATGACCCTGATGCGTTTCCTTGGCGGCCGTGCGATCGACAGGTTCGGACGCGTAGCCGTGCTGCGGGTCAGCATGGCCGCCGCAGCAGTGGGGCTGGCTCTCTTCGTTTTCGCGGGCAACCTCATCCTTGCCGGGGTGGGTGCGGCCCTGTGGGGTATCGGCGCAGCCTTGGCCTTCCCAATGGGCATGTCCGCTGCTGCCGATGATCCTAAACACGCAGCCGCGCGCGTCTCGGTGGTCTCGACAATCGGCTATGTGGCGTTTCTCGCCGGCCCACCGCTTCTGGGATACCTAGGTGACCACACCGGCATCCACATGGCCCTGCTTGCCATCGGGGCGCCGATCCTGATCGCACTGTGGCTGGCCGGCGCCGCGAAGCCCCTGGTTAAGGGCAACTGATCCCCACCGCCACCCTCGCCTCGCAAGCTCGGCCAGGGAACCCTGGCGGCGTGGGCCCCCGCAGTTGTTGTCGTTTTGAAGGCTCAGAACGACAACAACTTCGAGTCAGTTGGGTGGTTACGGGGCTGAGGTGGCGGGAGCCGAAGGAACTGCGCTCGGCGATGCCCCGTTGGTAGGAGCGCCGCTCTGCCGGTTCCGTCCCTGGCCGCCTTGGCCGTTGAAGTTCTGGAACTGGCCGCGGCCGGGACGGGCCTGGCCGGCATCCATGAGCTTGGTGACGCCGACGCCGGCAAAGAATCCGACGGCAACCAGCAGCACCGCGAGGAGGATCTGCGTCAGGCGACCCATCTTGAAGCGCTTCTTGGGCACGAACGGTTCCGGCGTCTGGGGTTGGCCCCAACCCTGTCCGGTGGGTTCCAGGCCGGTGGCTTGCAGGACCGCTGTCGGCTGTCCGGCGTGGGGCTGTTGCGTGTAGGGCTGCTGGGGCTCCGGCTGGTTCGTGGGGCCGGGCTCCGGTGCTGAATAGGACATTTGTGGATCTCCTGTTGGCTGTTTCTTTTTGAGTTGGTGGGGAGTTGCTGGAGGTGGAACTGCGGGCGGTTATTCGTACCGCAGGGCGTCGATCGGCCGCAGTTTCGCTGCCTTGTTGGCAGGGTAGATTCCGAAAATCAGGCCGATCGCCGCGGATACGAGGAACGACAGCCACACGGTCCACCACTGGACTTCGGGTTGCGTTCCGAGCAGGGGGAAGGCGCTCCCGATGTAGCCCGCAGCGATTCCCAGCAAGCCGCCGATCAGCGAAATGATGAGCGACTCGATCAGGAACTGGCTCACGATGCTGCCCCGCGAGGCTCCGATCGCCTTGCGGATGCCGATTTCGCGGGTACGTTCGGTGACCGTGACGAGCATGATGTTCATGACGCCGATTCCTCCCACCAGAAGCGAAATGCCTGCCACAGCGCCCAAAAGGATGGTCAGCGTGGCCGTGGTGGTGGTGGCCGTCGTGAGGATCTGCGCCTGGTTCCGCACTTGGTAGTCGCGGTTGGCGGAGGTGACGTTGTGCCGGGCATCGAGGATCATCTGAACCTCGTTCTGGGCCTGGTTCATCACGTCCGCAGACTTCGCCTGGACCGTGATGGAGGCGAGGGACGGCGAGTATCCGGTGAACTTGTCCTGGGCCGCACTGTAGGGGATCACCACAATGTCGTCTGGATCGTTGAGCCCCGAGGACCCCTTTTGGGCCAGTACGCCGGAGACCACGAAGTTCTGGCCGTTGAGGGCGATCGTCTGCCCCACGGCCGAGGTCACCGAGCTGCCCACCAGGTCCTGCGCCACGGTGTTGCCGATCACGGCCACTGCGGTGCCGCTGCTTGCGTCACCGTCGCTGAAGTAGGACCCCGCCGCGAGGGTGTCGTTCGAAATGGAAAAGTACGACGGCGTGGTCCCCACGAACGTTGCGACCGCGTGGGTTGCGTCCTGGTAAGTACCCGTGACGTTCTGTGCCGTGACCACCGGAGCCGTTGCGGCGACGTCGGGGGCCATGACAGGATCCGTCAGCGCGGCCATGTCCTGCAGCGTGAGGTTGGTGCCACGGGACCGCGGACCGGTGACGGCTTGCCCGCCGCCCGCGGCGCGGCCGCCCGCCGTCGTCTGGCGGCTCACAGTGAGCACGTTGGTTCCCAGCTTGCCGATCTGGGCCTTGATGGCGTTGGAGGTTCCGGCTCCCACGGCCAGCAGGATGATGACGGATGCGATGCCGATCAGGATGCCCAGAGTGGTGAGGATGGAGCGCATCTTGTTGGCCATCACCCCGGTCAGGGCGAAGCGAACTGATTCGGCGATCATCATGCCGGCACCGCCGTCGCTACTGGGTGCGCATTAACGGCGCGGACCCGGTGGTCCTCAATGATGTGGCCGTCCTGGAAGCGCAACACGCGGTTGGCCCGCGCCGCGACGTCGGCTTCGTGGGTGATCATCACGATGGTCCGGCCGTTGGCGTGCAAGGACTCGAAGAGATCCAGGATTTCGTGCGAGGACTTGGTGTCCAGTGCACCCGTCGGCTCGTCGGCCAGCAGCAGCACCGGGTTGGTCACGAGCGCCCGGGCGATGGCAACACGCTGTTGTTGTCCGCCGGAGAGCTGCGAAGGCTTGTGGTCGGCCCGCTCCGCCAAACCCACGGAATCGAGCACTTCCAGGGCCCGCTCGCGCCGTTCCTTGCGGTGCACTTTTGCGTAAGCGAGGGGCATGGAGACGTTGTCCACGGCCCGCGTGCGCGGTATCAGGTTGAAGTTCTGGAAGACGAAGCCGATTTTCCGGTTGCGGATCTGCGCGAGCTGGAATTCGTCCAGGGTCCCGGTATCGATGCCGTCCAGGTGATAAGTCCCCTGGGTGGCGCCGTCGAGGCAGCCGATGATGTTCATCATGGTGGACTTTCCGGAGCCCGAGGCGCCGATGATGGCCACGAAGTCGCCCCGGTCAATGGAGATGCTGACGGAGTCGAGTGCCCGTACTTCGGCCTCCCCTTTGCCATAGATCTTGCTCACGGAGTCCAGTTGGATGACGGCGTCGTTCACGGCTGCTTACCCGCCATTTCCGCGGGTGCCACCGGTGCCGCCCGTAACTCCGGCGCCGCCCGTGCCACCGAATCCGCCCGTACCGCCAAGTCCGCCCGTCCCGGTTCGTCCGGTAGTGCCTGTGGTGTCCAGGGTGGAGGAGATGGCCGGGAGTTCAATCTGATCGCCCGCGCTGAGTCCGGTGAGCACCTGGGTGCGGCCATTGTCCGTGATCCCGGTGGTGATGGTCACCGCCGTCGAGGTCCCGTTCTTCATCACGTTGACGGTCTGCTTGGTTCCGGTGGTGGTGATGGCCAGCGAAGGCACCGTCAAAGCGTTCTTGGCGGTCGCAGTCGTCACGGAGATGTTTGCGCTCTGGCCGAGCCGGAGGGCAGCCGGGGGGTTCTTGATGGAGATCGTCACGGGGTAGCTGACCACGTTGTTCGTGGTTGTGGCGTTCTGGGCGATTGCCGTGATGGTTCCGGTGACGGGTGCCGCGGAGGGGTCGGTCTTGAGCGCCGGGAAGGTGAAGGTGGCGGAGTCGCCGGTCTTCATGGCGGCAATGTCGGATTCGGCGAAGTTGGCGATGACCTGCAGATGCGCGGTGTCGCTGATGGTGATCAGTCCGGAGGACGATGTGCTCGCCGCGCTTGTGGAAGAGCTGCCGGAGGAACCGGAAGCTCCAGAAGAACCGGAAGCCGAGGACCCGGATGAGCCGGAGCTGCTGCCGGCATTGCCTCCGACGACGGCGTTCACAGCGGTGACCGTTCCTGAAACCGGGGCCGCGAGTGAGCAGGACGCCAGGTTCTTGGTTGCGGTGTCGACGGCAATCTGGGCCGACGTCGTGTTGGATGTGGCGCCCCCACCGCTTTGGGCGGAATTCAGGGCCGTCGCAGCCGAGGCGATCTGCTCTTTGTCCTTGAGGGCCGAACTGGCTTGCTGGTTGACGGCTTGGGTCAGTGCCTGGTTGTCCTTCGCCAGCTGGGCCTGTGCCGTATTGAGCGCGTTCTGGGCCGGCTGGCTGCTGGGCTGGGCGCTGGCAGCGGTCTGATCCGCAGCGACAGTCGCATTGTCATTGTTCACGGCTGTCTGCGCGGCGGCGACGGCACTGGCCTGCTGGCTCGCGTCCAGGTTGGCCGTTTGTTGGGCGTTGGCCAGGCTCTGATTCGCCGAAGCTACCTGGTTGCTGGCTGAGGCCTGCTGTTGGTTTGCCTGCGCGGCGGCGGAATCCAGTTGGGCCTGGGCGACGGCCAGGGCGTTCTGGGCGTTCGTCGGATCAATGGTCACCAGCACCTGCCCGGCCGTGACTTGCTGACCGGTCACAGCGGAAACAGTGGCGATGGGCCCGGTGCAGTTCTGCGCGTTGATGACCGTGGTGCTTGCGGGCGAGACGTTTCCGCTCGCCGTAGAGACGGCGGCGAGGTCCGCTGCGCTGACCGCGACGGTGCGGGCGGTGGTGTCGGCGGCCGTTTGCGGCACGCCGTTCAGCACGAAGAAGGCGCCGGCGGCAATGCCGATAACGGCCACCCCGATGCCGCTGTTGATGAGTTGAGGCTTTGAGAGCATGCCCGAAGACTATGATCGCTCTCTTGGAGAAGACCGAGTGCTACCTGATGGTTTACCCTATGTGACGCCCTGCGCGGCGTGCCGATTCCCTTGAGTTTGTGGGGAAGAACGACCCCCACAATCCCACATCCATACCAGCCCGCCGATAGTCTGGTGGAATGCGAAGCATGCTGCGATGGGGATCAGGGCGGATAGCGCGACTCGATCGGGCGGCGGTCCGAGCAGTCTCGCGGTGGCCGGAGGGCTCGCATGACGCCGTTCTGAAAAACCTCTCGGAGGCCGCTACCAAGGGCAAGCTCTGGTTTGCTATCGCTGGCGTTTGCGCGGCATTTCCCGGTAAACCCCGCAACGCGGCGATCCACGGACTCCTGGCCCTTGGCATTGCGTCGGCCGTCACCAATCTCGGTTTCAAGACGCTTCTTCCGCGGACGCGGCCATTGCCCGGGCTCCTGCCGGCTTTCCGCTTTGTCAACCCGCAGCCCACAAGCTCCTCGATGCCGTCGGGCCATTCGGCGTCGGCCGTTGCATTCACTCTTGGTGTCGCCCTGGTGAATCCCCGCCTTGGAGCAGTTTTGGCTCCTGTTGCCGCGGGCGTGGCGTATTCCCGGGTTCACACAGGCGCCCACTGGCCCTCCGACGTCGTGCTCGGCTCGGCGATCGGCGCCGGAGCGGCCCTCCTGACGCGAAAATGGTGGCCGGCCCGGCCTCCCGTTCCGGACACGGACCGTTCACCGGCCGACGCGCCCGGTGTCGGCGACGGCGAGGGGTTGAGCATTGCGGTCAACGCCCTCGGCGGTTCCTACTCGCCGGAGACCGAAACCCAGCTTCGGGAAATATTCCCCAAGTCGCATATAAGCCTGATTTCCGATGGTGATGACGTGGTTGCAGAAATCCGGGCCGCAGCAGGGCGGCCCGGGACGAAGGCCTTGGGCGTGTGGGGCGGCGACGGAACGGTCGGCACTGCCGCGGCGGCCGCCGTCGAGCACTCGTTGCCCTTACTGGTGCTGCCCGGCGGAACGCTGAACCATTTCGCACGTGACGTAGACGCCCGATCGCTGGAAGGGGCCCTACAGGCCGCCAAAACGGGAGCAGCAGCATGGACAGACCTGGGCCATGTGAGCGCGGGCCGCGGCGTCGATGGCAAGGACGAGACCACCGAGCGCATCATGCTCAATACGGCAAGCATCGGTGTCTACCCCAACCTCGTGCGGCGACGCGAACGGCTGCAGCCCGCCCTGGGGAAGCCCCTCGCGGGACTCGTCGCAGGCCTGCGCACCTTCGGCGCGGCAACGCCGACCACCCTCCGGATCAACGGCGTCCCCCACAAGTTGTGGATCCTCTACCTGGGCCGTGGCCGCTACTACCCGCGCGACCTGGCGCCGCTGACGCGTCCTGTGCTTGACGACGGCGTGTTGGACATCCGCATGGTCACGGCCGATGAGCCTTTTGCGCGGCTGCGTCTGCTGTGGGCGGTCCTCACCGGAACCGTGGGTACCTCCAAGGTGACCCACCTTAGCGAGGCTGCGGAGCTCAGCATCGAAGCGATCGGAGAACCGCTAGTGATTGCGGTCGACGGCGAGCCGTTGCCTGGTGTGCGGACCGCGGAGTTCACTGTCAAGCGCCGGGCGATGCGGGTGTATTCGCCGCTTTACTAGAGTTTCCTAGCGCTTTCCCAGTGTCGGGAAGACCTGACCGCAGCCGGCATCATCCATAGGGACTACCCTGAGCGGCCCCTGAATCATCCCTGAGACCGGCGTATTCCGCCGTGCCGGTGGTTAGCGTTGTCCTTACAGTCACCACATAGCTGCAGCAAGCGGAGGGAACGCTTCCATGATTGAGGCAACAGGCTTGAGGAAGGTCTACGGCGCAAAGACAGCCGTGGACGGAATCAGCTTCACCGTACAGCCCGGGAAAGTCACGGGCTTCCTTGGCCCGAACGGTGCCGGTAAGTCCACCACCATGCGCATGATCATGGGTCTCGACCGTCCGACGTCGGGCGACGTCATCGTCAACGGCCGGCATTACTCCCAGCACAAAGCCCCGCTCCACGAAGTGGGAGCGCTGCTCGATGCCAAGGCGGTGCACACCAGCCGCAGCGCGTACAACCACCTGCGCGCCATGGCCGCCACCCACGGGATTCCGAACTCGCGCGTTGAGGAAGTCATCGAGATGACGGGCCTTACCGCAGTTGCCAAGAAGAAAGCCGGAGGCTTCTCCCTCGGTATGGGCCAGCGGCTTGGCATCGCCAACGCACTCCTGGGTGATCCCCAGACGCTCATCCTCGACGAACCGGTCAACGGACTGGATCCTGAGGGCGTCCAGTGGGTCAGGAACCTTGCGCGCTACCTGGCAAGCCAGGGCAAGACCATCTTCATTTCCAGCCACCTCATGTCCGAGATGGCCCAGACCGCAGACCACCTCATTGTGATCGGTCGCGGCCGGATCATCGCAGACACCACGGTGGATGCGCTGATTGAGAGCCAGTCCCGCAAGCGCACTTTGGTCCGTACCTCGGAGACCACTCGCTTGTCCGAGTTGCTGGCCCGCGACGGTGTCCGGGTGGAGCAGAACGAACGTGAAACCCTGGAGGTGTACGGAGTGGAGCCGCTCCGCATCGCCGAGCTCGCCCTCGACAACCGGGTACTGGTTTACGAGCTCACTCCGCTCACGTCGTCGTTGGAAGAGGCCTACTTCCAGCTGACCAAGGACGAATTGGAATACCACTCGCACATCACCGGCGGACCGACCACACCGGGCGGGCCGCTGAACGGAAGCCCCGCCGGCGTCGGCGGCACATCCGCTGCCACCATGGAAGGGATCCAGTCATGAGCACCACCATCAACAAGAAACATGCGGTCCCGTCAGCCGGGACCGGTGGCGTCACTTTCCTCCGGATACTGAACTCCGAATCCATCAAGTTCCGGACCCTCATGAGCACTAAGCTCCTGTTGGTCCTGACCTTCGTGGCCATCGTCGGCATCGGCCTGCTGTCCGCCTTGGTCCGCTGGAACTTCATCAACCAGATGGTCGAAGTCGGCCGGCAGGGTCATAAAGAATCGGTGCAGCAAGCCGTCGCCTCCTTCCCGCCAGGTTCGGGATTCGATCTTTACAACCTGCCGAACGCCGGACTCAACATCGGCATCCTCGTCATGGGTTCCCTGGCCGTACTCTTCATTGCCTCTGAGTACGCCACTGGCATGATCCGGTCAACTATGAACGCGGGTCCGGGACGGCTCTCCACCTTCGGCGCCAAAGCCGTGGTCCTGGTTGTGGTCTCCTATGTCCTTTCGGTAGTGGCCGGCGTCGTGACCTTCCTGGTGGCGTCGCCCATGTTCGCCAACTTCGGCCTTGACCTCGGATGGAACACGGACGGTGTCCTCTACAGCGTTTTCACCGGCGGCCTTTACGTCTCCGGGGTCGCGCTGATCGGCCTCTCGCTCGGAACACTGCTGAAGAACCCGGCCGGCGGCATCACCGTCCTGGTGGGCATCATGTTTGTCCTCCCGTTCGCCGGCCAATTCCTCGGCCTCGCACCCGGAGACTTCTGGAAGTACGTCCCCCAGTACCTGCCCAGTGAGGCCGGCGGCCGCTTCTTGTCGATCGGCCACGTAGACGGCACCCTGGATCCCTGGGCGGGCGGCCTCGTGTTCCTCGGCTACGTCATCTTGTTCATGATTCCTGCCCTCATTGTGCTCAAGAAGCGCGACGTCTGATTCGCAATCCACGGACACCCGCTCGGGCAAGGCCACTAGGCTCAAGCCATGAGTGAAGAGTTGCCAGCACAGGACGCGTCGGCCCACGTGGCCGACGCGTCCTTTGCTGAAATCACGCTGCGCCGCCGTGGCAGGATCCGCCGCTATCTTTTTGAGCACCCGCGGGTCATGGACGCGGTGGTGGTGCTTTGCTATTCGCTGCTGGCACTTCCTACGTTCATCAGCTCCATCGTGGATGGCAAGTGGTTCGCCGCCCTGCTGCTCGTCGCCATTGCCGCCATCCTGTTCCTTCGACGCCGCAATCCCCTCAGTGTCACTGCGGCCGTTGCGGTCCTCGAAGTGGCCGTAACGCTGCTGAACCCCTGGGGTTCGAACGTCTCCGCGGGACTGTGGTTTGCGTTGTATGCGGTGGCTGTGGCGAGGGCCCGAACCTTCGCGTTGACTGTGTTTGGCGCCGCGAGCCTGCCGCTGACCCTCGTGTACCTGTTCATGTGGACCAGCCCGGCGACCCCGTCCAACGGCGAGGCGGTTCCGGAGAATTTCCACCTCATCAGCAACATCGCCGCCGCGGCCAGCATTTTGTTGTCCAACCTGATCGCCACCGGCATCGGGATTTCGGTCCGGCAGCGGCGCGAGCACGAGAGCGAGATCAGGGCCTGGGCGGCACGCACGGCCCGCTTGGGTTCCGTCACCGAACGCAACCGGATCGCCAGGGAGATGCACGACGTCGTGGCCCACTCCCTCACAGTCATGATCAGCCTCTCGGACGGCGCCGCCGTTGTGGTCAAGAAGGATCCGGAGCGCGCGGGTGAGGTGCTTGGCGAACTCTCCCGCACGGGCCGGACTGCGCTGGCCGACATGCGCCGCGTCCTCGGCGTGCTGCGGGAAGACTCTGCACGTCCTGCTCCTTTGGAGCCCCTGGTTTCCGGGCACGACCTAAGCAAGCTGCTCGATGGATTCCGGACGGCAGGGCTGCCGTTGCACTATTCGCACACGGGACCTGCCCTTCCTGAAGACCCGGCGTTCCAGCTCACCGTCTACCGGATCGTGCAGGAATCCCTGACAAACGTGCTCAGGTACGGCCGTTCCTCGAGCCAAGTGGATGTGAGGATCGTGCGGGAGGGCGACTCGGTCACCATTGAAGTGCTCGACGACGGCCGGGGCTCCCGGGATCCGGGCACCGAAGAGGCGGTCCTGGGAACGGGCCAAGGCATCGCGGGGATGCGTGAACGTGCGGGAATCTATGCTGGAACGGTGGATGCCGGTCCTGGAATACACGGCGGGTGGCGCGTTCATGCGGAGCTGAACTGGAATGGCGACAAGGGGAAATCATGACTGACAATGCTCCCATCAGGGTTCTGCTGGTGGACGACCAGCCCTTGCTGCGCATGGGATTTCGGCTGATCCTGGAAGGCGAAGACGATCTCGAGGTCGTAGGCGAAGCCTCCGACGGCGCCGAAGCAGTCCGGAAGGTCGAGGAACTGGAACCGGACGTGGTGCTCATGGACGTCCGGATGCCTGCCGTGGATGGAATTGAAGCCACACGGCGGATCACGGCCTCGGAGTCAAACGCCAGGATCATCATCCTGACTACTTTCGACCTCGATGAATATGCCTTCTCAGGCCTTCAGGCAGGGGCCTCCGCGTTCCTGCTGAAGGATGTTGCGCCTGCGGAGTTGGTCCAGGGCGTCCGGCTCGTGGCCAGCGGCGACGCCGTGGTGGCTCCGAGGGTCACCCAGCGGCTCCTGGAGACCTACGTCCGCGGGGGTCGCGTGCCCGGCCAGGCCACAGCCCAAGCCCGCGATCCGCTTCTCGAAGAATTGACGCCCCGCGAAACCGAGATGCTGGAGGCTATCGCGGGAGGGCTGTCCAACGCGGAAATCGCCCACAAGTTCTTTCTTTCCGAGGCAACGGTCAAGACCCACGTCCGGCGGATCCTCACCAAGCTGCACTTGCGCGACAGGGTCCAAGTGGTGGTCTACGCCTACGAAACAGGACTCGTGATCCCGAGCAACCCTGATTACTAACGTCAGTCTGAGCTCTATTTGGCTGCTTAGCTTGAAATGCAGGCGGAACCGCGGATTCTCTTCGTCATGGATTTGCTGGATAACCCTGTCAGGCATCGGGGCGCTCCGCTATGGTATGGCTCATGGGGGAACCGCGGAGCGAAGTTGTTGGGCAAAGTAACCAGGCTGCTTCTCGCCTGGGGACTGAAGCGCCGGGCAAGTTCTGGATGCTGGCGTGGTTGGCGTTCCTTCCGTTTGCCTTGATTCGGTCCGAAAACCTCGCCGAGTCAGATACATTTTGGCAGGTCCGCACGGGGCTCCTTATGATCGCCGAAGGTCGAATTCCCTCAGTGGATCCGTTTTCGTGGACCGTCAGCGGAAAACCATGGACGCTAAACTCGTGGGTTTTCAACGTCGTCCTCGGCTTCTCTTACGAAGCGGCCGGTTTGGTGGGTGTTGCTCTTGTCTGCGCATGCTTCGTCGCCGTCATCTGTGGACTGGTGCTGCTTCTCGCCCGGCGCCTGGGAGCAGCGCCGGTACTGTCCGCTTGGGTGCTTCTGATTGGAGTGCCATTGTTGACATTGTTTTTGTCGGCGCGGCCCCAGCTCGTGGATTACATTGCCGTCCTGGCACTCGTGATGTTCCTACAGCGGCTGGTAGAGGTGCCTAAGCCGGTTTGGCCGCTCATTGCTATCGCCGTCCTGACGACTCTTTGGGTCAACTTGCACGCGGGAGCTTTGCTGGGCGTGGCAATTGTGGGTGCCAGTGCCCTTTTGGTGTTCTTGAGACGAAGCACGCGCAGCCGATCAGGCTGGTTTCTGGCAGCGCTACTAGTAACAATGCTTTGCTCACTCGTAAATCCTTACGGCGCAGGGCTGCTCGCCCAAACGCTGCAAGTCAAGAGTGAATCGACTGTCATTACGGAATGGCAGCCATTCAACCCGGCTGATCCATTGCAGCTTGTTATGTTCGCCATCGGTCTTCTCGGACTTGGCGTTGCGGCACGCCGAGGAGACCCGGTATTCACGGCCGCTATCGGAGTTGCGGCCTGCGGATCAGTGGCCGCAATGCGCGTCCTTCCAATCCTTGTCTTGCTTGCGTTGCCGGTTCTGGCGGCGTTTGCGTCACACGAGGTGGTGTTGCGCTACTTTGCCAGTCGCCGACGGTTGTTCTTCCAAGGTGCCACCGCGGTCCTCGTGATCGCTATAGGGCTAGCAGTTTTCAATCTCCCTTTCTTCGGCCGTCCGGATCCAGCACATTTCCCTCGCGCAGCCATCCAGGCCATTCCGGCTGGTTGCAAGTTGTTCAACGAATACCAGCTGGGCGGACTGGTGATCTTAGAAAGGCCCGATGTGCCAGTGTCCATTGATTCGCGAAATGATCTCTATGGCGCGGAGCGGGTCACGCAATCCTTGCGCGTCCTCGATGGCCAAGGGGATCTGAACGAAGGGCTGCGCGGTGCGGACTGCGTCCTGGTCCCTCCCGCTACCGGGCTGGCCCGCTGGCTAAACACAAACCCCGGCTGGGTCCTCAAATCAGCCGAACCCACGGCAGAATTGTTCATCCGACGTTGAACGACGGGCCGGCAAATCCGCGGCCGCGGCTAGACTCGAAGCCATGCCTTCGAACTCCGCTGCAGCACACATCCAGGACCTTGGCGCGTATGTGAGCGCATCGCCGTCGAGCTTCCACGCCGTACACGAGGCCGCGCGCCGCCTCGATGCGGCAGGTTTCACGGCCCTTGATGAACTTCTGCCATGGGAGGGCGGGGCTGGCCGCTTCTACGTGATCCGGGATGGCGCCCTCATTGCTTGGGTGACGCCCGAAGGCGCAACTCCGACTACGGCGTTCAACATCCTTGGCGCCCACACGGATTCTCCGTCCTTCAAGCTCAAGCCCAAGCCGACGACAGGCAAGTTCGGCTGGCTCCAGGCCGGCGTGGAGGTCTACGGCGGCCCTTTGTTGAACTCCTGGCTGGATCGTGAGCTTCGGCTCGCGGGCCGGCTCGTGATGCTGGACGGCACCCAGCACCTCACAGCTACCGGACCGCTCCTGCGCTTCCCGCAGTTGGCCATCCACTTGGACCGGGCTGTCAATGACGGCCTCGCGCTCGACAAGCAACAGCACATGAACCCGGTATTCGGCCTCGGCGATCCCGGTTCCGCGGACGTCCTGGCAATCCTGGCGGACTCCGTGTCCGCGGCTTCCGTGGATCCGGCCCAGATCGGCGGCTACGACATCGTCGTCGCGGACACCCAGGCGCCTGAGCAGTTCGGTGCCAAGGGCGAGTTCTTCGCTTCAGGACGGCTCGACAACCTCTCTTCAACCCACGCAGGGCTTGCGGCACTCATTGCGCACGCAACCGCGGGTGCGCCGACCGCCGGCCCCATCGCCGTCCTGGCGGCCTTCGACCACGAAGAAATCGGCTCGGCCTCGCGCTCCGGGGCCTGCGGACCCATCCTCGAAGACATCCTCACCCGGATCTCTGACGGATTCGGCGCCACCGTGAGTCAATGGCGCCAGGCGTTGTCGGCGTCGTTCTGTGTTTCCGCGGATGCCGGCCACGCCGTCCACCCCAACTACCCGGAGCGGCACGATCCCGCCAACCGGCCCATCCTCAATGGCGGACCGCTCCTCAAAATCAACGCCAACCAGCGTTACGCCACGGACGCCACCGGCGCGGCCTTCTGGGCCCGGCTCTGCGGCGAGGCGGGCATCCCCTACCAGGAGTTCGTCTCCAACAACGACGTGCCGTGCGGCTCTACCATCGGTCCACTGACGGCTACCCGCCTGGGGATCCGGACGGTCGACGTCGGCGTGCCCCTTTTGTCGATGCACTCGGCACGCGAGCTATGCGGCGTTGAAGACCCGCGCCATTTGGCCACGTTGGCGGAGTTGTTCTTCCGAACAGCGATCTAGCTCAGGATGCGAGGCTCACCACGAGGTTGATCGTGGTGGCCAGAATCCCGACGCCGAAAACGTAGGCGAGCAGGCTGTGCCGCAAAGCAGCGGACCGCATTGCCCTGGTGGTGATCGACGTGTCCGAGACTTGGTAGGTCATCCCCAGACTGAATGCCATGTACGCGAAATCCGTGTATTGCGGCGGTTCTTTTTGGTTGAACTCGATGCCTTGGGGTGGATCGGACGTGTAGTACACCTCGGCATAACGCAAGGTGAAGAGGGTGTGGACCAGCAGCCACGAGGCCGCTGCACCAACGAGGGCCAGCAAGGCGAGCATGAATTTGTCGAATCCGTGCGCATCCTTGGCGCCGATCATCACCAGCACGACGGCTGCCAGGGAACCGACCGCGGCACACAGGATGAGAAGGTCGGCAGTGGAGCGCCGCGGATCCTCTTCCGTGGCGTGGCTTCTCGTCTGATCGGCCTTCATCGGGGTGATGACTGTCCACACGAAAACGTTGTAGACCACCGCTGCAACCGCCCAGCCCGCGGCGGGTGCGTAAATCCACTGACCCCAGATCCCGGTCGCCACCGCGGCAGCGATGCCGGTGAGGATCATCAGCCCGAATCGCAATCGGGAACGTTTGGCACGGGCAGACTTCGGACGTTGGTTCCTTGCTGCGGCGTTCATAGTCAGATCATGGCACGGGGGTTGGCCGGCCCCGGCGTCACGCCACGCAGACTTTTAGCGTCCGGCGTGGAACTGCGCCGGACGAAAACCGGGGGATCCCGACGTCGGACGGTCCAGAAAGTTGCGCAGCGTGACGGCTTAGCTGCCTTGCCGGCTTAGCTGACCGGCCGGGGCGCGAACATGATGACGGCGACGCCCAGGATGCAGATCACGGCGCCGATGACGTCCCAACGATCCGGGCGGAAACCGTCCATGAGCATTCCCCAAGCCAATGATCCGGCGATGAACACCCCCCCATATGCTGCGAGGACACGGCCGAAGTGTGCGTCAGGCTGGAACGCCGCCACGAACCCGTAGATGCCGAGGGCCACGATCCCAAGGCCAGCCCACCACCACGGTTTGGCTTCCCTGACTGATTGCCACACGAGCCACGCCCCGCCGATCTCGGCGACGGCCGCGAGGACAAAGAGTGCGACGGATTTGAGGATGGTCATGGGTTCAGTCTGCCTGAGGCTGGCGCGCCGGTTCCGCGGGAGTTATCCACATACCTGGGTTTTCCACATATGCGCCGCCGCTCATTCCACCTTGCCGACACGCCGAATAGGCTTAGAGGCGGGAAATGGACTAAGATATTGAAGTCTGTGCTGCGCCCTGCTTCCGCTTCTGGAAGCGGTCAGCAGCACTGTTCATCGCAAATGAACCTCCTGTTACGGAAATGCCGTAACCGCTTAGCCCAAAGGAGGTGGGTTCACATATGCGTCCTTACGAATTGATGGTAATCATCGACCCCGAGGTCGAAGAGCGTACCGTAGAGCCGTCGCTTCAGAAGTTCCTCAATGTCATCACCACCGATGGTGGAACCATCGAAAAGGTTGACATCTGGGGCCGCCGTCGCCTCGCTTACGACATCAAGAAGAAGTCCGAAGGTATCTACGCTGTGGTGAACTTCACCGCCAAGCCGGAAACCGCCAAGGAACTTGACCGCCAGCTGAGTCTCAACGAGACCATCATGCGCACCAAGATCACCCGCCCCGAAGAGCAGAAGGTCGTTGCTGAGTAATTTCAGCTCCAGGCTTTCATTCTTTACCCCGCAGGAACGAACAAGGAGGCAGTAGATGGCAGGCGAAACCACTATTACGGTCATCGGTAATCTCACCAATGACCCCGAACTGCGGTTCACACCGTCAGGCTCGGCGGTAGCGAACTTCACCATCGCTTCTACTCCCCGGACCTTCGACCGCCAGTCCAATGAGTGGAAGGACGGGGAAACCCTGTTCCTCCGCGCATCGGTATGGCGCGAAGCAGCTGAAAACGTCGCCGAATCCCTCACCAAGGGTATGCGCGTGATCGTTTCCGGCCGCCTGAAGAGCCGTTCCTACGAAACCAAGGAAGGCGAGAAGCGCACCGTTATCGAGCTCGAAGTCGATGAAATCGGCCCGAGCCTGCGTTACGCCAACGCCAAGGTCAACCGCACCCAGCGCTCCGGCGGTCAGGGTGGTCAGGGCGGCTTCGGCGGCGGCAACAACAGCGGCGGCTTCGGAGGTGGCGGCGCTGGTGCAAACCAGGGCGGCAACTCCGGCGGAACATGGGGCGGCGGCCAATCCGCACCGCAGGAAGACCCCTGGGCTACCCCGGGCGTCAGCAATGCGGGTGGATGGGGCAACGGCCCGGATTCTGAACCTCCCTTCTAAATACTCATAAAAGTTCGACGCCGGAACCCGCCGGACGTGCCGCGAGGCACCCGGGTGGCGACCGCCGTCGAGCACCACCATCCCGTGGATCCATTCCACGGGCTCCATAGAAAAGGAGCTCCACGATGGCTAAGGCTGAACTCCGTAAGCCCAAACCAAAGTCCAACCCCTTGAAGGCCGCTGACATCACTGTCATCGACTACAAGGACGTAGCATTGCTGCGCAAGTTCATCTCCGACCGCGGAAAGATCCGCGCCCGTCGCGTCACTGGCGTCACGGTGCAGGAACAGCGCAAAATCGCCCAGGCAATCAAGAACGCCCGCGAAGTTGCTCTGCTGCCTTACTCCGGCGCTGGCCGCGGCTAAGGAAGGGATTAACTAACATGGCAAAGCTCATTCTGACCCACGAAGTAACCGGTCTCGGTGCTGCTGGCGATGTTGTCGAGGTCAAGGACGGTTACGCACGTAACTTCCTGCTGCCCCGCGGCTTCGCTCTGACCTGGACCAAGGGTGGCGAGAAGCAGGTTGAGTCCATCAAGGCTGCCCGCGCTGCTCGTGCCCACGCTTCGGTTGAAGCTGCACAGGCCCAGGCTTCTGCGCTTTCTTCCAAGAAGGTCAAGCTCGTAGTGAAGGCCGGCGAGTCCGGTCGTCTCTTCGGCACCGTCAAGCCGGCTGATGTCGCTGCTGCAGTTGAGGCCGCTGGCCTCGGCTCCATCGACAAGCGCAACGTTGAACTGCCGAACCACATCAAGTCACTTGGTTCGTACCAGGCCAACGTCCGCCTGCACGAGGACGTTTCCGCTGTCATCGACCTCGAGGTCGTTGCAGCAAAATAGTCTCTGACGTAGCTTGAAGGACCCCCGTCTCTGGTTTCCGGAGGCGGGGGTCCTTTGCTTTGCGCGGTTTCGGGGCCCGCGAACTGGCAGTAGATGCCCTCTGGCGGCCTCGTGAGGGGCATTAGCTGCCAGTTCGCCTGAAGAAGACAGGGCTGGGGGCCGTGGCCGGTGGAACTTGATAGCCTGCCGGGGTGAACCTTGAAACGATGCGCATCAGGCCCTTCTCGCAAGTGGATGTCTTCACTGACGTGCCGTACCTCGGCAATCCGCTTGCCGTCGTCGTCGACGCTGAAGGGCTCAGCGCGGAGCAGATGCAGCACTTTGCAAACTGGACCAACCTGTCTGAAACCACTTTCCTGCTGCCGCCGAGTGATCCTGCGGCCGATTACCGGGTCCGGATCTTCACCGGCAGCGAGGAATTTCCTTTCGCGGGACATCCGACGCTCGGCTCGGCGCATGCTTGGCTGGCGTCCGGAGGAGTGCCTAAGCAGGAAGGGATGCTGGTGCAGGAATGCGGGGCAGGCTTGGTCAAGGTAAAGCTCGACGGCGGCCGCCTCGCCTTCGCTGCGCCTCCACTGACGCGCTTCGGGCCCATGGACAAGGCAATCATGGAACAGTTGGCCGCCGGACTCCGCCTGCCCCGAACCGCACTCTCCGATGCCTCGTGGCTGGTCAACGGCCCGCAATGGATCGGTGTGCTGCTCGAATCGGCCGAACAGGTCCTTGGCCTCGAGCCGGACCTTACGGCTTTGGGGGAGCTGAAGGTTGGTGTGATCGGTCCCCATGAACCGGGTGCCGGCGTCGATTTCGAGGTCCGGACGTTCATTCCGGGAGACGCCATAGTGGAGGACCCCGTGACTGGAAGCTTCAATGCGGGGGCCGCCCAGTGGCTGATCGGCAGCGGCCGGGCGCCGGAACAATACGTCGCCGCGCAGGGTACGGTGCTGGGCCGGGCGGGACGCATCCACGTTAAAGCGGAAGACGGCGACATCTGGGTAGGCGGGAGCTCGGTCATGTGCATCCAGGGAACCGTCCGGCTGTAGCAGGGGAATAAAACGGGCGGGGGCACAGTTTGGGAGTATAGATGCAAATGCATGTACTCTGGTTTGAAGCCATCGAACCGCCCAGCAACAGGAGATCGCCATGGAGACCCGCCGCATAACCGTCCTTTCCGCCGGACTTGGCGTACCGTCGTCGAGCAGGCTTCTGGCAGACCAGCTCGCTGCGTCGGCCAAGCGCCAGCTGGGCGATGCCGGGTACGAGGTGCGGGTGGACGTTATCGAACTCCGGGACCTGGCCGTGGATATCGCCAACAACTTCGTCACCGGCTATGCCGCACCGCGCCTCGCGGAGGTGATCGCCGGCGTCGAGGATTCTGATGGCATCATCGCCGTGACGCCCGTCTTCAGCGCCTCCTACAGCGGGCTGTTCAAGTCCTTCATCGACGTTCTGGACCCGAAGTCCCTGGACGGCAAGGCAGTTCTTCTCGGCGCCACGGGCGGCACCGACCGGCACCAAATGGTGCTCGACTACGCCATGCGTCCGCTCTTCACCTACCTTCGCACCCGGATAACCCAGACGTCCGTTTTCGCCGGGCCCCAGGATTGGGGAAACACCGACGACGGAGCGTCGCCGCTATCGGTCCGCGTGGACCGCGCGGCCGGCGAGCTGACCCGGCTCCTGAGCGGCGAGCAGCCGCACCGCAAGGCGGACGCCATGGAATCCCTGCCGTTTGAGCAACTCCTCGCGGGGATCACCGCGGGACGCTAGGCAAGCCGGGCTGAGCCGCACCTGGCGCTAGTCGTCGAGCAGCTCGATGAACTCCCGGGCCTGCTTCATGCTGATATCGGAATGCTTGGTCAAGGCCAACGCTGCGGCTTCGATGTCGCCGCTCTTGGCCAGGGTCCGGATCCGTCCGTAGATCTCGTCATTGAGCATGTTGCTGCTCACTTCACGTGTGACGTCGCCCTTGCTGACGATTGCCCGGTAACGGTACGGGAAGTGTTCCGGCTCGTCGTCGTCGGGCATGAGGTCCTGCGGGGCGGGTTCGGGCTTGCGGAAGGGCTGCGGGTGCGCTGCAAGGGCGCCGACGGCGTCCCGTGAGGCACGCAGCCCCTCCCCGGTGGCGCTGAGGTACAGCTTGATGGCCGCCATGGCCTGACCTTGGGCGATCAGGGAATACAGCTGCCGGTGTTGGTCCTCACTGAGCTTCGCGGCGGCCTCGCGGGCCAGCTCCACAGGGTCCACGGCAGCCTTGCCGGTGGCGGCATTGTCGCGAAGTTCCGCGGAGCGGCGGGAGAGCACGCGGCCGATCAGCAGCACGCCGACGACGACGGCCGCCAGGATCAAGACCGGAACGAGTAGGGATGACATGCGCTAAAGCCGATCTATGTAGTTCTTGGCGGTCAACAAGTCCGAGTGGGTTTGCTGGCGCAGGAGCTTGATCGCCTGGATTTTCTGCCCACTGCGGACCATTCCCTGCAATTGCAGGGCGAACTGTGGATTCAACTGCCCGTTGGGCAGAATGGGGCCGTTGTAGCCGGCCTGGCCGACCCCCGGGCTGGCCCCGGCTTGCGCCCTGAGCGCGGCCCGCGACTGGCTGTCCTGCTGCGACTGCTGCTGCGCGTTTTGGCTCGGCCTGGTGGACGCATCGATACGGGCCCTTGCCGCCGTCGCCGCCTGCACTTGGGCGGCCTGGTGGGCTGCCGAGCGGGCGGCCAGCTCACGTTGATAGCGCTCGGCGTCGGACAGCCCTGAGTTGCGTGGCTTGAATGCCTCCGTCAGGGCCCAAATCACAGCCACAAGGATGACAACGGGCATTGCGACCAGCAGTACATCCCCAATGGTGAAACCCATACCTTGAGCTTATGTCAGAACGCGGTTATCCACAGCACATTCCTGCTACGGCATAGTTTCTGAGAGCAGGCTGTCAAATTCCGGGAGAGATTGTGGGGAGTATCACATTTTCGGCATATTTATCCCTCCTGGGGCGCTTGAGTGAGGGGAGAGGTGCGCATTGAGCGAATCGGCCTGTGGATGATCCCCTGGAGAAAATACTTTTGATCCACATGGCCTGAAGAACGTTTCCCCAGCTCAGAGGCCATTTGCCGGAAAAAGAAATTCTCTTTCCACAGGGTCATGCACAGACTGTGCACAAGTAGGGGTGTGTATTCCACACTTTATCCACAGGCCCGGCTTGGTGCCTCGGAAAAGCAGGGCTAACGTGGCTGAGTACCTGCTTTAGGTACTTGGAAAACCCCTGTTTCTTGTGGACTACACCTCGGTGCCGTCGAAAAGCAGCGCGCCCGCGGACTTGTCTGTGGATAAGTTGTGGAAATCTCGGGGAACCAAAATTGTCGGTGCCCTACGGAACAGTTTGGACCAGCCGGCATAAACGGCGCGGTCGGAGCAACCCACACCTGGGCATTGGCCTACCGCACCGCCGGGAACAGTTATCTGCGCGGTACACAATGGAGGACGGCTTGTCAGTTACGCACTTGGATTCGATCGAGGGCGGCCGGACATCGGACGCCAGTCGCAAACCTCCCCAGGACATTCCCGCTGAGCAATCGGTTCTCGGCGGCATGATGCTGTCCAAGGACGCCATTGCCGACGTCGTGGAAATTGTCCGCGGCCATGACTTCTACCGCCCGGCCCACGAGACGATCTACGAGTCCATCATCGATCTCTACGGCCGCGGCGAACCTGCCGATGCCGTCACAGTGTCCGATGAGCTGACCAAACGCGGCGAGATCAACAGGATCGGCGGCCCTGCCTACCTGCACGAGCTCATCCAGACCGTGCCCACGGCGGCCAACGCCGGCTACTACGCCGAAATCGTGGCTGAGCGAGCCGTCCTGCGCCGACTCGTCAACGCCGGCACCAAGATCGTCCAGATGGGCTACGGCCAGGACGGCGAGGTGGAAGACCTCGTCAACCAGGCCCAGGCCGAGATCTATGCCGTGGCCGAACGCCGCACGGCGGAAGATTACGTGGCGCTCAAGGACGTCATGGAATCCACCGTTGATGAGATCGAGGCATCCGGCCACCGCGGAGAAGGCATGACGGGTGTCCCCACCGGGTTCTATGAACTCGATGAGCTCACCCACGGCCTGCACCCGGGTCAGATGATCGTCATCGCCGCGCGCCCCGCCGTCGGTAAGTCCACGTTCGCGCTTGACTTCGCCCGTTCGGCTGCCATCAAGCACAACCTCGCCACCGTGATGTTCTCCCTGGAAATGGGACGGAATGAAATCGCGATGCGCCTGCTGTCTGCGGAAGCCACCATTGGCCTCCAGGACCTCCGCAAGGGCACCATCAAGGATGAGCAGTGGTCCAAGATCGCCACCACGATGGGCCGCATGAACGATGCTCCGTTGTTCATCGATGACAGCCCCAATATGTCCCTCATGGAAATCAGGGCCAAGTGCCGTCGCCTGAAGCAGCAGCACGACCTCAAGCTGGTGATCCTCGACTACCTCCAGCTCATGAGCTCCGGCAAGAAGGTGGAATCCCGTCAGCAGGAAGTCTCCGAATTCTCGCGCGCGCTCAAGCTGTTGGCCAAGGAGCTGCAGGTTCCGGTCATCGCCCTCTCGCAGCTCAACCGTGGATCCGAACAGCGCCAGGACAAGCGGCCCATGGTCTCGGACCTCCGTGAATCCGGCTCCATCGAGCAGGACGCCGACATGGTCATCCTGCTTCACCGCGAGGATGTCTACGACAAAGAATCCCCCCGTGCCGGCGAGGCTGACATCCTCATCGCCAAGCACCGTAACGGTCCCACCAAGGACATCGTGGTTGCCTTCCAGGGGCATTACTCCCGCTTCGCCAACATGGCGGGCGAGACTGGCGGCGGTTATTGATTCCGCTCGAAGTTAGACAAACGTGAGTCAACTTTGACACTCGCCCAATCGCCGAGCTGGCGGAATGGAGATCGCCTCGTGGCCACGCCGAATGGCCGCCCCGACTCTGGGCTCAAATTAGGCGTTGGTGTCGAGAGAGATCCGCCGGGTCCGAGGTGCGGACTCAGGATTGCGAGGACAAGGTAGCGAAGTCGGGAGATTAATGAGCTTGGAATATTGGTCGCCGTGAGACAACCGAAATTGTGTGGCGGGCGAACGGCTGACGCGAGGCGCTCCTTGCTTGTGGTCTTCATTGAGCCCGATGAAATGCTGAGCAGGCGCGTCCGTGCGGGCGCCATCGAGACGCGACCAAAGGGGTAGAAGTGAGACGTAGTTCTAAGAGGAAGGGCAGAAGGCATGGTCGGACGAACCGCTGAAGACCTCCTACGCCCCCTTAACGCGGCTGAGCTCGATCTCCTCGACACAATCTGGGCTCAGATGTACTACGCGCTCCGGTCCGATGGCCCCAGAGACGGGCCGGAATCGGTCTGGCCTCGTTGGGAGAGCGTCAGCCACTTCTTCTGGAAGCAGCATCAGGACCTCGATCCCTCCCAAGTGCTGGCGGACTTGCCCTCCGTGCCCCGAGCCCACAACTCTGTGGGACAGTCCTACGGGCTCGTGTGGCGATCGGAATTCTCGACCCCGCAGCCCACACCGAAAGGGTACGTTGGCCTTACGATTGCTGGCCTCCATCAGCTTGCTCTGAGCGGGCGACTGGCTCACGTGCTGCCAGATTCCCTCGTCGGGGCGATCAGCGGCATGTCACAGCGGAGCATCACTGAAGCGGACCGAGGACGGTACTCAACCGTCATCCCAATGGAGAGCTGCGTCGGCTACCTCATCGACGAGCTTTCGGATCGTCCGTATCCCATGCCTTTGGCTGCCCTCGCAGCTCTCTTAATGAAGGAATACGTAACGCTGTACGTGGTAGAAAGCAGCAATGAGTGGCAGGTGACCCTCCGCGTCGAGAACCTTCGAGCGTACCGGAACATGACCACCGCGTCCGAGTACATAAATCACCTCAACGTCAACCAACCGGCGCAGCGAAACGAGACCGGAATCACTGAGACAGCAACGGCCAATGTAGCAGCAGACACAGGAGGTTCAGTCGTCATGAGCGAGGAACGAACGCCCGATCAGCGCAAGGTTTTTGTCATCCACGGACGAAACGAACAGGCTCGGGTAAATCTTTTCGCCTTTCTCCGATCTATCGGACTCGAGCCCATCGAGTGGTCCACGGCGCTGGCAATGACCGGGACGGGGACGCCCTACATCGGGGATGTGCTCGATGCTGCCTTCAACGCCGCGCAAGCAGTTGTCGTCCTACAGACACCTGACGACATCGCCCATCTTCATGAGTCCCTTGCAGACTCGGGCGATCCGGAATGCACGCCCCAGATGCAGCCACGGCCAAACGTACTCTACGAGGCCGGGATGGCCATGGGGCGAAACCCTGAACGCACGATCATCGTCGAACTGGGCCAGATCAAAGTCTTCAGCGACATCCACGGCCGTCATGTTGTTCGCCTCAACAACTCAACGCAGAGGAGGCAGGACCTCGCAGGGCGACTCAAAACCGCAGGCTGCTCCGTCAACCTAGACGGGACCGACTGGCACAGTTCGGGTGACCTCACCCCGCCCGCTCCTCCAGGCGGAGGACTGCCGATTGGGCGGCGGTTGCCGTCATCGACCAAGAGGGGTCTGCCAACGGTGACGGCTCGCCTAAACGAGCGAGGCGGAAACCAGTTGAGCCACATAGTGGTCACCAACCACGGGCCTGGCGACATATACGAGCTCGACGCTACCCCAGTGGACGGCGAAGAAACCCGCATCTATCGTGACGCAGACCAAATTCCTGTGCCCGTGCTGCCAGAAGGCAAGTCTGTGGTCGTTCTCAAACGATTCGGAGCTACGTTCGGATCTGTGCCCAGCTCGTATTTCAATATCAGGATCACTGGAAAGACTGCCGACGGGACACCGATCGACAAGACCGAATTCGTGAGCGGAACCTGAAATGAACCTCCCGCTCGAGTTGCCAGTGGACAACGATGGCTTCCTCCGCCGCGAATGCCCCAGATGCCACAAGCCCTTCAAATGGCATGCCGGCCCCGCGAACGAGGAAGCAGAGGGTCATTCACCTCCGCCAGCCTTCTATTGCCCCACGTGTGGGAAACCCGCTGGCCCGGGGGAATGGATGACCCAGGAACAGCAGGAATATGCGCGCAATCTCGCCATCTCTGTCTTAATGCAGGAGCTTGATAACGAGTTGGGGGATGCATTCAATGGACTCAAGAGCCAATACTTAAGAGTCGAGAAGACAGGAAGCCTCGACACCCCCGACGTTCCGATGCCCTTGTCGGAGCCCGACGACATGGCGATCATCGCTTCCCCGTGCCATTCCTATGAGCCTGTCAAAGTTCTAGACGACGCCAAAAGCCCGTTCTACTGTCTTGTGTGCGGCGCCGCCTTTGCTGTTTAGCTGTTCGGTGCTCGTTCACCGAAGACCGCGACCGGGGGCAGCAGGGAGCGAAGCCACTAACCAGAATTGATCTCAACCAGTCATTCAGGGTGTTCGACGTCGGTCTAGCCGATGAATTCGGGCGCCGCCCACTCGGTTCCTATCCCGAGGCTTATATGGGTGCTTCGCGACAGCAACTGTCAGCCGGCAGAAACGATGTCAACGACGCCGATCTATACGCCACCCTGGTTCCACAAAGCGACCCGCGGCTCGACGGAATGGTGTTCGCGTTAGGTGTGCGCAAGGGTGGAACGAACGTTGTCCTGCTCTTCGGCGCCCTGAGGTGATACCAGCAGCAGGGCCGGCAGTCAACCCGCGCTTTTCTCGCTTCCAGCGAGAAATCGAGCGTGGCAACCAGGGGCCGGTCTTCGTCGTCGACCCGAAGACCGTGCGGCGGTATCGAGTGAAGCGCGGATTGACCGTCGAGCGTAGTAAGACTTGGAGTCCCGGCTCGGTCAAGAGAACCAGCGCAGGTGTCTGCACCGTGTCTTGACATGCTGGCAGACGTCTATGTCATTGTTACTGCGAGTCAGGGCAGGCTGTCGTCGCGGCCGTCGTTCGACAAAATACGACAGTTGAGAGCCCGGGCCGGTCACGCTCCGTCGGTGTTCTCCTGGCTGTCGATGGAAGGGTCCGGGTGGCTGAATGCCTTGCGAGCCTCATCGGCCAGCCAATCGAAGTCGTCCCAGTAGCTTCGGGCTAGCGTATCGGCCATGCTGCCTCGGAAGCCTTTAATCATGGGGCTACACACCTCATGACAACGAATGATGCTGGGCCCCATAGTTCTGGATGATAGGACCGGGTTCCACGACTCCGCTGCGCAGGAGCGTCCCCACCAGATCATAGGAGGCCGCCGCATTTGAGGCGGTAGCTCGTTGCTCGTCTGTCCATGCTGAGACGGGTAGGTCTCTCAAGACCGTGAGAACCTCCCTCCTTGAATCACGGATATCAGGGCGTTGGAGGTAATCCAGGACAGTGAGGAGCGATTGGGCGCCTGATGCTGACTGTGCTACGCGCACCTGCTGTCGGGTGAACAGGGCGCTCAGGGCCGCCGCCAGAAACGCAAGAACTGAGACCACAAGCGCTACTTCGTTCATGCCTCAATGTTCGCAGAGGGTCGCGGGGTTTTGGTTAGTTCGTCCTTACGGTGACTGGGTGTTTTAGGGGACCGGCCTTCTGACAGGTTAGAAGCAGCTGCGTCCACACATCACGGAAATATCCTCGACGTCGATGGTCTTCGCGAGGTCCTTCTGTTCGGTGGGCGGCCAGTTGTCGATCGAAAACCACTCGCCCATTCGCTTGCCGCTGTTGTCGCTGCGCTTGGTCACCGAGCCGTAGACAGCCAAATCCCCGACGGCGGAGACACTCCGGGTATACCCGTTGGCGTGCCAGCGGATGACGTCGATGAAGACTACACCGCCCGCATGAATCGAAGGTACGACGATTTCGTGGCCAGGCTCAAGGCCGCAGGAGCCTGGGGTGCCGGAATCGCGGACTGGCCGGCGGATTTGAGGGCCGAAGTCGCTGGCCGATCTGGCAAAGACAATGCTGGCCGATCTGGCAAAGAAAGGCCTGCGGCGAAGATCCCCGCCCTTACGGAGGCGCTGACGGGCAGCTCGAGGCGGCCCGTGCAGTCCTCGACGGGAATCCTTTCATGGAGAGGACTTCGGGAGAGATACGGGGCCGCTTCGTTAGTTGACAGTCTGGCCTTCCTCTGCGAAGGCTAATGGGGGTGGCCGAGAGATGCGTCAGCGCTCGGCCGATTTTGTCACGGGTCAGCTTGCGCCTTTTCGTTGGGCCACCCTTTTCATCAAGACACAGCGTCGTGAAGGCTGTGTAATGACACTTTGGTGACGGTGATCGGCCGTACGAGATTCCGGCTTATAGACACTTCTGCTTCCTCCTGTACCCAGCCCGTGCAAACTTCGTATGGCCATGGCGCCCCGGTAGCCCTGAGGAACGCCGAACTGTACGTAGGCATCATGTATCCATGACAGACTCCCGTAAAAAAAATTGCTGGGTATTTTCGAAAATTTGTTGACGTAACGAATATTTGGGTGCGAGCATCTATAGACGGGTCCGCGGGGGCCACGTACTCAACGAGGAGTGGAGGGTCGAGTGAACCAAGAAGTTTCGTCCAGGAACTCCCTGCCCTGTTGCCGTCGCACTTCGCGGATCTGCTTGTCGTACGCGGCAGGGCGGGTTGCAACCGCGGGGCATGCGTCGTGCCCACGGGAAATCTCACGGAAAGGCTGCTGATCATGGCGCTCCACAGACTGGCTTCGGTGACCATGGGGGTTCCGAATGTCACTGAAACTGAGGCGTATTATGAGGACTTTGGACTCGCCCCACTAGGGGAGGGGCGATTTGCCACCACCGACGGTGGGGAACAGCTAAGAATCGTCCACGCTCCGACTAGGCGTCTAGTCGAACTCTCCGTAGCTGCCGATCACCAAGATGACCTCGCAAGAATCGCCCGGAATCTGAGCGCGCTGGGACTGCCGGTAGAGCAGACCTATGACTCGATCTCGGTAGTCGAGCCCGTCGCGCACATCCGTGTCTCGGTGAGGCTTGCCCCCAGAGTGGCGCAGAAACCGACACCTGCCACGCCTTACAACGGACCTGGACGATACGAGAGGACTAGCAGGGCGCCGGGCATCTTGCGCGAGGACCGGGTACGGCCCCGAAAGCTCGGACACGTTGTTATCGGATCAGTGAATCTGGAGGCAACTCTCAGGTTCTTCATCGAAGGCGTCGGGTTCAAGGTCAGTGATCAAATCAAAAACGAGGGCAGCTTCCTCCGTTGTTCAATAGACCACCACAACGTCCTCGTCTTGAATTCCCCCGTCAACTACCTGCACCACACGTCATGGCAGGTAAATGACATCGATGATGTCGGACGCGGTGCTTTCTCGATGCTCGAAGACAACCCGGAGCGTCATATCTGGGGCCTTGGCCGGCACTATGCGGGATCAAATTTCTTCTGGTACCTCAAGGATCCGGCTGGCAATTTCTCCGAGTACTACTCGGATATGGACTGCATTCCCGAAGACGAAATCTGGAAGCCAGAAGTCCTCGAAGGCGCGAAGGGACTATTCAGCTGGGGACCGCCCCCGCCTCCGTCCTTCCTGAAACCCGAAGATCTTGCGGCTCTCATGACCGGTGTGCACGGGCCGAAATAGGGGCTGACCGACCTTGTATTCAACCCATAAGCCCTAAATCTCAGGGCTCGTAGCTCCAGTCGACGAAAGGTGGCCGAAGGAAAGCCGATGGTATTGCACGATAGCGAGATTGGCTTCGCACCAACGAGCGACGTGTGCGGGGTCGGCGGGCTGACCAGGGACTCATCGGTTGGCGACGTGTTCTTAGACTGGTCCGAGGTGCCCATCGGGTTGCTTGTTCTCTTGACGGGCAAATGTCTTCCCTCCCTGTCCGGGCACGTGGAGGCCAAAATGGAAGACGGATCGGCCGTCTGGGTCAGGGACGCCTCCTGGGCCCGACGCTGTGTTCACAGGGATGACGGGTATGAAATCCGGGGGATTTATCACTGGTATGGGCTTCACAAACGGAAGTAGCCAAAAACTCGCGAACAAACTCAGTTGGCGACCACGAAGTTGGGCGGTGCTTGCCCACGCAGCCGTGGTCGGAAGCATCCGGGAAGGAAACCAGTCGGTCGACGCAGGGTGTAGACCTATTAAAAATCTGTCACTCGGCATTTCGAATATTATGCCAACCTTCGATTCTGATAGCATTTAGCCATGGTGGTTCGATCTAAGACCCGACAAGAGCGTGCGTACAACGAACTTCGTGGGGACATACTCGCGGGGAGATTGAAGCCCGGGGAGAAGCTCCCATTCGCGGAACTCTGCGCTAACTATTCCGTGAGTGTGGGCGTCATCAGGGAATCTCTCACCCGCTTGGCGGAACAGGGGCTCGTCCTGGTCGAACCGCAGCAGGGATTCAGAGTCATCCCTATATCGAAGAGCGACCTCATGCACTTAACGGAGGTCCGGCGGGAAATAGAAACCCTCACTCTTCGCCACGCCATGAAAGAGGGCGGATACGGCTGGGAGTCGGAGGTTCTGGCCGCCCATCACCGGCTCGGAAAGCAGGCGCGGCTTGATCCCGCAGATCCGGACAGGCTGAACGACGACTGGGTCGAGGCGCATGCTGAGTTCCATGACATGCTCCTGAGCGGCTGCGCCAATCCTAGGCTTCTGTCCATAGCCAAACAACTGCGCGATTCGGCCGAGCTGTATAGAAGATGGTCGGTTCCGCTGGGGCATAGTCCGGAGAGGGATATCGACGGCGAACACCAGGCGCTACTGGATGCGGTCCTGGCTGGAGATGTGGAGCGGGCCGTGGAGGTTCTCGATCATCATATTTCGCTTACTACAGAGCTTTTACTAGCTTCCCATGACGTGGAATTCTCTGATTTATGACCATGGGTTGTGGTCTGATCCCAGCACTGGAGCTGGGTTCATGGTCCTCGTCATAGGTGTGTAGGTAAAAAGATGGTGGTGCCGCAGGTTAGATGTCGCCACCAATCGCCAGGCGGGGTCCTGTTCTCAAGTCCCCGAAATCCAAGGGCGAGAAGGCCCTTAGCGTCAGAAATCGGCGGCGCCGCTGCAGCGGATGGAGCACCTGATAATGCTTCTAGATGTGGTGATGCTGGTGGAACTACGGTGTCTCGGCCGAAGAATTCCAAAATCGGGGACATCCTTGGCCGAATGGCCGAATGGCAGAGATGCTCCCCATGGTGAAGTATTTCAGCTGCGTTTCAGTTCCGAGGCTCAGGCCGCCGGGAGCGGATTGTGCGCTAATCGTGGGCGTGAAGGATGAATCCGCGCTGGCTGAGTACCTGGCCCACCCACTGCACGTCGCCACGCTCAAAACCTGGGCCGGCGTAATGGTCCGGGAGCGGCCTGCTATCCAGTTTATTGCTGCCGTCCCCGGGTTGGACGGCGAATAACTGACAAGACGAGCCACCGCCAGGATTTCGTCCCCTCAGCATGCCTCCTTGTTCGCGCCGACAGAGCTCCTGCCCGACTCGATGCGCCAGCGCGAGCGTGGGACGCTGTGGCATCAGGAAGAAGTGGCTGTGATCGTGCCGGGTGTCGGTGACTCCCGGTGAGGTGGATGAATACCGTGCCGGGGTCGCCCTGCCGGGGCCATCTCAACGTGTCACAGTCACCCGTGGGCAAGGCTGTTCGTGCCGTTGTGTTCAGGGTTGACTCTGTCCAGACGGTCACCGAGTCTCCTCGGACATGCCGCCATGCCGCAGCTCTTCACCGTCTACCTCTAGTGATTGGGCTACCACGGCTGTGAGGTCTCGATGTTCCTACATTGAGGAGCGTCGCGCTTTTTGGCCATATTTTCGAAAATACCCTTGTATTTTCAAAATTCTCGACTAGTCTCGTATTTGCGACCGCTTGAAGGCGATCAGATGCAGGAGACGAAGATGTCAAACAACCAAGACGTACGGCGAGCGATCACTCCGCCGCGATTCCACCCGGGCGCATATGTCGAGATTCCTGGACCAAACTGCCCAACTGATGTGTCCACGCTCGCCGTACGTGCAGAGGAGGGGTACTGATGCTGGCAGGAAACAGCGTGCCAGAGCTAGTTGTTGTAACCGGGACCTCGTCGGGCCTGGGCCTGGAGCTGACGAAGCTTCTTATCCGCAACGGTGCCCACGTCGTTGGCGTGGACATTCACAGCCAATCCGACTCGGAGGTGACCGAATCAGGGAAATATGTCCATGTCGAGGGCGGTGTCGATGACGACGGCACATGGATGGCGGTCTCGGAACTGTTGTCTGGATCGGACGCTGCCTCGGTCGGTCTCGCTCACTGCGCAGCGATGCTCGTGCAGGGTCGTGTAGAAGATGTCTCGCGTGAGTCATGGGAACGTGTGCTCGCCGTGAACGTCATCGGGGCCGCCAACGCGATGAAAGCAGTTGGGCCGGCGATGGAGAGGTGCGGAGGCGGATCGATCGTGCTGGTCGGCAGCGTAAGCGGATTCATGGGTGAGGAAGCCATGCTCGCCTACGGCACCAGTAAAGGTGCGATCCTTCAGATGACGCGCGCGGCCGCCCTCGACTTCGGCCGCCGGCTTATTCGGGTCAACTCAGTGTCACCAGGGCCCATGGCTACGGAAATGTTTTATGTGCACATGCGTGCAGCGCCGGACCCACAGGCATTTCTGAAACGCCGCGAAGACCGGCAGCCCCTGGGTTTCGTACTGCAGCCGTTGCAGGTAGCCAACGCCATCGCGTTCCTGCTCTCAAACGATTCAGATGGCATCACCGGTGTGAACATCCCGGTCGATGCAGGGCTCACTGCCGGTTTCGAATTCCGCAACCTCAGCATGGGTGCACGAGACTCTCAATACGATGGAAAGGAAGCGGCCAGATGAGGATCGCAAATGTAGAAGGACGTCTATCAATCGTTGAAGGCGATCAGATCTTCGATGTCGAAAAAACGAGCAATGGACAGTTCCATTTCGATCCTCAGTCGGTCTACGACTATTGGGATGAATTCACAGGGTGGGCCCGTACTGCGGACTTCTCCGCCGGCGAGCCGCTCATTACCGAACGGCTCGGGAGTCCTGTCCCTCGCCCACGACAGATCCTGGCGATCGGACTGAACTACGGCGACCATGCAAGCGAAAGCGGCTTTGCTACCCCGGAAGATATGCCCCCCGTCTTCACCAAGTTCGTCAGCTCCATTACCGGACCCGTCGCCACTGTGGAGCTGCCCGCTGACGGGCACACCGATTGGGAAGTCGAGTTAGTCGCAGTTATCGGCAAAGCTGCCACTGGGGTTGAGCCGGAGGATGCCTGGGATTACATCGCGGGACTGACAATTGGGCAGGACATCTCAGAGCGGAAAATCCAGCTTGCAGGACCTGTGCCTCAATTCAGCCTCGGGAAGTCTTTCCCGAACTTCACGCCATTGGGGCCAGTGTTGGTGACAGTCGACGAATTCGACAACCCGGATGATCTCGGGTTGAGCTGCAGCATCAATGACGAAGTAGTCCAAGACGGACGAACCAGCAAGCTGATCTTTTCAATTCCGGAGCTGGTATCTCGGCTCTCCAATGTGCTGACGCTCCTTCCCGGTGACATTATCTTCACAGGCACTCCAGCTGGTGTTGGTCTCGGCCGGAACCCCCAGCGATGGCTCCAGGACGGCGACGTGCTGACAAGTCGGATTGAAGGAATCGGCACCATGACGCAGCGGTTCGTCACAAGGGGCTGACATGAACAAGTCATTGGAACTTAATGTCGCGTGTCTCGGCACAACGCATCCACACGCCTCCGCCAGAGTGAAGTCATTGCGCACGATTCCTGGTGTTCGTGTCAGCGCCGCTGCGGATCTGACCGAGGACGTTCGGCCGTTTTGCCGGGCCTATGCACTCGAGGCAAGCACCGTCGAGGACATCCTGCTCGATCCGGGGTTCGACGCCGTCCTCATCCACTCGTACAGCAAGGACATGGTGCCGCTTGCCAAACAGGCGATCGCAAGCGGCAAGCATGTGCTCGTCGAGAAGCCCGGGGGCGCCGATGTCGACGACATCCGCGAGCTGGCTGAACTGCAGACCGAGCTCGTCGTCCAAGTCGGCTATAACTGTCGGCTGTCACCGGGGGTCTCCCGCGGCACCAAGCTTTTCCGTAACGGGGCGATCGGCAAGCTTGCGTCTGTCAACGCACATGGCGCGTCGAAGGCGGGGGAGCATCTAGCTGAGCATCTCAACCACCCCGAAGACATGGGCGGAGGGCTGTGGATCATCGGTTGCCACGTCCTCGACATAGTCCTTTCCATCTGCGGGGTCCCGGTCGAAGTCAATGGCCGGGTCGGGAAGACCCCCCGGCTGTCTGACGGACGCAGCCGCGAGGATTCCGCAGCCGCGATCCTCGACTACGGCGACTACCAAGTCGCCTATGACTTCGATGTGCACGACTCGCTCGAGTGGTTCGAGTCCTCGCGGATTACCCTCCATGGCACAGAGGGAATAATTCAGATGGGCATCCTCCCTGGCTCTGTCGAGATCTACCTCTCGCGCCCGTTTGGCAACCTGCCCGTCGGATGGACGAGCTGGACCCAAACCCAATTCACGACCCCTTGGGCAAAAGACGAGGAAAACGAGTTCTCAGAGTTACCTGAGCTATCCAACCTCGACTTCTTCAAGATTGAAGCTGAATCCTTCATCAAGAGCATCCGGGAGGGAACGGGACCTGCCATCAGTGTTCAGGACTCGCTTGACCTCGCCAGGACAATCCAAGCGATCTACCGATCCAGCGATGTAAACGGCGCCCCCATCAGAGTCGGAGATTAACGGCTCCGATCGCTAGCGAAATCGAACGACAAACAATCAAAGCATGTGATCTCAAAGGAGAGGTATTTTCATGGCTATTACACGAAAGGGCTTTAAGGCAGCTGCCATCGGGGTTCTGATGACCGCAGCCGTAACTTTGTCAGGGTGTGCATCGAGCGCAGGTGACACCGGAAGTGGTGCCAGCGGCAAGACGATCGCCCTCTTCCTGCCCAACACCCAGGCCATCCGCTTCACGACAATAGACGCACCCCAGTTCGAGAAGAAGGTCAAGGAACTTTGCGCCGACTGCAAGGTGATCGTCCAAAACGCAGGCGGAGACGTGGCCACCCAGCAGGCACAGATCGAATCGGCCATAGTCCAAGGCGCCAACGCCCTTGTGGTTGACCCGTTCGATGCTAGTTCCCTCGCCGGCGTACTGGCGGAGGCGACCAGTAAGAAAATCCCCGTCATCAGCTACGACGCGCTAATCCAGAACGCGAAAATCGACTGGTACGTGAGCTTCGACAACAATAAGGTCGGCGAGCTCATCGCAACCTCGCTCGTTGACCGGATGAAGAAGCTCAGTGTCACCGACAAATGTGTCGTCGCCATCCGCGGTGATGCTGGCGACAGTAACCAGAAGATGTTTTGGGATGGCTCGCTTCCCGTGCTCAAGAAGGCCAACCTCAACATCTGCTTCGATGCGAACACGCCGGGATGGGCTTCCCAACCCGCGCAGAACAACATGGACCAGGCGATCACAAAGGTTGGTGCAGGGAACATCGGCGGCGTCTATTCCATGAATGACACGATGGCCGCGGGTGTCGCGGCGGCCTTGAAGAATGCCGGCGCCAATCCCTACCCGCCTGTGACCGGGCAGGACGGCGATGTCGCCGCCATCCAGCGCATCCTCGAAGGATCTCAGTACATGACAGTTTGGAAGGACACGTACTCACTGGCCGACACCGCAGCGCAGGGTGCGGTCGACCTCGCTAACGGGCGTACACCGAAGTCGAACGACACCCGCCCGAACGACAGCGGTGCTATCCCTTCCAGCCTCCTGAGCCCTGCGGCCATCACCAAAGACAACATCAAGGACACGGTCATCAAGTCAGGATTTATCAAGACCGCCGACCTTTGCGTCGACAAGTACGTAGCACTCTGCAAGGACGCAGGACTGACCCAATGACTGGCCGTATTGTTCTTGAAGCCCGTGAGCTGAGCAAGAGTTACGGGCCCGTCCGGGCGCTCAGCTCGGTCTCTATCTCGGTTCGCGCCGGCGAAGTGGTGGCATTGGTGGGCGATAACGGGGCCGGCAAGTCGACCCTCGTCAAGACTCTGACCGGAGTGGTCACGCCTGACTCTGGGGAAATCCTTGTCGATGGTTCGCCCGTCTCGTTCTCGTCCCCACGGGAATCTTCTCAGCACGGCATCGCTGCGGTCTACCAGGACCTCGCTGTCTGCGGGAATCTGAACATCGCAGACAATATGTTCCTCGGCCATGAACTCATACGCGGTCGAGGCCTCAACCGGCTCCTGGGACGTGTGGACGGCGTCGCGATGCAGAAACGTGCCCAGGAGATCCTGACGAACCTCCGCACACGCATCCCGGAGATGACCAACGCGGTCGAGAAGCTCTCCGGCGGCCAACGACAGTCCGTTGCAATCGCCAGGGCTGTTCTCAACGAGCCGCACGTGATCTTTCTCGATGAACCGACGGCAGCGCTCGGAGTTGCCCAGACAGATGAAGTGCTTAATCTCATCACCAGACTTCGTGAGCAGGGACTCGGCGTCATCCTGATCAGCCACAACATGGCCGACGTCTTCCGCGTCGCCGACAGGATCGAGGTGCTGCGTCAAGGGTCCAACTTCGGAACCTTCCTCGCCGCGGAAAGCACGCCGGCTGAAGTGGTCGCGGCTATCACGGGAGCTAAGAGCGCGGTGACGAATTGACGATACAAGAGAAACAGAAGTTTGAGAGGACACCGTCGATTATGACGACAAGCACTCCGGTCATTGAGAAGCCAACGCTTTGGGAGCGGCTTCGCCCTGTCCTCGTTGGCCGCGGCGGTACCGAGACAAATCTGGTGCCGGTGTTTATCAGCCTCGTCGTAGTTACCGCGGTGTTCCAGCTGCTGGATCCACGGTTCCTCTCCGCCGCGAACCTTTCTAATCTGTTCCTGCAGATCGCATCGGTGGGAACGATCTCCGTCGGTGTCGTTCTTGTACTGCTCCTAGGGGAGATCGACCTCTCGGTAGGGTCCCTGAGCGGATGTGCGGCCGCGCTCGTGGCCGCCGCGAACGTCCAATGGCATTTCGGGCCGTGGTGGGCACTCCTTACCGTGCTCGTCTTCGGGATGCTCTGGGGCGCGCTTCAGGGCTCGATAGTGGTGTTCTTCCGTTTGCCTGCCTTCGTCGTTACCCTCGCGGGGTTGATCACTCTGCAAGGCATCCAGCTGTTCATCCTTGGCCCAACAACCGCGATTAACCTGCCTAGTGACGGGCCGATTGCGGCATTGACGACGACGTTTTTCCCGGCCATCATCGGCTGGCTGGCTGCCGCCGCCATCGTCCTTGGTCGTGTGGCCACTCGGGTGCTTGACTCCCGTCGTCTCCGGGCTGCTGGGTTGCCGGGCATTCCTGTGAATCGGACTGTGACTGAGACGGTCCTCGCCGCCGCCGTCGCGGGCGCATTCGTGGCAGTCTTCAGCGTGGCACGAGGCATCCCCCTTGCTGTGCTCATATTCCTGGGACTGGTCGCCATTTTCGATTACATCGTCCGCAAGACGGTTTTTGGAAAGCACATCATGGCAGTCGGCGGAGACGAGGAAGCTGCGCGCCGCAATGGCATCCGTACGACCCGGATCCGCATCGTCGTGTTCGCCCTCGGATCTGGCCTAGCTGCCCTTGGTGGAATTCTTGCTGCATCACGGCTGATGGCCGCAACTGGATCGGTCGGCCAGGGCGATGTCCTTATCAACGCGATCGCAGCGGCAGTTATCGGGGGGACTAGCCTGTTCGGCGGCCGAGGCACAGTGCTTTCAGCGCTTCTCGGCTCATTGGTCATCGGAGCAATCGCGAACGGGATGACGCTTATGAACATTCCTCCGGCACTCAAATTCGTGGTCACGGGCCTTGTGTTGCTCGGTGCCGTAATCGCCGACGCCATAGTGCGTCGGCAGTCCAAGACGCAGTAAGCAAAGGAGAACCTCATGACCACAGCATTGGTTGTCGGAACTGGCCGCATGGCCCAGATTCGCGTACCGCATCTGATCGCCGCCGGAATTGACGTTTCATTGGTCAGCCGTGACCCGGGGCGCTCTGAGACCGTCGCCAAAGAACTCGGAGTGCGCTCGATTTCTCTTGAGACTGCGAAGGCCTCCCGCTTCGACGCGGTTCTCATTGCAAGCGCCTCAGAGGATCACGAAGCTGATCTCTATGGCTTTGGTGACCGCGCAAACGTCGTGTTCTGCGAGAAGCCGCTTGCGACATCAGGCTCGGTTGGCCAGGGCCTTCGAGAATTCTTCTCGTCCCGTGGCACGGAAGTGTACGTGGGATTCCAACGCCGTTTCGACCCGGCTGCTGGACAGGCACGTGAGCTGGTTAGGGCGGGAGGGCTTGGGAACCTGTACCAAGTTGAGTCCAGTCATTTTGACCACACCGTCGGCCGTCGAGAATTCATTGCGAAGAGCGGTGGCATGTTCAAGGACATGCTGATCCATGACATCGACTGGCTCCTCTGGTCGACAGGCCTGGAAGTCCGGAGTCTGGTGGCGACAGGCTCGGTCGTTGCCGATGACGTCTATGCAGAGTTTGAAGACTGTGACATGGCCGTGGTCTCCCTTGTGATGAGCAGCGGCACTCTCGCTGTGCTGCGAGCGAGTCGAGTCCACCCCGTCGGACAGGACGTGCGGATGGAATATCTCGGGAGTACCGGCAGTTTGTTCGTGGGTCTCACCCCCCATTCACCGATGCTCACCATCGAGCGGACCATACCTTTGTCGGTAGAACCGGTCCCGAAGAATTTTGTCGAACGCTTCCGTCCCGCCTTCGAGGCCGAGACTCAGCAGTTCGCCGCGTACATCACAGGCGCCGCAAGTTCCTTTGGCGGCTGCAGGCTCGAGGAGGCGCTTCAGGCCCTCGATCTTGCGGAGGCCTGCGACAGGTCCTGGCGTACGGGGCAGGCAGTGAACTATGCCCCTTAGAGTCGCCCTCATCGGCGCGGGACGAATTGCACGGTTGCACGCGGAGCGCATGCGCAGCCTCGATTCCTTCCAACTCGTCAGTGTCTCAGACCCATCCAGGGAAGCGCTTCTCTCCTTCCCTGCTCATTGTGAGATCACTCGATTTGAGAACTGGAAGGAGGGTGTTGCCGGAGCGGATGCGGTCATGGTGTGTTCGCCGAGCGGTGAACACCCAGAACAGGTTATCTATTGCCTAGAAAATGGGCAGCACGTGTTCTGTGAGAAACCTCTTGCCATGACCGCCGGCCCCGCACAGGCATGCGCCGATCTAGCGGCCAGGCTGGGACTGGTACTCCAAGTCGGGTTCCACAAGCGCTTCGACCCGAGTTATCGGCGGATCCGTTTGGAGTCCATGGACTCCAAACGGATCCACCTCAATATCTCGGTGCGCGATCCTCGGCCCTCGCCGCCTGACTACCCGAGATCGCCAGGAGGGATCTTCCTCGACTGCCTGATCCACGACTTCGACCTCGCTCGACACATCCTCGGCGAGGAGCTCAGGGTTGTGGCGGCTCACGCGCGCTCGCTCTTCGACCCTTATGCCGCAGAGGCCGGCGACGGAGACACTGCGGCCGTGATCCTGGAGTCAGACAGTGGAACTCTTGTCACGCTAGCTGCCTGCCGCACGAATCCGGACGGCTACCACCAGCGAGTGGAACTCCAGACGGACACGGGCGTCTGGGTCACTGACAATCCGCTGACCGACCTAGTTCAGCACAGCGATCAGCGCGGCACACATAGACCTCGCTCCGTCGATTTCTTCGCAGAACGCTACGAAGCCGCCTACGTCGCACAGATCGAGAGTTTCGCCAAGGCAGTCGCTGGATACGGGCCGGTAGAGTGCGACGGCTACGACGGGGTCCGCGCCGTCGAGCTCGCCCTCGATGCCGCCGCGTCGGCAGGAGCTCAAACGAAGTGAAGGAATCATGACGACAGACATAAGCGACGATGAGTGGCCAATTATCGCAAGCTACTGGACGGTCGCCGGGGCGAGCTGCCCCGGATCAGAAGACGAATCCAGCCCTTGGACAGTGGAGGAACGCCTGGCGGTCGTGGCTGAGGCTGGATTCAGTGGACTCGGCCTGCACTACCTCGACGTGCAGCGCATCCTCGAACTCGACGGTGGACGGTCCTTCGCCGCAGAGTGGGATCGCAGCGGACTGGATTTTCTCGAAGTTGAAGTCTTGGTTGATTGGTACCTCCCAGCGAACCTGCGCAGAGCCAGTGATCGCCAGCTGAAGGACTTCTTGGACTTCGCCGAGCGAGTACCGGTGCGACACCTGAAAATCGGCGGGGCGATTGGCGACGTCGCAGTACAACACGGCGATCTCGTCTCTGGTCTGCGACGGCTGAGCGACCGTGCCGCACGAACGGGTATGCAGCTGACCCTGGAGTTCATGCCGTTCTCCAACATCCCCACTCTCGCCGCTGCACGGGAAGCGATCGTGGAGGTCGGGCGAGACAACGTCGGGCTGCTGCTCGATGTGTGGCATGTCGCGAGGTCCGGAGAGGAATACGCGGAACTCGCCACCCTTCCTCCTCACATCGTCAATTATGTCGAAATCGACGACGCCGTAAAGACTGTGAACGGTTCATTGTTCGAAGACACGATTTACCACCGCCTCCTGCCCGGCGAAGGCGACTTGAACGTTGCTACTTTTCTCCAGACGGTCCGTGACATCGGCTACAGCGGTCCGATCGGCGTCGAGGTGATTTCACGGGGGCAAAGCTGCAAGCCCCTTGTTCTAGCGGCAAAAGATGCTCTGGCTGCGACTCGCGCGGAGATGCGTAAAAGTGCGGTGCAAGCTCGGTGAGTCGGAAGTTCACCCTCACATCAGCCCATGACGGGCCTGACACCGTCGGTCGGGATCGTCTGAGACCGGGCAAGTGCCAGCAACAAAGGGCTTGACCCAAAGCTATCCGCGCACTCGAACGCTCCCTCGACGAGTGAGCGGCGGAAAGGAATGCCGGTCTTGAGCGCGCGCCACAAAATCCAGGGATGAGAGGGCTGACCCATGAGAACGACTAGCGACTTCCCAATCGCAGTCACCGCGACCGATCGTGCAAGTATGGATCGCCTTCTGGACGAGGCCGTGACCGCCGCCAGGACACTGGCAATGCGCGAAGGGCGTCAGGGAATTCTGGTCATTCGACATGACTACTGTTCTTTCACTGTCGCTCTCAGTAGTGCGGTGCCCTTCGGCCTGACGCGTGAACATCAGGACTGGTGAACCAAACGCTCAGGGTCGATACGCCAACGCCCATAGTCAACCCTTGCGAAAACGTGCCGGTTTTGGCGACTAACAAGGCCCAGCCTCGCTGAAGACGGCGGGAATCTCTACTTCAAACCAGCACACGGGTGGAGATCCAAAGGAATACTCCATCCCCTCCAACAAGCCTGGGGCTCAGCCCGGCCGGACACTCGCCGCGAGGGGCCGTTGCACACCGTTTACTCCCCCCGGAATCACGGTGGCATCCTGCTCGACCATCTCCGCGGGACTGCTTTGGGCCGCTGCTCCTCCGGATGGGCTGAGAGTCCTGGATCCGCGGCGGCCCAGAGGCCAGGTTCCCGGGTGGGTCGCGGGTGTAGGCGAAAGACGCCATGGGAGTGTTTCCGGGGCCGGTGTCGGTGATTTAGTCGTTCTCGGCCACCCTCCACGTGGCAATGAGACGACAAGCAAAGGAGCTCGATAAAGGTGTCGACCGTCCGCTCCGACGACAGCAACCCAGTCGTCCCGATGCTCGAGTGTTCGGGCATCACCATGTCCTTCGGGGGTGTCCCCGTGCTCAGGGGAATCACATTCACCCTTGAACCCGGGACCGTCACAGCCCTTGCGGGCGAGAACGGTGCCGGCAAGTCCACGCTTATGAAGATCGCCTCGGGTCAGTACCGTCCCGACGGCGGAGAGGTGAAGGTCCGCGGGCAGCACCTGCCCAGTGGCAACACGCAGGCGGCTTACTCCTTGGGGGTGGCCATCGTCCCCCAAGAGCTCGCTTCCATCCCGGAGCTGATGGTCTACGAAAACCTGTTCGTCGGCCGCGAGCTGAGGAGCAGCTTCGGGATGCTCGACCGTCGGGCGATGATCAAGGCGGCCAGCGGATACCTCGAAGACTTCGGCCTTGATACCGACCCGAAGACCCGCATGGGAGCCCTGCCCGTAGGGGTACGTCAGATCATTGAGATCATCAAGGCTACGAACCGCGGAGCCCGGGTTCTCCTGCTTGATGAGCCGACGAGTGCAATCGCCGAACGCGAAGTCGCTCGACTAGCCCGGATCGTACGCACCTTGCGTGACCAAGGCGTTGCGATCCTCTTTACCACCCACAAGATGGAAGAGATCCGGGCCATGGCGGACCGGGTAGTCGTGCTGCGCGACGGAAAGCTCGTGAGCGATACGCCGCTGGCCGACATCACCGACGACGGCATAGTCACAGCCATGATCGGCCGGGAACTCGATCAGCTCTTTCCTGAGCGCCCCGAGTCAGGCACGGATATTACCCTCGAGGTCGACAACGTCGTTATCGCCCACGGTTCCGAACCGATCAGCTTCTCCGTGAAGCGGGGTGAGATCCTTGGCCTCGCCGGCTTGGTGGGGGCGGGCCGCACCGAGCTGATCGAGTGCATCTACGGCGTCCGCAAGCCCGTCTCCGGAACGGTGCGGGTCTCCGGTGCGCCGCTGAGGCCTGGTTCGCCCCTCAGCTCGATAGCTCGCAAGCTCGCGATCGTCCCGGAAGACCGCAAAGGCGCGGGGGCGGTGTTGTCCTTGAGCGTCTTGGACAATGCGACCCTGCCACGCATCGCCGCCTTTTCGAGATTCGGGATCCTTCGCAGCCGCAAGCGGCGCGAGGCCATCGGGGCCATCATGAAGTCGATGCGCTTGAAGAGCAACGGGCTTGACCAGAACCTGGAGAACCTCTCAGGCGGAAACCAGCAGAAGGTCGTTTTCGGCCGTTGGCTCACCGGACAAGTAGACGCTTTGCTGCTCGACGAGCCTACCCGTGGGGTCGATGTCGGCGCGCGCAGCGAAATCTACCGCATCATTACCGAGCTGTCCTCTGCCGGCATGGCCGTCGTCATGGCATCCAGCGATATGCCCGAGATTCTCAGTCTCTCCCATCGCGCGTTTGTCATGCGCGAACTCGGTGTCGTCGGCGAACTCGACCGCGCCCAGCTTGACTGCCCGAAGGTGCAGGACACCATTTTCCGACTCGCCTCCGGCCAGAGCGCCGCACCTGTGAAAGACACCACCCCATGAACACCACCATCGATGCCATCCCCGCACAGCAACGCCGAGACTGGAAGGAACTCGCCAGCGGATTCCTCGTCCGCCACATCATGGTGGTGGTGATGCTGCTCATCGTCGCGTTCTTCGCGTACCGTAGCGCACGGGTTTGCCACTCCCGACAACCTCACCAATATCCTCATCGCGGCCGCACCCTTTGCGCTCATCGCGCTGGGACAAACGCTCGTGATCCTGACCGGAGGCATTGACCTCTCCGTCGGAAGCGTCATGGCGGCCAGTGCCATGGCCGCGGCCTGGACCGCCAAGAATGCGGGCGACAATCTGGTGCTGCCCCTTCTGGCGGCATTGGTCACAGGCTTGCTCGCAGGCGCCATCAACGGCTTGATTGTCAGTAAGTTCGAGGTCCCACCCTTCATCACAACCTTGGGGATGTTGACGCTGGCATCCGGCTTCGCTTATGTCATTGGCAACGGTGCACCCATCAATGGACTGCCGGCCAGCTTCGGCTCCTTCGCCAACACACAGATTCTTGGCGTGACTCTCCCCGTCGTCCTCATGATCATCGCCATCCTCGTCCTTGCCTTCGTCATGAAGCGAACAAACTACGGCCTACGCGTCTACGCGATTGGCGGCAACAGGCTCGCCGCCGAAATCGCGGGCGTCCACTCGCGCCGCATCCTCTTCAGCGTCTACGCCATCAGCGGTGTGCTCGCCGGCCTTTCCGGCCTCATGCTCGCCTCCCGTGTTATTACCGGTGCCCCCAACCTCGGCCAAGGCTACGAACTCGACGCCATCGCTGCGGTGGTCATCGGAGGCGCCAGCCTCATGGGCGGCAGGGGCACGGTGTGGGGCACCGCCGTCGGGCTCCTCCTGATCCAGACCATCAACAACGGCCTGGACCTCCTCCTGGTCCCCGCCTACTGGCAGAACGTCATCAAGGGCGTGATCATCGTCGCCGCCGTCGGCGTCGATGTCTGGGCCGCCCGCCGGGGCCGCCGCTGACCATTACATCCTGACCACCACATCCCAACCAACCATCCGCACTCCCCAACCCATATGTGAAGGAAGATAATGAAAAAGGCATCCTCAACGACGAAGAAGCTGCTCACAGGCACGGCGATTGCCGCCGTCGCCGCGCTTGGCCTGACCGCCTGCGGCGCGGGCGACCCGAGCGCCGGCAACGACAACATCACCATCGGAGTGACGGTCTATGACATGTCCTCGTTCATCACCCAAGGCAAGGAAGGCATGGAGGCCTACGCCAAGGCCAACCACATCAACCTGCAATGGAACTCGGCAGGCGGAGACGTCGCCACCCAGGCCAACCAGATGCAGCAGTACGTCAACAGCAAGGTCAACGCGATCATCATCGTTCCTGTGCAAGCCGACTCACTCCAACCCCAGGTAGCCGCGGCAAAGGCCGCTGGCATTCCCGTCCTCGACGTCAACACCGCCCTGTCCGGGGCTGACCTGACAGCCAGCGTGCAGCCCGACGACGTCGCCGCGGGAGAGCAGGAAGCCACCATGATGGTCAACAAGCTCGGCGGCAAGGGCAATGTCGTTGTGCTCGAAGGCCCCTTGGGCTCTTCACCGCAGATCGGCCGGGGCAAGGGCATCCAGAACGTGCTGGACAAGAACCCCGGCATCAAGGTCCTGGCCAAGGACACCGCCAACTGGAAGCGCGACCAGGCAGTGAACAAGATGAGCAACTGGGTCTCCGCGTTCAAGGGCGACATCAACGGCGTCATCTCGCAGAACGATGACATGGCCCTGGGTGCCATCCAGGCCCTCCGAGAAGCCGGGGTAAAGGGCGCGCCGGTCGTCGGCATCGACGGCATCGAGGACGGTCTTAACGCAGTGCAGTCCGGGGAAATGATCGGCACCTCCCTGCAGCACGGCACGGTGGAGCTTGCCACAGGCCTCGCAGTCGCCGCGAAGATCGTGCGCGGAGAGAGCGTCAACAAGAAGCCTGTCTACACGATGCCCGCGATCACCGCCGCCAACGTCAACGACGCCTTCAAAAACGTCGTGACGGACAAGGAATCCTTCTTGAAGAACCTTCCGGCGCTCATCGACGACAACCTCCAGGGCGGCAACATCGCCTACGAAGGCCTCCCCGGCCAGAAGAAGTAAACAACCTCTCCACACGGGTCCGGGGCTCAACCACCGCAGGCCCCGGATCTTCGAGATCGTGGCGATCAATCTGGCGACAGCAGGACCCGAAGCCAGGCTGCTGCTCAGGGGATTGGCCGGCCTGGCCGTCATCAGCGCTCCCTGGTGAAATCGGTGGACGTAGAACCACCAACGCCCCCACTACGGCAAGCGGCCACTTTGTCACACCCACCAGCAAGGATCAGACCCGTCAGGCAGCGAGTAAGCCCTGCTCACCCGACACGGCCGCCCCGAGGATGACGAGGCTAGAGCCTCTGGAGAATGTCTGCCATTCGGTCCTTGGCGTCGCCGAACAGCATCTTTGAGTTGTCTCGGAAGAACAATGGGTTTTGGACGCCGGCGTAGCCAGAGGCCATGGATCGCTTGAATATCACGACGTTCTCAGCCTCCCACACCCGCAGAACAGGCATGCCGGCGATTGGGCTGCCGGGGTCCTCGGCAGCCGCAGGATTAACGGTGTCGTTTGCCCCGATGACCAGAACGACCTCGGTTTGGGCGAGTTCGTCATTGATTTCATCCATTTCGAGGACGATGTCGTAGGGCACTTTTGCCTCGGCGAGTAGGACGTTCATGTGGCCAGGCAGCCTGCCGGCTACTGGATGAATGCCGAAGCGAACATCCACGTCACGCTCTCGGAGCTTTCGCGTCAGTTCAGCCACATGGTGCTGTGCCTGAGCCACGGCCATACCATAGCCGGGCGTTATCACGACGCTGGATGCGTTCCTGAGCAATTCGGCCGTATCTTGGGCGGTGATTTCACGGTGCTCTCCATAGTCCCGGTCTGTTGGGGTAGAGGCCTTGACGCCGAACCCACCTGCGATGACGGAGATGAAGGAACGGTTCATGGCCTTGCACATGATGTAGGACAGATAGGCGCCCGAGGAACCGACCAGGGCTCCTGTCACGATCAGCAAGTCGTTGTTCAGGAGGAAACCTGCCGCCGCTGCTGCCCAGCCTGAATAGCTGTTTAGCATGGAGACGACAACCGGCATATCGCCACCTCCGATTGAGGCCACTAAGTGCCAGCCCAGTGCCAGCGCGATCGCGGTGACGGCGATCAGCAGCCAGAGTTGGGAATCGATGACGTACCACACCGTGAGGCCCGCAAACGTGACCAGGGCACCAAGGTTGAGGTAGTTCTTGCACGGCAAGGTGAGGGGGGCTGACTTTATCCGTGCAGACAATTTCAGGTATGCCACGATGGAACCAGTAAAAGTAACGGCTCCAATGAAGACCCCGATGAAGACTTCAGCGTGGTGGATGTCCTGCAACGCCCTGGGAAGGTCAGGCTTCTCAAGGTGACCGTTCCAGCCAACCAGCACGGCTGCTAGACCAACGAAGCTGTGCAGCACGGCAATCAGTTCGGGCATCCCGGTCATTTGCACTACCCGGGCCCGCCAGAGGCCGATTGCCGCTCCGACCAGAACGGCGCCCAGTAGGAGAATGATTCCGGTTAGGGCCTGGGGGCTCTGCAAGGCATTCTGTATCGTGAGCCAGGCTGTGGCCGCCAACGCGATCACCATGCCTGAGATTCCGTATGCCACGCCTGCGCGGGCGCTCTCGTGCTTGCTGAGGCCTGCAAGACTGAGGATAAAAAGCAGGGCGGCAACAATGTAGGCGGCGTCAGCCAGCGACTGAGCGGTCAACAGACCGGATATTTCATTAGACAAGTTTGAATTCCTCGGTCGATTCCGGTGCTTCGAGCTCAAGCATCACTGTGGCCGTCATTTGGAGAACATCCCGAGCATGCGCCGAGTGACGGCGAACCCTCCGAAGATGTTGATGCTGGCCAGTAGGATCGCGACGAAGGCAGTTATTTGGATCAGCAGATCTGCGTGGGTGATTTGCAGCAGTGCACCGACAACGATGATTCCGGAGATCGCGTTTGTTACGGACATCAGCGGCGTATGAAGTGCGTGGTGCACTTTGCCAATGACGTAAAACCCGATCACGACGGAGAGCACCAGCACCGTAAAGTGCTGCGGCAGAGGAGGCGGGGCAAGCGCGGTGATTCCAAGCAGTGCAGCCATTCCTCCGCTGATGAGCGCTGCCTTGCGTCCCGGCGTCATGCCCTTCGCGCGTGTGGGTTTCGCAGCATCCTGTGCCCCCCTGACCACCGGAGCCGACGGTGTGGGAGACCCAGCTGAGACCTGGACCTGGGGCGGAGGCCAAGTCATTTCGCCATCGCGGACTACCGTCACCGATCGCTGCACGACGTCCTCGAAGTCGATGAGCAATTGCCCGTCTTTGCCCGGGGTCAACAGTTTGAGCAGGTTGACGAGGTTGGTTCCGTACAGCTGTGAGGACTGGGCGGGCAGCCGTCCTGGCAGGTCGGTGTACCCAAGAATCACCACACCGTTTTCAGTGACGACCCGCTCCCCGGCAACCGAACCTTCAACATTGCCGCCCTGCCCCGCAGCCATGTCAACGATCACACTACCGGGCCGCATGCTCGCGACATCTGCTGCCGTGAGCAGTTTCGGTGCCGGACGGCCGGGGATAAGCGCGGTTGTGATGACGACGTCGACCTCACGGGCCTGCTCAGAATAGATTTCCGCTGCTCGCAGGTCATACGCCTCGGTGGTGCTCTTTGCATATCCGTCCGACGAGATCATCTCCTCGTCGACTTCAACCTTGAGGTATTCACCACCAATGGACTTAACCTGCTCAGCAACTTCGGGTCGGGGGTCTGTCGCGCGGACGATCGCCCCCAGGCTGCTCGCTGCGCCGATTGCGGCGAGACCTGCTACGCCGGCTCCGGCTACCAGTACCTTGGCCGGGGGAACCTTGCCAGCTGCTGTCACTTGTCCTGTGAAGAACCAGCCGAATTCATGGGCAGCTTCCACAACTGCACGGTATCCGGCGATATTCGCCATGGAACTTAGAACATCCATCGATTGCGCACGTGAGATGCGCGGGATTGCGTCCATCGACAATGCTGTGACGGAACGCGCTGCCAAGGCCTCCAGAAGTTCCGGACGAAATGCCGGGCTCAGCAGCCCGATGAGAGTGGCACCAGGTGAGAGCAGCTGGATTTCAGCATCGGTAGGCGGGTTTACCTTGAGCACCACGTCGCTTGCCCATGCCTCATCCGCTGTTACACCGCCGGCTCCTGATGCGACATACATGTCGTCAGTAAACGAAGCGCGCGCTCCGGCTCCGGACTCGACCACGACTTCATAGCCGAGTGCGACCAGTTGTTTCGCTGTGGTTGGTGTGGCTGCCACGCGGGCTTCATTACCCTCTTCGGCAACGATTCCTATTCGTCCCACATTCATATTCCTTTCGTCTTCGTATCCATGCCGTTCTGGGACACGTCGCTGGTTCTTTGGTCAAAGCGCCTTTCCGGGGTTCTGCGACCTCGGTGTCTTTCGATTTGTTCTTGAGCAGGCGTTTTTGGATCATGGCGGGTCCAGTCTTCGGTACGCTGCGACGCCACCAGAGCATGACGTGTTACGCGCATACTGGTTCGGATGCCCAGCACAGTTCCCGGGACTGGAGGCATCAGGCTACCCAGACAGTCTTCAAGTTGCAGAACTCCCGAATGCCTTCCATCGACAGCTCACGCCCATAGCCAGAGCGCTTGATACCGCCGAAAGGCAGCTCTGCGTACGAGATGGTCATGCCGTTGACAAATACCGCACCGGCTTCGATCTCGCGTACCGCGCGATCGATTTCGACGTCGTCATTGCTCCAGAATGCCGAACCCAGGCCGAATTCGAGGCCATTGGCGATGCTGAGAGCCTCATCGAGGTTTGCGGCGCTATACACAGACGCGACGGGACCGAATGCTTCCTCTGCCCAGAGCCGCATCTCGGGGGTGAGACCAGTGACGACCGTGGGTGCGTAGTACCAGCCGCCATCCTGCGCTCCAACTGAATTGCCCGTGACGATATTTGCCCCCTTGTTGCGGGCGTCCTCGACCAACTCGGTGACGTCGCGCCGCCCGGCCTCGGTAGCGAGGGGCCCGATTTCAGTTGCTGGGTCAGCCGGGTCACCGACGATGAGCGACGACATTTTCTCGGCAAACTTCCCGGTGAACTCCTCGTAGATGTCTTCATGAACGATGAACCGCTTCGCATTAATACAAGCCTGGCCGTTGTTTGTCGTGCGCGCCTTGACGGCTGTGTCGACGGCGGCGTTGATGTCAGCAGACGGCATGACGATGAATGGGTCAGAACCGCCCAGCTCCAGCACTGCCTTCTTCAGGACGTCGCCTGCCGTTGCGGCGATCGAACGTCCGGCCCCCTCAGAACCCGTCAGCGTGACGGCGGCAACCCGCGGGTCACGGATGACATCGGAGACCCGAGCCGAGCCGATGAGGAGCGTTGCGAACGACCCTTCCGGGAAGCCGGCGCGGGTGAAGAGCTCGCCAATGTATAGGGCCGACTGCGGGACGTTCGATGCGTGCTTGAGGACGCCGGCGTTCCCTGCCATGAGGGCTGGGGCAGCAAAACGCACGACCTGCCAGATCGGGTAGTTCCAAGGCATTACTGCAAGGATTACGCCGAGAGGATCGAAGCGCGTACCAGCCGCAGACGCGTTGACCGTCCCAGGGTTGTTTAGCGTTCGGCCCGTCAGGAACTGTTCTGCGTTGTCGGCATAGAACCGCATCGTGTACGCGGATTTCTGCACTTCGGCCCGGGACTGGGCGATGGGCTTGCCCATCTCCTTTGTGATCAGCATTGATACTTCTTCGGCCTCGGCTTCGAGAATGTCGGCAGCGGACCGCATCCAGGTGGCGCGGCCGCTCCAGTTTGCCGCGGCCAAATGCGGCAGTGCCGAGGCTGCGGCAGCCAGCTTGCCCTCGACAGCTTCGTCATTGTCTTCTTGGAAAGTTGCCAGCTCGGCGCCAGTGGCCGGATCGATGCTATAGATGGTTCCCATCGGTGGTCCTTTCTGAACCGTGGTGTTTCGACGCAGCTCGTCAGATCAGGATCGAGAGCGGATTCTCGATGCGGCGTTGGAATGCGGCCAGCCATTGCGCAGCAACAGCGCCGTCCAGAACGCGGTGGTCGGCGGAAAGTGTTACGGTCATGACTGTTCCGACGGCCAGGTCACCGTCGGGTCCTACGACTGCCATCCGGCGTACCGCGCCCACCGCCAGGATCCCGGACTGCGGGGGGTTGAGGATGGCGCTGAACTCTGCCGTGCCATACATTCCCAGGTTGGAGACCGAGAAGCTACCGCCTTCCAGCTCATGCTGCCGAAGGCGTCCAGCCCGCGCCCGTTCTGCCATTTCGGCAACCGTGGCGCTGATTTCCGATAGTGGCATGCGCTCCACACCCCGGAGCACCGGAGTTGTGAGTCCGCCTTCGGTAGCGACAGCGACTGAGATATCCACTGACGAGTACCGGCGGATTGCCTCTCCCAGCCAGATGGAGTTACCTTCGGGAACCTCAACGAGCGCGCCGGCAACGGCCTTGAGGACAAAGTCGTTTATTGACACCTTCCGTGGCGACGTTTCGTTCACCTTCCGCCGGAGCTCCACGAGCGCATCGACTCGGCAGTCTGCCACGAGATAGAAGTGAGGCACGGACGTTTTGCTCTCGGTGAGCCGCCGCGCGATCGCCTTGCGCATCCGGTCGACAGGGACGTCCTCGAATGCTGTTGATACCGGCTCTGGAGTCGCCTGCGTCGCTTCGGGAGCCTTCTGCTCAGCCTGTTCGGGTGGGGAGGCTGCAATCGGCTGCAAGTTCCGGGCCGTCTCAGCGAGGTGACGCTCGAGGTCCCTGTGCACTATCCTTCCGTTTGGACCGGTTCCGGCCATTGAGGCAAGGTCGACGCCGTGCTGGCGTGCGAGCCGTCGGACGATCGGGCTGATGAAGCGACGCTCGTGTCCATCGTCGGCGTGCCGTGGCGCTTGCCCGTTCACGGCGAAGCCATCGGTTTGTCCTAACGAGTGCTGGGACGGTTTCGTTGCAGCCGGTGCGGATTCAGGCGCGGCTGCGGCAACAGCCAGACCGGCACCGGCGAGGGCTGCCTCAATGGCGTCCTCTCCCTCGCCTTCACTAAGGAGGACGGCAATCGCATCGCCGACGGCGACGTTGTCGCCTTCCGGCACCAGGATCCGTCCGAGGGCGCCGGCGGACTCCGCGGTCAGCTCCACAGTGGCTTTCTCAGTCTCAACCTCAGCGATGGGCTGGTCGATGACGAGTGTTGATCCTGGTGAGACAAACCAGGTTTGGATGGATGCCTCGGAAGCGCCTGCAAGTACCTCGGGCATACGCAGAATCTCGGCCATCAGCGAGCCCCGAATCCTTCACGGACCGATTCAAGGGCGGTGACGATCTCTTCTCTCCGGGCAATGGCTGCCCGTTCCAATACCTTCGAGATGCTGGGGGACGCCTCTTGGCCCGTGACCCGCGCGATTGGCTGGTCGAGCCAGTCGAAATAGCGCCGCTGAATTTCGTCGGAAAGCCAACCGCCATAGGAAGTGCCTTGCGCGCCCTCCTCGACAATGAGCACTGCGTTTGTTTTCTTGATGCTCTCGCCGATGGTGTCCCAGTCAATGGATGCCCGGTCGAGCCAGCGCAAGTCGATCAGCTCTGCATCGACCCCCGTCTGCTCGATGGCCTCGAGGCTGTGCCTGACCATCGAGAGGTAGCTGATAACCGTGACGTCGGAGCCGCTTCGCCTGATCGCGGCACGACCTGGCGGGAGGATGTAGTCGAGGTCGTCCGCCGGTATCTGATCCTTCACCCCGTAGAGGTCGACGTGTTCGATCACGAGGACAGGGTCCTGGAGTGCGAGGGCAGCGTTCATCAGCCCGACGTAGTCTGCCGCAGTGGATGGTGCGACAATGCGCCAACCTGGGTTCGTTGCGAAGATCCCCGCCGGATCCATCAGGTGCTGTGACCCGTAACCCGATCCCATTGCCACCTTCGTGCGCAATACCAGCGGCACCGGGTTGTCACCGCCGAACATGTGGCGGGCCTTGCCGATCTGGTTGAAGACCTGGTCTGCGGCGACCCACATGAAGTCGGGGTACATGAACTCGACGACGGGCCGGAACCTGCCATCGAGTGCCATTCCGCCTGCCAGGCCAACGAACGCGTTTTCGCTGATCGGGGTGCCAAGAATGCGCTCTTCACCGTACTTCTTCGCGAGACCCTTCGTGGCGCCGTTGGTGCCTCCGTTCAGTCGGTGAATGTCCTCGCCCATTACGACAATTCGGGAATCCTCGTCCATACGCAGGTCCATGACCTCGGCGATAGCTTCGACGAACTTCACGTCGCGGCGGGGTCCATCGGTGGTTACAGGATCCATAACGCGCAACTGCTCGAGCTCGCTGGCGTCACCGCGAACGCCGACGTTGACAAAGCCGACGTCGGGCCAGAGTTGCGGACGGATACGACGCTTGCCAGGGCGGTCGGGATCGCTTTCCAAGAGTTGGCCAACGGCCTGCGTCATGGCTTCCCGAACGCGCGCACCGAGGGCGGCAACGCCGTCGTCGTCGATCAGTCCGCGCTCCACCATCTTCCGGGCCACGAGGTCGAGCGGGTCACGAGCCCGCCAAGCGGCCTCTTCGTCCTTGTCCCTGTACCCGAAAGCGCTTCCAGGATAGGGACCGTTCTGGTGAAAGAAGCGGTAGACCTCAACCTCAATGACTGTGGGGCCCGCGCCGGAGCGCATGCGCTGCGCGGCTTCTTCCATGGCCAAGTAGACGGCGAGTGGGTCCATTCCGTCGACACGCCAGGACGGGATGCCGAAGCCTTGACCGCGGACCGAGAACCGCGGATCCGCAGTGATCTCGGCTGCCCTGGTCGAGACAGCGTAGAGATTGTTCTCAACGAAGTAGCACACGGGGAGCTTCCACGCGGCCGAGAGATTCATCGATTCGAGCACGGAACCGATCTGGGCTGCGCCGTCGCCGAAGTAGTTGATCGTAAGGTCAGACGTGCCGCTGTGCTTTTGAGCCCACGCATTACCTGCGGCCAGAGGAGCGCCTCCCCCGACGATCGCGTTGGTGCCCAGGGCGCCCGCTTCGAACCACTGCAGGTGCATCGAACCGCCCCGCCCACGGCAGTATCCCTGGGCAAGTCCGAGGATCTCGGCAAGCGTACGCTGGAGCACGTCCTGGATCACCGGGGTCACCGGTTCGGATGGATCGACCTTCCCGTTGCTGACGTGCGTGAGGGCCTTCGCCAGGAATTGGTGGTGGCCCCGGTGGGAACCGTTAACCCCGTCGCTGGAACGCAGCCCAACGATCGAACCGACAGCTCCGCCCTCCTGCCCAATGCTTGAATGCGCGGGACCATGGACCAGCCCGTCTCCTGCCAGGTCAAGGACCGATTCCTCAAAAGCCCGGATCAGGTGCAGTTCGCTAAGCATTGTTCCCAGCAACACGGGATCCGCGGCATCCCAGTCGGCCTTTGTCGTCGAAAGCTCGAACCAGTCGACCCCGGTCTCCAAGCGCTTTTTCTTTGGCATCGCCGCCACCTTCGTCATAGTCCTGCGGAAGGCTCCGCTGAAGTCTCATGAGGAGACTAACCCAAGATTTTATACAACACAAGTAGTTTTTCGCATTTTGATCCCATTTCCAGCATAGAATGATTGAGATTTGATACAATCAGGGTTCCAACTCAGTGAGGAGATACAGATGGAAGCAACGAGCCGACCGGGCATCCCGGGAATGCGCGGAACCGACCACCTGGGCTTCACGGTCCCCGACCTCGAGGACGCTCACGCGTTCCTCGTTGACATTCTGGGATGCGATGAGGTCTACAAGCTTGGTGCCAAGCAATCCGACGAGGACTGGATGAGCACGCACCTGGGTGTCCATCCGCGCACCGTCATTCGCGGGATACGTTTTTATCGGTTGGGGCACGGATCCAACTTCGAGGTATTCCTGTACGAACCTGCCGACGGACAGAAGGAACAGCCCCGTAACAGCGACATCGGCGGTCACCACATCGCCTTCTACGTCGACGATCTTGACGTGGCCATTGGCTATCTGCGGGCTCGGGGCGTCGAGGTGATGGGCGAAGCTACGGCCAGCAAGCAGGCTGCCACAGGTCAGCGCTGGATCTATTTCCGCAGCCCGTGGGGAATGCAGTTCGAGCTGGTGAGCTTTCCGGATGGTAAAGAATATGAGGAGAACGCGCAGCTTCGGCTGTGGCATCCTGGCCACCCCGCAGAGTAAGGACAATCATGGCGGCGACCGAGCTGATTACCCACGGCGCGACGGGCACCCGGATCGCGGCGACACTTCGCGACGCCATCCTTGCTGGCCACTATGCACCTGGCGAGCGGATCAGGCAGGACGAACTTGCAGAACAACACGGGGCAAGCCGCCTACCTGTCCGTGATGCCTTGAGAATCCTCGAAGCGGAAGGCCTGGTCACGCTGGTCGCCAATACAGGTGCCTGGGTTTCACGCATCAGCCTCCCGGAATGCCAGGAGATGTACAGGATGAGGGAACGGCTGGAACCGCTACTGCTCGGACTGAACATTCCACTCCTGTCCGACGAGCAGATCGAAGGACTCGCGCGGCTAGCCGACGCGATGGAGGCCACCGACGATGTAGAACACTTCTTGGAGCTCGATCGCGACTTCCACCTCAGTTGTCTTGAGGCGGCGCAGACTACGGTTCTCGGCGACACCGTGCGCAGCCTTTGGAACCGGACGCAGCACTACCGTCGGACCGCCACCCGGCTGTTCTACAGCGACGGCGACCGCAGCGTTCACTACGACCACCAACTGCTGGTCGGGGCCATCCGTCGCAGGGACGTAGATGAGGCAGAACGTGTTCTCGCCGGTCACATACGCCGAAGCCGGCTTGAACTGGCAAATCACCCAGAAGCGTTCGAAGACAGCTGAGGCAGACGGTCAACCCTGCCACCGGCAGTGATAGCCGCCACGCCGAATCGAGATTTGGAGATCATCCATGCGAAAGCACACACCCGACGATCGGGCGGTGGAGCCCCAGGACTGGACCAGCGTGAGAATCAATGACATGGTCACGGTTATCGAACCCCGGGGGCATTCCTACGCCGCGATCGTCGAAAACAAAATACAGGACTCGTCCGTCATCTGGATCCGCCGCACGGACATCAACACGCGCCACCTCATTGACCGCCACGACGGAATCCGCATTCAGCCCTGCGACCGCCCCTCCGGGTCAGAACCACTCCAGCACAACATGCGTCAGACGGAGATTCTCGGGTGACCTCAACCCACCGGCAAGAAAGGCCTGGTAATGCTGCGCAGCCGCCTTCGAGGTTCGGATGGCTTCGTCGGCAACCAGCTGCCGGTGAGCTTTCGGAGAATGAAGGATGTCCGGATTGTGGCCACCAGGACGCTGGTGACATGTCAAGTAATTGGGGCTGGCTCGCAGCAATGAACGGCTTGCTTCCCACCCACTTCACCTGCGATCACCAACTGCCAGACGGCGCCGAGTGCAGATGCAATAACGACTTGCATCTGGGCTACTAGTGCAGCGAGGTCCCGGGTTGCCGCGCACCGGGAGGTGCAGCGGGCGCAGGCGTTGCTCATGGCGGCCGATGGGTTTGCCAATGAGTGGATCGCCCGGGTGGAGGGTGTGAATCCGGGAACGGTGCGTCCCTGGCGGGTCCGTTTTGCCGAGGACGGGTTGAAGAAGCTCGGGTCGGTGAGGCCCGGGGCGGTGGCGCAAGCCGGTGATTCACGAGTCGAAGATCCAAGGAAATCGTTGAGTTGACGCAGAATTCAAGGCCCGAGGCGCAGACCCATTGGTCGGTGCGGACCATGGCGGCGAGGACGGGGGTGTCCCCGGCGCAGGTGAAGCGGCTCTGGGCGGCACGGGGATTGAAGCCGCACCTGGTGGAGACGTTCAGGCTCTCCACGGACGCGCACTTTGATGAGAAGCTGATCGATGTGTGCGGGCTCTACATTGACCCGCCGGAGAACGTGATCGTGTTGTGCCTGGATGAGAAAACCTCCATCCGGGCACAGTGATCGGTTCCTGCATTCCCAAGCGCCGGCACGAGGAGTTCCTGGCCATCGAGAAGCGAGTCCCCGCAGGCCTTCAGATCCACCTGATCCTGGACAATTACGCGACGCACAAGCATGCCGACGTGAAGGCCTGGCTGGGCAGGCATCCCCGGTTCCGCCCGCATTTCACCCCGACCCCATCGTCCTGGCTGAACCTGGTCGAGCGCTGGTTCAGGGACCTGAGTGACAAGGCCCTGCGCCGGGGAGTCTTTCACTCGGTGGCGGACTTGATCGGGAAAGTCGAGGAATACATCCAGGTCAACAACCGGGACCCCAAACCCCTGATCTGGACCTCGACCGCGGAATCCATTCTCGAGAAAGGCTCCCGCGGCCGCGGCGCACTCCAAGCCATCAAACAAAACTGAGACACTGGACAGTACTACAGTCGCGTTTATTTTCTCCCCCATTCCGGGTAGCCGGGATGAAGCCGCAGGGACGCGGCGTGCGCCAAGCCGCCAAGGATCGCCGACTCGGTAGCAGTCGTTCGAGTGGTTGTGCCTTGCGTCTACGTTCGCAACTGTTTGCGCCCGTCAGTCGTCGCGCCTGGATCTGAAACCGGCGGCCACCCGCCGATCTCACCGCGGCCGGATGGGTATCGGACGTTCTTTGCCCGGACGAATTCGTGGAGGGTCTCGGCCGCGTACTCGCGACCGTATCCGCTGCCTTTCACGCCTCCGAATGGGGATCCTATGAACGTGCGCCTGGTGTAGTTGTTGACGAAAACCATGCCCACCTCGAGACGTTGGGCCAAGCGGCCGGCGCGGGTCTCGTCGGTTGTGCAGATCGCTGCTGTGAGTCCGTACTCGGTGCCGTTGGCGATCGCCACCGCTTCGTCATCGGTCTCGTATCGCATCAGACACGCGACAGGACCGAAGATCTCTTCTCTTGCGACCGTCATCTCGGGCGTGACGTCTCCTAGGATGCACGGCGCTACGAAGAAGCCTTCAGCGAGGTCCGCAGCTCGCGGAAGGTCGGCTTCAAATAGCAGGGTTGCCCCCTCTTCGATGCCTATCCTCGCGTAGTTTTGCACGCGCACCTGTTGCCGTGCGTCTACGAGGGGGCCGATGTCGGTTCGGGGGTCGAGGGGATCGCCAACGACAAGCTCTCGTGTACTCTTGACGAATCGTCGAGCGAACTCGTCGTAGAGGGATGAGTGCACCAGGATCCTGGAGGTCGAGGTGCAAGCCTCGCCCTGGTTGTAGAACATTCCCTCCACGGCGATCGCGATCGAATCGTCGAGATTGGCGTCGTCCAGGACGATCAGCGCGTTCTTTCCGCCGAGTTCGAGTGTTGCGTAGGTGAGATTCTTGGCGGCGCTCTGCATGACCTTGCGCCCGGTCGCTGTGGACCCGGTGAACGAAATGCGTTCAACACGGGGATGAGAGGCCAAAGATTCACCCGCCGCGATCCCGGACACCGCGTTGATTACGCCGGGGGGCAGAACTTCGTTGGCGATTTCGACAAGCCTCAACACTGTGAGTGGAGCTTGTTCACCCGGCTTGATGACGACAGTATTTCCAGCCGCGAGTGCGGGCGCACACTTCTTCGAGAAATGAATCGGGGGCCAGTTGAAGGGCAATATCGCCGCGACGACACCGTACGGTTCGTAGAACACTCGCGCTTCAATGGGGCCCTGGTCCAGGATCTGACCGTGCACGGTGTCTGCAATCCCGGCGTAGTAGTCGAAGCTTGTGTGACACGACATCACGTCCACCCGGAGCGCGTCGCGCTTCGGTTTGCCCACCTCGCGAGCCACAAGTTCTGCAAGTTCGTCTGCGTTGTCGCGAATGCGCTGCGCGACCTCTCGCATTAGCCCGGCGCGCTCCTTGGGGGAAAGGTAGCGCCACACCTCTTCGTAGGCTCTCCTGGAATCGATGACTGCTGAATCGACGATCTCGTCATCGGCCGCGATGACCCGAGCCAGCGACCGCCCGGTCGCCGCCTCGATGACATCGAAATCCGCCGCTGTCCCGACATCGATAAACGCACCTCCGATAAACGGGCCCCATACCGGCCTGTCTTGTAACGTCGAGTCTGCGGGAGAAGGGATGTTAGCCGGCCCGTCTTGGTTCTCTGTCATCAAATGCCTCTCTGCGTTGCCTGACTGAAAATGGATGGTCTTCTGTTTGGGATTGCCGGTGTCTTGCCGTGTCCGGCCTAGTCGGAGGCACGAGTCAGGAATTGTTCCTCGACTCGGTCGAGCTCAGGTGCGGAATGGTAGCGTCGCCGGAGATCGACCAGTAGGGCAATCGACTCGCGGTCAACGAATCCATCCGGGATGAGCCCGGTCGAGGGTGCGAGCGTACGGCGATAGTGGCTACTCGCCTCGGGCTGCGAAAGTGCGAGGCGAGCCATGGCGCTCTCAACGAATTCGGTTTCTCGTTCACCATCGATGATTTCGCGTGCCGTTTCCAGGAGGGCCTCTGCAAACCGGCGGCGCTGGTCGTTGATCTGAGGATCCGGGCTATCCATTGCAGCGAGAACACTGCCGATATAGGGGCCGAGCTCTGTGACTTCGGCCACGATGGTGCACCCTGCGGCCTTCGCCCGTAATTCGTTCCCCGCCCCCAGAACCGTCGCCGCACAACGCGATCCGATCAACGCGGACGCTCGAAGCGGAGTCGATCCGAGCTCGTCGACCTGATAGTCGCCGACGTGCAGGCCTCGCTTGTCGAGGAGCGCGTAGGCGACAAACGCAAAACCGGAATCGGTCACGTCCACGCCGACCGTCGCGCCGCGGACTTCGGCTGTCGAGCGAATCGTTGGGGACGTGCACAACGAGAGTCCCAGCCCCCTGTCTATTGCGGCAACAATGCTCACGGGCAATTTGCAGTGCAATGGATTCTTCGCGAGGAAACGGTAGGCCAATACGTTGTCCGGACTTGTGATGGCCACATCCAGTTCGCCGGCCTCGAGCGATCGAAATTGCGCGGGCGAAGACGCGACGGGGAATTCTCGAACATTGATTCCAGCGCGGCGAAAGCGGCCGGAGCGTCGGGTCAGATCTATCAACACCGACGGGGTGAAGGTACCGACTCGCAGCAGACCACCAGTCATAGTGGAATCCTGACATGTGAACTCATTTGGTTGATCATGGAGTGGACATGACCGTCGTCGAGTCGATGCCTAGATCTTCCAGCACTGTCCGCGCGGCGTTGCGGCCGGGACGCCCGGTTACGGAACCGCCGGGGTGGGAGGTGGAGCCGGTGAGATAGAGACCTGGCACGTCGGTGCGGTAGCTTCGCCATCCGCGGGCGATCGTGCCGTCGTCGTGCACGAACTCTCCGCCGTGGCATGATCCTCCGATATTGGAGAGATTGTGTGCTGCCAGTGACGCCGGGGACTCGACCCTCATGGCGAGGATGTCGTCTGCTTCGAGGCCGTCGACGTATTCGCGCGCGTAGTCCAGAAGCCGACGCGCATATCCCTCGGCGCCATCCGCCTCCCACGGTGCGCCGCCCACCTGTTCGGGCGCGACGGTCAGAAACTTGAAGACACCTCCGGGCGCCCTGTCCGGGTCGACAACGGTCGAGGACACCATGAGCAGCCAGGGGGAGTCCGTTTCAAGCTGGCCGGATTGTGCTGCGAGGATCTGCCGACGGAGCCCGTCGGGGGTGCCCAGGCCCCCGGCTACTGAGCGAACGGGACCAGCCGGTGTCCTGTACTGCACGTCGTCACGAAGCGCGAGGTGCACTGCGAACGCCGAAAGCCCGGGTCGCCACCGGGACGCTGCATCGTCGATCATCGACGACGCAAATCCGAGCAGGGTAGGCAGTTCCTTGAGGTGGCTTGCAGTGACGACCGCGCGCCGCGCCCGGAAGGTGCGGCCGTCGCTGGTGCGCGCGCCAACGCACCGTCCCCCTTCAACGATCAACGAATTGACCCACGCTCCGGTGAGAATGTGTCCACCGTGGTCCTCAATGTGAGCTGAGAGGGCGCGCGGGAGTGCGCCGGAACCGCCGACGGGCGTTGTCCAGCCGTATGCGATTCGTCCGGCCATCATTGCCGCGGGCAGGGCACCTGTTCCAGGTTGCATCGGGGACTGCAACGTCGCGAACGCCATCCAGATCATCGCCTGCCGAATGACCGGATGCTCGAATGTGCTCATGATGACGTCCCACGCCGTGCCTCGTCGCAACTGGTCGTAGCGTGCTGACTCGGGGCCCTCGGGAAGGTCAAGACCTGAAGCGAAGTATGCGTGAGCCTGGCGCAGGTGCAAGTCCCAGTCGCGCAGCATGACTCGCAGCTGCTCAGCGTCCTTGAGTGACCAGCGACCGAATTCGCGCGCCGTCGCTTCGAGGTCCGGATGGATAATGATGGACTCTCCGCCCTCGAGAGGGATGATGGTCGCGGGATCCGTCACGATGTATTCGAGACCGTATCGCTTGATCAGTTCGAGCTCATCGTTTCGGATGAGCGGATTGGACTGGATCACAACGTGGGCGCTTGAGCACGAATCGTGAAGCCAGCCGGGGAGCGTGAGCTCTTCGGTCACCGTGTTGCCACCGATGACATCCCTTCCTTCGAGCACTGTGACGCTGAGCCCGGCTTCGGCCAGGTACGCGGCGCACACCAATGCGTTGTGGCCACCGCCGATGAGAACAATATCGCTTTCCTGCGCATCGGCCTCAGGCATGTTCGTCCTCTCTTTCTCGCCGAGCACCAGTCTCGGCATGCGGTCCTTGGTCCTCGAATTGTTCGAACAACACAGCTTCCGCGAGGGTTTCCGCGGGCGTCTCCGGGTTCGGGACGCCGGCGCTCGCTCCGAGGTACAGACGTGCGACCTCCGGGTCGTTGAGCAGGGCTTCGCCGGTTCCCGTGAGCGCCACCACGCCGGCCTCCAGGACCGCGGCTCGGTGGGCGACGGCGAGTCCGGAGCGCGCGTTCTGCTCGACGAGGAGCACCGAGCGCCCGTCGCGGGCGAGTGAGGCGATGGATGCGAAGACGGACGTCCTGGACTTGGGGTCGAGTCCGATCGACGGCTCGTCCAGCAGGATGAGCGACGGGTCGAGCATCAGGGATCGGGCGAGCTCGACCTGCTTCTGTTCGCCTCCCGAGAGCGAGCCAGCCGAGGCCGACCGTCGTTTCGCGACGATGGGGAACAGCTCCGCCACTTCGTCGATCCGTCTCTTCACCAGTGCCTGGTCGGAGAGGATGAAGGCTCCCATGAGAACGTTCTCCCATACCGACATGGACGGGAAGAGGCTCCGGTCCTGGGGCACATGCACGATCCCGCGGGTCAGCCGCTCCTTGGACGGGAGCTTCCCGATGCTCTCGCCGCGGAAGGTAACGGTGCCCGCCTTCGGGCGGAGCAGTCCGCTGACGGACTTGAGCACGGTCGACTTCCCCGCTCCGTTCGGGCCGATGAGGCAGACGATCTCACCCTGGCCCACGTGGAGGTTCACGCCCTTGAGGATGAGGCCGGCGCCGTAACCGGCGGTGACGCCGTGCAACTGCAGCAATGGAGCATCTGTTGTTTCAGGCACCGAGATACGCCTCCAGGACTCGTGGATCCGACTGGATCTGTTCGGGGGACCCGAGCGCGATCCGCGCGCCCTGGTCCAGGACGATCACGGGATCGCAAAGCCGCATGACCAACTGCATGTCGTGTTCGACGATGAGGAAGGTGACGCCGGCGGCGTTCCTGCTTCGGATGTGCCGCTCCATCGCGTCGATCATCACGGGGTTGACGCCCGCGGTCGGCTCGTCGAGAAGCACGAGCCTGGGGTTGCTCATCAGCACGGCGGCGAACTCGAGCAGCTTGCGCTGCCCGTAGGAGAGGTCGCCTGCAAGGAGGTCGGAGAGCGGGTCGAGCCGGAACTCGGTGAGCATCGCATTGGCGCGCCGCGCATCTTCCGTCAACACCCGGCGTCCGAAGAGCTGGCGCCAGGTGTAACCGGCGGCGACGACCAGATTTTCCTCGACGGTCAGTTCGGGGAAGATGCGCGCCTGCTGGAAGGTGCGGGAGAGCCCGCGGCGGTAAAGGCTCGCCGGCCTCGGCCGCTCGATCGTGTGGCCGTGGAAGCGGATCTGTCCCGAATCGGGCTTGAGATAGCCGGTGATCATGTTGAACGCCGTCGTCTTGCCGGAGCCGTTCGGGCCGATGAGCGCGGTGATGGTGCCTTCGCCGACCTCGAACGAGCAGGCGTCGACGGCGTTCACGCCACCGAAGGACTTCTTCAGATGTTTGATCTCCAGCAGTGCCTTGCTCACCGGTTCACCGTCGCTTTCTTCTCTGATCCGTCGGCGCTCTGTGTCGGCGACGGATCCATGTCTGTTGCCGCGCCCCAGGTGGGGGCGGCGTCGCGAACGGCGCCGGCCTGGGCGGCCCGTCGTTTGTGCAGCCGTTCACGCACCGACGGGATGATTCCACGCGGCAGGAAGAGCATGATCACGAGGAACACCGCGGCGTAGGCCAGAAGGTAGAGCTCGCTCGCACCGAAGGACTGGGCGAAGATCTCCTGGGCTGGAACGAGGATGAAGGCGCCGAGCACTGGGCCCCACAGCGTTCCGCGGCCGCCGAGGAACGCCATCAGGACCATGCCGACCGTGATCAGCGGGTCGACCGCGAACTGCGGGTAGATGAATCCGACGTAGTACGCCCACACCCCGCCGAGCATGGCCACGAGCCCGCAGCTCACCGCGAAGGCGATGAGTTTGACCGCGGTCACCCTGACTCCGACGCCGTGGGCCTTGTCTTCATCCGCGCGCACGGTGGCGAGCGAGAGCCCGATCTTCGAGCGGCTGATGTAGTGGGAGATCCCCATCGCCAGCGCGAGAAGTGCCAGCATTGCGAAGTAGAAGGGCCAGTCGTAGGTGGCGAGCTCGAAGGGCGCCGAAGCGACGCTCTTGCCCTGCGCTCCACCAGTCACAGTCGTGAGGTTGAAGGCGAGGGTCTGGGCGATGAACAGGATGGTGATCGTCACGATGGCGAACACGTCCGTTCTGGTCCGCATCGAGATCCAACCGATCGGAACGCTGACAAGCGCGACCGCGACACCGACGATCGGCAGCACCAGGAACGGCAGGTATCCGCCGCCGACGTTGTCCGAGAAGAGGATCCCGACGGAGTACGCACCGAGGCCGAAGAACGCGACATGGCCGAGCGAGGGATACCCGGCGTAGCCGCCGAGGATGTTCCAGGAGCTGGCGAGCGCCGCGTACATCACGGTGAAGATGAGCAGGTTCAGAAGCCACCCTGGACCGCCGAGGAGCGGGACCAGCACGAGGATCGCGAAGAACACGCTGGCACGGATGACCCCCGCGCGGGTGATCGCGCGCTTCACAGCGCACCTCGCGTCTTCGCGCCGAACAGGCCGCGCGGTCTGAGTAGGAGCACGAGCAGCAGCACGACGAAGAAGGTGAAGTCCGACCAGATCGGCGAGGCGAGGGCCGACACGACCGAGGAGGCGACTCCCATGACGAGCGCCGCGATCACCGACCCGCCGATACTTCCGAGACCGCCGAGCACCACGACGGTGAGCAGCCGGCTGATCAGGTCGTAGTGGCTTCCCGGGTTGAAGGAGTTCAGCATCCCAAAGACGGAGCCGCCTGCCGCCGCCGTCGCAGTTCCGATCCCGAACCCGATCGCCGAGACCCGATTGGAGCTGACACCGAGGAGCTGGGCGGACATCGGGTTCTGCACGGTCGCTCGCACCGACCTCCCGAACTTCGTCCGCCGCAGGAGCAAGTACAGCAGCCCGAGCATCACGAGCGAGAGCACGAACGCGCCCAGCCGGACGACACTCACCTGGTAGCTGAGGATAGTCCAACTCGTGTTCGCGTAGCTCGGCTGGATGTTGGTCAGGGTGGCGCCGTACGCGAAGGACAGCACTCCTTCAACGGCCAGCGCCACAGCGAAAGTCACCAACACAGCGAGGTGTGCTGCGTCGTCACCGTGGAGCGGGCGCAGGAGCGCCCACTGGATGCCGATCCCGACGAGGAACAGGATCGGCGTGGTGACCAGGATGGAGACGAAGGGGTCCATCCCGATCGTCGTGAACAGCGTGTAGGTCAGGTAGGCGCCGAGCACCACCAGCGCACCCTGTGCGAGGTTCACCACTTTCATGATTCCGAAGATCAGCGTCTGACCACTGGCCATCAGGGCGTAGACGCCGCCGGTGAGGATGCCCAGGACGATCGCCTGTATCAATGCATGCATGCGCGTTTCTCCTAACCGGCCCAGTTGGGCTTCGGCGCCACCGGGGCGGTCTGAGCCGTTTTCGCGGGGAAGACAGTCTGGAGCTTGCCGTTGACCCACTGAACGAGCAGGAAGTCGCCCTTCGGCTTGCCCGTCTCATCCCAACTCAGGTCCCCGACAAGGGTCGGCCAGGTCCCCGAGTGAAGGGTCTCGATGATGGTGGCGTTGTCGATCTTGCCCGTCTTCTTCGCGACCTGCTCAACGAGCATCCCCGCCGAATACGCTTCCGCGGATGTGGGGTCGATCTTGTTCGCAGTGCCGCCATACGTCGCAATGTAGTCCGAGATGAATTGGGTGCTCCCGGCGGCGGTCGAATCGGCGTACCAGTCGATACTTCCGAAAACTCCTTCGGTGTTGGCTGCGCCGCCGACCGCGTCCGGGAAGTCCCCAGGGGAGTTCGCGCCGTTCGCCTCGAACAGCCACTTCGGGTTGAACTTGAGCTGGATCATCGCCTTCATCTGGGCGAACGCGTCAGCCTCCTGAGTTCCTCCGACGACGACATCGGGATTGGAAGCTGCCACGCCGGAGACGATCGGCGTCATGTCTGCCGTTTCCGAGGGATAAGTCTGGTCATAGACCGTCTTGATGCCCGCGGCCTCGAACCGCTTCTTGATGTTGTCGGCGATCGGCGCGGAGAACGGGTCGTCCAGCTTGGCGTAGGCCGCCGTCTTCGGCCGCTCGGCCGCCGGCAACGACAGGATGTAGTCAACGAAGATGTCGCCGCCCCGGGTCGACTCGGCCGGCGACACAAAGAAGAGGTTGTTCAGTTTCTGCGCGAAGACCGAGGGGCCGCCACCCGCCGGCTCAATGAAGGCGTAGTGGTAGCGCTCCGCAACCCGGGATGCGGGCACCGTGAGCAGGCTTGAGAACGGGCCGAGGACAACATCGATCTTGTCCTGGGTGATGAGGTTGGTGTAATTGCTCACCACCTGGTCCGGACTCGAAGCGTCATCGAGGATGGTGAGTTCGACTTTACGGCCGAGAATTCCTCCCGACTTGTTGGCGTTGCTCGCCCAGAGTTCGTATCCGCGCTGGGCTGCCTTGCCGGAGTCCGAGAAGTCGCCGGTGAGCGAAAGGGAGGCTCCGACTTTGAGGGGTGCGGTTGATGGGGTTGCGGCCGAACCTCCGCCGCAACCCGCAAGGGCGAGTGCCGCGATGGTCATGGCACCTGCTGTCGCGATGAGCCGGATTCGGCTCCCTGGCACGCGATTTCGTAGTTGCATCATTGCTCCTAACGGGAAAGGACGATCTCTTGGGACTCCGCGGGCACCCTCGGCATCAGCACCGAATCGGCCACACCACCACAATCGTTTGCACTACGATTGCATCACTCTGGAGCAGTGTCAAGAGTTCAGGGAATTGTCAGAAGTCCTTGCGCACAGGACAAGTAGACGCGCGCACGACCAGCTTGACGGGAAGGATCACTTTGACGGCATTGATCGCGTCACTCTCGATCTCGTCGAGCAACAGACGTGCCGCCTCGACCCCAAGGTCGAAATGCGGCACTCGCACCGTGGTCATGGCGGGATGGAAATCCCCGGCGAAAGGCATGTCGTTGAAACCGACCACCGACACATCCTCGGGGCACCGCAGGCGGTGGGCCCGCAGGGAGTGGTACACGCCGAGTGCATGAAGGTCGTTTCCCGCCACGACCGCGCTCATTTGCAGGTGATCCGCTTCCAACGCGCGATCCATGGCGCGCCGACCCTCATCAACGGTAAACGCCGATGTTTCGAACACGGTGCCGGTTATGCCGAGCGCCGCGCAGCAGGAGACGAACGCATTCGTGCGAACCCAGCTTGTCGATAGCGATGGCGGCCCCGCCAGGTGCGCTATGGAAAGGTGACCCAGCGCAGCCAAATGGGCAACGGCAGCCTTGATTCCTTGGGCGTCGTCGCCGAGAACGGCGGGGTACGCAACATCCCCCGCCTCGCGATTGACCAACACGGCCTTGACGCCACGGTCGAATGCCTCACTGGCAATGGAGGGGCTGTCTCGACCTGTCGCGAGGATGAAACCGTCGACCTGGCGCTGGCTGAGCGACTCGAAGAGCATACGCTCTGTCGCGTCACTGCCGTCGGTATTGACGACGAAAGCCGAGTATCCCCGCGGCGCCAAATAGCTGTCGATGCCGCGCACGATAGGCGGGAAGATCGGGTTGGTGAGATCGGGGATGATCACCCCGACGGTCATCGAGGAGCTGGTGCGGAGTCCGCGCGCCATTGAGTTGGGCGTGTAGCCGAGTTGTCTGGCCGCCGCGCGTACCTTGCGGACAGTTTCGGCTTTGACCTGGGACTCGGTGCTTTGATTCATCGCGCGCGACACCGTGCCGGGATGGACACCAGCGAGCCGGGCCACGTCCGAGATGGTCGCACGGCTGGTCATGGCACAACCATAGCAGCTCGACCGACGCAAAGTGTCGCGCTTGACGTGATGGGAACCCAAGGCAATAATCGGAGAAGGCTGCAATCGATTGTGGCATCAACATCATCGAGGAGACAACATGGATGCATCGACAAAACCCACCATCGGCTGGATTGGCGCAGGCCGCATGGGATCCGAAATGGCGAGCCGGCTCCTGAGTGCCGGCTACGACGTCACGGTCTACAACCGCACCGCCTCCAAGATCGCGCCCCTGCTAGAAAAGGGTGCGACCGCAGCGCAGCGGCCCATCGACCTCGCTGACCGGGACATCGTCTTCACCATGGTCTCGACCCCTCGCGATCTCGAAGCCGTCACGGTCGACGACGAGGGGGTCCTCGCCTCGGACAGCGCCACCCCTGGCATCTTGATCGACTGCTCGACCGTGTCGATGGAGGTCTCGTCGAAGATCCGCGCGCTGGCCGCTGAACGCGGAACGGAGTTCCTCGCCGCGCCGGTCAGCGGCAGCCCCGCGGTCATTGCGGCGGGCAAACTGACGATCGCCGCATCCGGTCCGCGCGCCACCTTCGACCGTGCGCATCCGGTGCTTGCGAGCATCGGCCGTGGTGTGACCTATGTCGGCGACGGCGAGATCGCCAGGTTGGTCAAGATCGCGCACAATGTGTTCCTCGGCGTGGTCACCCAGTCCCTGGTCGAAGTAGCGACCCTCGCCGAACGCGGGGGAGTGTCGCGAAGCGCGTTTCTGGAGTTCCTGAACGACTCCGTCATGGGGTCCACGTTCACGCGGTACAAAACGCCCGCCATCGTCAACCTCGACTTCACCCCGACCTTCACGATGCCTCTGCTGTCCAAAGACTTCGACCTCGGTCTCGGCGCAGCGCACGAGCTCAGGGTTCCTATGCCCATCGCTTCGGCGACCGCTCAGATCGTGGCATCGGCGATCGGCGCGGGCCACTTGGAGCAGGACTTCGCCGTGCTGTTGCTGGAGCAGGCCCGAAACTCCGGAATGAAGCTGGAAGCTGAGAACGTGCCCGTCGCCAGCGGGCTGGAGGTGGCAGGCGATGAGTGAGCTACCCCCGCTCCACGCCCCGGGGCACACCCATGTCGACTACGAAATGCGCGTCGACATGGACCGGCTGCGCAGCTACCGCCTCGATCGCGCCAAGCGTGCGCTCGAGGCCAGCGAATGCGGCGCCTTCCTGCTGTTCGACTTCTACAACATCCGGTACACCACCCAAACCTGGATCGGCGGCGCCCTCGGCGACAAGATGACGCGGTACGCCTTGCTGACCCGCGAAGGGGATCCCATGCTCTGGGACTTCGGCTCGGCCGTGCGCCATCACCAGCTCCACTCGCCCTGGCTGAAGCCGGAACACAACCATCCCGGGATGCTCGGGATGCGCGGGGCCATCGCGCCGTCCGCCGGCCTCATGGAATCGGCCGTCCGCGAGATCAAGGCGCTTTTGATCGACGCGGGCGTCGCCGACCAGCCCGTCGGCGTCGACATCGTCGAGCCGCCGTTCCTCTTCGAGATGCAGCGGCAGGGCCTCACGGTCGTTGACGCCCAGCAGCACATGCTCGACGCCCGCGTCATCAAATCGGTCGATGAGATCATGCTGCTCAACCAGGCAGCCGCCATGGTCGACGGCGTCTATCATGACATCGTCGAAGCGCTCAAGCCCGGCATCCGCGAGAACGAGATCGTGGCACTCGCGAACAAGCGGCTCTACGAGCTCGGCTCCGACCAGGTCGAGGCCGTCAACGCCATCTCGGGGGACCGGTGCAACCCGCACCCGCACAACTTCACCGACCGCATCATCCGTCCTGGAGACCAGGCGTTTTTCGACATCATCCACTCGTTCAACGGCTATCGCACCTGCTACTACCGCACCTTCGCCGTCGGCAGCGCGACGAACAGCCAGCGTGACGCGTACACGAAGGCGCGCGAGTGGATGGATGCGGCCATCAGCGTGGTCAAGGCTGGAGTCGGCACTGACGACATCGCCAGGGCCTGGCCGAAGGCTACCGACTTCGGCTTCGCCGACGAGCTGGCCGCGTTCGGCCTCCAGTTCGGACACGGTCTCGGTCTCGGGCTCCACGAACGCCCGATCATCTCCCGTCTCAACAGCCTCGACAACCCGGTCGAGATCAAGGCGGGCATGGTCTTCGCGCTCGAAACGTACTGCCCGGCGTCCGACGGCTTCTCGGCCGCCCGCATCGAGGAGGAGCTCGTCGTCGCCGAGAACGGCGTGCACATTCTGACTCGGTTCCCCGCCCAGGACCTCTTCGTCGCCAACGAATACTGACCACAGGAAGCCGCAGCCATGCTGGTCCGACACACGCACCGCACCGAACGCACCGCCGAACGAGAAATTGATTCTCCCACGACCTCATGATCGGGGAGAAGTGGCCAGGAACCTCAAGTGCCGTCATCGCCGATCAACGCCACGCAGCGCGGCTTCTGTCAAACGCTACTTGGCGACGATCAAGAATCTGTAGACAGCCGAGAGGCTTTTCCGTAGGTTTAATCGACGCGTGTCACTTGTACGGTTCGCAAGGAGGAAAAGACATGGCTGTCGACAGCGGGCGTCGTGCTCGGCCGATCAACCGCCCAAAATTCCACCACACCGCGTTTGCGACGCTGAAGCTCGACGAAATGGTGGACTTCTACGAGAAGGTTGCCGGACTTGAACCGGTGCACTATTCGGACATGGGCGCCTGGCTGACAAACGATGATGCAAGTCACCGGATCGCGATACTTGCGCTGCCCGGCCTGAGGGAGCCCACCGACAAGGGCCACACCATTGGCCTTCACCACACGGCGTTCGAATACTCCGACTTCGGCCAGTGGCTGGACAACTACGAGCGGCTACTTTTCGAAAACATCCGGCCGTTCCTCAACCTTGACCACGGCATGACTATGTCGATGTACTACCAGGACCCCGAAGGCAACGGAGTCGAAATTCAGGTCGATACCTTCGGAAGCTGGAGCAGTTCCAAGGAGTGGATGTGGGCATCGAGTGAGTTCGCCAAGAATCCCATTGGCAAGCATTTCGACCCGGACAAGATCGTGGCGGCACGCAAGCAAGGGCTCGAATTCATGGAGATTCATCGTCGCGCACGGGAGGGCGAATACGAGCCCGCCGTAATCCCTGATGTGCACCTTCCCGAGCTCTGGTAACGGAGTATCGGCAAAAGAAGGCAGGCTAGCTAGGTTTCACACAGCCGTTTTGCTCGGCCGCCCGCGCGGACAGTTTTCTTGCCAGAAAGGGTGCGACGGCCCGCGGGCAGGGCCTATTCTTTGCCGCCCACAGTCCTGTCGGCCTCCACGGCAAGCTGGAGGATCACCGGAACACAGCAGAAAGCGATTCATCAAGCAGGACGTTGCCGCTGCTGCGGGCGAGAGCGATGCGCTAACTGTACCCCCGGACATGGCTTTTAATTTGCGGTCGAGGAGTCCTCGGGTGGGCACGCTGCTCGGCTCGCGCTTGGCGAGTCCGAGTCCGAGTCAGTGCCGCAGCCCGAGCATGATGTTCCTGAGCGCGGTTCCGTGCGGGTAGAAAGCGAAGTGCTGAAAGACGGCCGCTGCGTAGCCCTTGTGCGCGGAACCCAGCCCTTCCCCAATGATCGAGCTAATGCTCGACACCGTTTGCTGCACGATGCTCGCTACGTCGGTCCCGGACTAAGGGGTCTGGGCCATCTACTTGGTGGTGTCGTTGACTTAGGTGATCGCCTTCCCCGGTCTTCAGCATCGGTGCAGCGGCACTGGGTTTTTCAAGGCAGCAGCGCTAAAGGTGTCATTTCACTTTATGCAGCGCACCTTCTTCGGAGTGAAGGCAGCGATAGACTCTCTGGACGTCGACCACGCCGTCGAGCTGCCCCATTCCGGGCTGGAGACTTCGATAGTCGTCTTGGAGACATCAGCTCCAGCACAGAGACTACTCGGCGACGCGGCCTCGCCGCCGGAGATGAGAGCTGATCTCGCCGCCTCATCGATAGGGTCCAGTCAAGCCCGCGGAATCGGCGCCGCTCTGCCTGTCGCCCCTGTCCGCAAGGGGGTACATCGATACGGTCGATGATAGCTCTGAGCATGTCAGCGGAAGGAGGTGCCCGACGTCGCCGTCGCCCCGGAACCCGTGCCAGGGAGCATTCTCTGGCCAAGCTCTATTCCGAACACGGATCGCAGCGCGTTCTCTTGTAACCATTTTTGAGTCATACTCTCTGGGCGTCTAACGAATGCCCCCTGGTGTCCGAGCCAAACTGGAGGATCCATGCCGGGGTAAACAAGCCGGCAAGCTTCTGACCTCCCTGACGGACAGCGCGGCAGCTACCAGCGCCGAGTACTCTGTCCTGCGGACCGTCATCTGGATGGCCGGGCCGCACAAAGACGCGGTGCAGGCGTCAGTGAAGCTCCGCGACCCTAAGCCGGAGAAGACCTTGCAATCGGCCCGGGACGAACTCGAGGCCCAGCGCTAGACACCGTCCGGTGAGCCACAACCCGTTCGGCGTTGAGCGGCCGGCACTGGACGGCGTCCGGTGAGCCAGCCATGATGAAGGGAGGCGCGGGGGCTGGATCGTCAGGCGCAGTTTGCGAGTGGCACCCCGCGGTGGAGGCGCGGTGACATGGAACGCAAATCGGTGCCCGCGGAGCACACGAAGTCGGATGGTCCCCTTGAGTCCAGCGAGTCTTTTCTGGCCGTCTACTACGTGCAGGTGCCCGCGGAGGATCTACGGAGTTACGGCGCTGAGACGCTCCAGGCACGGGCGGAGCACCATCTGAAAGTGGCGTCGTCACGGGTGCCCGGCCACGCCGTCGTCGGGATCCTGAACGAAATGGACGCCAGTGTCGTTGCAGTGGTGACCGATGATATCCCGTATCTGGTGCACTCCGTCACGGCGGAGCTCACGCGCGACGACGCCACGATCCGGCTGCTGGTGCATCCGAGCTTTCAAGTCCTGCGGGACCCCGTCACCCACGAGTTGTTGGACGTCTGGACCGATTCGTCCACTGAGGGAGCCTCAGATGGACGTGCCCGCGAAGGAGGCATAACCGAGGTCTGGATTGCGGCCGAGATCGGCAGGGTGGCGGACGACGCCGCCGCGATTGAGCTCGCAGAGAACCTGCGCACTGTGCTTGACGATGTTCGCGTTGCCGCCGAAGACGCCGCCGCCATACACGGTAAGGTCTCCGAAGCTGTCGTCTCGGTGGACGGGTTCCCGAACTCTGTTGTTCCGTCACTGGAACAGCTCCGTGAGTTGCTCCTCTGGCTCGACGACGACAATTTCCTGTTCCTCGGTTACACCGAATATCAAATCACGACGGCGGGCGGCCGGGAGCTACTGTCTGAGCGGCCCGATTCCGGGCTGGGTCTGCTGAGGCGGCCGCCGGGGGACGCCGCTGGAAGTACGGGGTCCGGGCTGCCAAGGCTCCGAGGGCCCCACGCACTCACGCTTGCCACCTCGGAGGTACGCTCTACCGTCCTGAAGCGGTCGTACTTGGACGAGGTGCGTTTGCAAGTGTTTGACGAGGCCGGGAGGGTCACCGGCGAGCGACGCTTCCTGGGGTTGTTCACGCACGGCGCCGCGCACCAGTCGGTCCGGCGGATTCCGGTGATCCGCGAAAAGGTCCAGGAAGTCAGCAAGAGCCTGGGATTTACGCCACTGTCCCACGAGACCCAGGACTTGATGGCTGTCCTGGAGACCTTTCCGAGGGACGAACTGTTCCACATTGAAGCGGAGGAGCTCGCGCGCCTGGCCGGCGAAATTCTTCGTGCCGAGGTGCTGCAGCGGATCCGTGTGTTCCTTCGGCCCGACAGTCTTGGACGGTTCGTGTCAGCGTTGGTTTTCTTCCCGCGCCGCCGCTACAGCACGGCCGTTCGGTTGTTGATGGAAGAAGAGCTCAGGCGTGCCTTCAGGGCGAAGTCCATTGATTTCGAGGCCCGTCTGACCGAGTCGCCCATGGCCAGAGTGTTCTTCCGCATCCATGTGGGTGCCGCGCCGGACGCCCCGGCGTCGAGCACCGCCGTCGTCGACCCTTCCGAGGTGGAGCGGCGCCTGATTGCTGCCACTCGCTCATGGTCGGACGGGCTCGTGGACGAGATCCGTGAGCGCTTCCCGGCGGCGGAGGCCGCAAGGCTCACCGGGCTCTGGTCGGATGCGTTTCCTCCGAGTTATCGCGCGGTGTACGACGTGGAATCCGCGATCGTGGACATCATGAATTTCGAGACGTTCGACCTGGACGGTGCAGGCGGCAGGCCTCACGGGGATCCGCTGCTCACGGTATACGTCAGGAAGGTGGCGTCGACCCCGCTCGTCGAGGACGCCCGGATCCGCCTCTACCTGACAAAGCCCAGGAGCCTCACGCAGATCCTGCCCTTCCTGCACAACCTCGGGCTCGAAGTGCTGGACCAGCGGCCGTTTGAACTCCGGCGGGGGAGCAGCCAGGATGTGTTTCTGTACGATCTCGGCGTGAAGTATCCGGGCGGCGTTGACCCTGTGGAATCCAGCGGACTGCTCGCGGATGCCTTCGCGGCCGCCATGCGTGGGGACATCGAATCTGATCGGATCGACGCACTCGTCATCCGGGAGCGGGTTGGCTGGCGGCAGGCCGCGATCCTCAGAAGCTACGCGAAGTACCTCCAGCAGCTGGGGACCACCAACTCGTACGGATTCATCGCAGAGACGCTGATCGGCAACGTCCGGGCAACACGCGCGCTCCTGGCGCTGTTCCAGGCGAAGTTCGATCCCGGGCTGGAGGAGTCTGGCCGCTTGAGGGCCACCACGGCGGCACGGAAGGAGCTGCTGGCCGCGATTGAGGAAATTCCGGTCCTTGACGCAGATCGTTTGCTGCGCACGTTCATGAACCTCGTGGAAGCCACAACGCGGACCAACTACGTCCGGGACAAGGCCCACCTGAGCTTCAAACTCAATCCTGCCGCGATCGCCGGTGCCCCGTTTCCGCGGCCGAAGTACGAGATCTGGGTCTACTCGCCGCGGGTGGAAGGCGTCCATTTACGCTTCGGCACCCTGGCGCGCGGGGGTTTGCGTTGGTCTGACCGGAGCGAGGATTTCCGGACCGAGGTCCTGGGACTGGTCAAGGCACAAAACGTGAAGAACTCCGTCATTGTGCCCACAGGGGCCAAGGGAGGCTTCTATCCCAAGCACTTGCCGGACCCGGCCCTGGACCGGGAGGCATGGCTTGCCGAGGGCCTGGAGTGTTACCGGATCTTCGTCAGGGGGCTGCTGGACCTGACGGACAACCTGGTCACCACGCCGCGCGGCGAAGCGGTGGTCCCGCCGGAGGGCGTGGTGCGCCATGACGGCGATGACTACTACCTGGTGGTGGCGGCCGACAAGGGAACAGCAACCTTTTCCGATGCGGCCAATTCCGTGGCCCGGGAATACGGCTTCTGGCTCGGCGATGCCTTCGCTTCCGGAGGGTCCGTGGGATATGACCACAAGCAGATGGGAATCACGGCCCGCGGCGCGTGGGAATCCGTGAAACACCATTTCAGCGAGCTGGGCATGGATCCGCAGAACGAAGGCTTCACCGTCGTCGGCATCGGAGACATGAGCGGCGACGTGTTCGGAAACGCGATGCTGCTCTCGCCGCACATCCGCCTGGTGGCGGCATTCGACCATCGGCACATCTTCCTTGATCCGAACCCCGATGCGGCAGCGTCCTTCGAAGAACGCAAGCGACTCTTCGCCCTTCCCCGTTCGTCCTGGGCCGACTATGACTCCTCGCTGATCAGCGAAGGCGGGGGCGTCCACTCCCGCCGGGCCAAAGCCATCGACATCACCAAGCAGGTCAGGCTGTGCCTCGGTCTCGAGCCGGGAACCGTATCTCTGGCACCTCACGCACTTTTGCAGGCCATTCTCCGCGCCCCCGTGGACCTGCTCTACAACGGCGGCATCGGAACCTACGTCAAAGCCTCCACAGAAGACCACCCGGACGTCGGGGACAAGGCCAACGACGCCATCAGGGTCAACGGCAACGAGCTAAGGGCCCGGATCGTTACCGAGGGCGGAAACCTGGGCGTCACCCAGCGCGGCCGGATAGAGGCGGCCCTCGCCGGCGTCCTGCTGAGCACCGATGCGATAGACAATTCGGCCGGCGTGGACTGCTCGGACCACGAGGTCAACATCAAGATCTTCATTGACCGGATGATCGCGGCCGGGAAGATGCGGGCCGAGGAACGGGCGGGGTTCCTGCACTCCCTGACCGATGAGGTAAGCCGGCTGGTCCTGGCAAACAACGTGGACCAGAACGTCCTCCTTTTCAACGACCGGCACCTGGCGCTCGAGTGGAGTCCAGGTTTTGAGCGGATCATGGACTCGCTCGAGACTGCCGCGGACTTGGACCGCGGCTTGGAGGCCCTGCCGAGCACGGAACAACTCCACGACAGGCTACGGTCAGGCAAGGGACTGACCGCCCCGGAACTATCGGTGCTCGCCGCCTACGCAAAGATCGAACTGGCCAATGAACTCACCGCCAGCGACCTCGCCGACGATCCCTGGTTCAGGCGGATACTCCGCAGGTACTTCCCCCGCCAGCTATCGGAGCGCTTTGACGCCGAACTGGACTCCCACCCCCTGCGCCGCCAGATCATCTGCACCGTGCTGGCCAACGACATGATCAACCTTGGCGGAATCACGTACGCCTTCCGCGCCATCGAGGAAACCACCGCCACTGCCGCGGCCGTCGCCAGGGCCTTCGTGGTGGTCCGCGAGGCGTACGACCTGCCGTGGATCGTGGGGAAACTGGCTGCCCTTCCACCCGGATACTCGAGCGAATACGCGGCGGAAGTGGCGATCCACATGCGCAGGATCCTGGATCGGGCAACACGCTGGTACGTCACGCATGACCATCGGGACCAGCCGGTCACCGAGGCCCTGGACAGGATCATGCCCACCCTGGAACGCCTGCGCACCAGAACCGCCGACTATCTGCGCGGCTCCGACCTTGACCGCGTCCAGGAGCAACTCTCGCACTGGGATCGCGTCGGGCTTCCTCGTGAGCTGGGCAAACGCGCCTCGGACCTGCTCGAGAGCTTCGGGCTTCTTGACATATCCCTGGTGTCGGAGAAGGTGCACGAACCCATCACCACGGTCGTCGACGTGTATTACTCAGTCTTTCACCGCATCGGTGCGGTACGCCTGCTGCTTCGTATCACCGACCTGCCTCGGCAGAGCCGATGGGAGACCTTGGCGCGCGCAGCGCTGCGTGACGACGTCTATTCTGCGGTGGGCGACATGACCATTTCCGTCATGCAGATGACCCCAGGTCCTGATTCCGCCCGGACCGATGCCGTTGAACGCATCGTGGCGTGGGAGCGCGGACACCAAGAACAGCTGGGACGCATCAAGGACACCCTCGCGGAGGTGACCAAACCGGGCCAGGTCGACATCAATTCCATCTCCGTGGCCCTGAAGCTCCTGCGGACACTGGTGCGCCAGTGACCTCTCCGCGGCGCACGAACCCCCGGACTGCCAGTAAGGGTAGCAGCTGCGAGCCGCAATGCTCGTCTGCAAAGCGCCCCTGACTCCCGGATCCACCCACCCGTACGTGTTGCATACAACCGTTTCGGGGGCAAGGAACGATTCGGGGACCTCATGCCCTTCTGCCGCAAACATCGCGAAATTCTCCACAGCATCTTTGACAGTCCGCCCCGCCACAGCTTATGAGCCGCCGCGCCGCAACGCATCGGCTCATATCCAGGCTTAGAGGCAACGTCCTGAGGCCAAGCCTGCTGAGCAGGATCAAGCTGAGACTACAGACCAAGGAGTCTCGATCTTGAAGTTTTCGTGGAACTGAACGACGGTATTCCTGGACTCACGCCCGAGCAGTGGGGTCGCTAGGCGGTCTAGCTCTGCTGAGAACTAGGCATGATTGTGGTTGGCTTCGGGCACGCGGATCACTTCGCCGATGACCATGACGGCCGGTTGGTGCAGTCTGTGGCTGCGGTGATGATAGTGCTGACCAACCCGTGCTCACGGCGCTTCTCCTTCTGTTCGCTGAGTAAACGGCGCCAGCCCGCGAATTGGATGAGCTCAAGCCCGACGGCGATGAATAGTCATTCCTGCTCGACTGGGCAGAGCTGATGGGTTATTCGGATACGACGTGGACCGTAATTTCGGGCCGGTTGCGGAATGATTCCAGTTGTTCGGGGGTGGCGGCCGAGTCCGTGATCAGGGTCCATGGTCGGGCTATGGCTGTCCACCAATGGGCGGTCTTGGCTCCCAGTTTGGTGGCGTCGGCCAGCACGTAGATGTCGCTGGCCGCGTCGATCATGAGTCGTTTGAGGGAGGCTTGCTGGTCTGTGCTTTCGCTGAGCCCACGGTTCGGATCGACGCCGTCGGCCCCCAGGAACGCTGCATCCGCCGTGAGGGAATGCAGCGCCGCCTCGGCGAGGGGGCCGACGGTTCCGGAACTAATGTGCCGAAGGGAGCCTCCGAGCAGAACGAGGTCCACACCTTCGGCATGCTCAAGGATCCGTGCGCAGGTCATCCCGTTGGTGATAACCGTAAGGTTGCTGCGTCCCTTCAGCCTCTCGGCCAGCGCACCAACCGTTGTACCGGCGTCGAGCAAGTTGACCGAATTCGGAGCGACGAGTGATGCAGCGAAGTGACCAATTTTGCGTTTTGCGTCCCCGGCGATGTGTTCACGTTCAAGGAGGCTCTGTTCGCGCGGGAGGACAGCAGGGACGGCCCCTCCGTAGGTACGGTGGATTCTGCCTGTGCTGGTCAGCCGCTCAAGATCCCGCCGAATGGTCGAGAGTGAGACGCCGAATTCCTCGGCCAGGTCCTCAACGCTGGCAGGGCGTATCTCAAGGGTGGCCGCTATCGATGTTCGTCGCTCTTTGGCATTCATGGTCAGGTTATTGTGTCACTCCTTCATGTACGCTAGCGAGTTCGACAGCTGCTCTGATGGCCTCGAGCATGGAGGCGTGGTCTGCGATGTTCTTGCCTGCGATGTCGAAGGCAGTTCCATGGTCTACGGATGTTCGTACCACGGGCAGGCCAACGGTGATGTTGACGCCGTTTTCGAGGCCGAGGACCTTCACGGGTCCGTGACCCTGATCGTGGTACATGGCAACGACGAGGTCGTAGTCACCACGCCCGGCTTTGAAGAATAGCGTGTCGGCTGGGAGCGGTCCCTCCGCGACGATCCCTTCGGCCAGTGCCTGTTCGATGCCTGGGGTGATCTTCAGTGCCTCTTCGTCGTTACCGAAGAGGCCGTTCTCGCCTGCGTGGGGATTGATTGCGGCGACCGCGATCCGTGGATTTTCGATCCCGGCACGGACGAGCAGGTCGTATCCGCGACGGATGGTTCGATACACGAGGGGCCCATCAATTTTCGCAATGGCGTCGATAAGCCCGATGTGTGTTGTCACGTGGATCACGCGCATCTTGGGCGTGGTGAGCATCATGGAGACTTCGGGGGTGCCGGTCAGTTCCGCGAGCAGCTCGGTGTGGCCAGGATACTTGTGGCCCCCCGCATGTAGGGCTGCCTTATTCAGGGGTGCGGTGCAGATCGCATGAATGTCGCGGTTCATGGCCAGCTCAACGGCCTTTTCAAGGTAGAGGTATGCGGCGTGGCCGGCTTCCGGGGAGAGAACTCCCCAGGGCAACTCAGGGTCGAGGCCGGGAATGTCGAAGCAGTCGATGGTGTCAGGGGCGAACACCGCGTGCCCCACTGAGTCTATGCGGCGCGTCTGGAGCGGGCTGCCGACAATTTTCATTGCCATTTCGAGACGGGCGAGATCACCGATGACGAACACGCGGGCCTGCTCGTGCAGTGCGGGGTCCAGCATGGCTTTGGCAATGATTTCGGGACCGATCCCAACGGGATCTCCCATGGTGATTGCCACGATCGGACGGGTCATGACTGTATTCCTTCGGTTGCTGTGTGCATGTGGTCTTCCAAATATTCAACGACTGATGTGAGGGCGTCGACGTCGCCGAACGCCCCTGACTTAGTGATGAAGGGCTGTTTGAGTCCTGGCATTTCGGCGGCGACGATACCCGGCAGAATTTCTCCCCGGATGTTGAGAACAGGTACGCCGAGGTGGTCCAAGATGGAGTAGGCTGTTTCGCCGCCCGAAATTACGAAGGAGGAGACCTCGGCCTGGACTGACTGAACTGTGGCAGCCAGCGCTGCGGCAATGGTCTTTGCTTGCTTTTTGTCGAGGGGTGCTGTCGGGTCCGGGGTGAGGACCGCACCGCCGCGGCTGAATGCGTTGCGCAGAGCAACGATCGTCGAGCTGACGTCGATTGCGTCGGAATTTGTGGCTCTCGCGGCGTGGTCAAGGTGAACGTGTTCGAAGCCTGCCCGAACCAGTTCGGTCAACTGGGCTGCACTGGTTGGTGCATAACTACCAATGACGACGAGGACGTTGCCTTGAGCCTGCTGCTCCGCCTTCCTGTGCAGTACATCCGGGACGGGCGTACTGCCTTTGTCTCCCATCGAAGCCGCAAGCCGTCCGGCGATGCCACCGGATCCGACAAGGATGGCCTGTTCTCCAAGGTCCCCGGCTGCGGCAACGATGGCTGAAAGTTCAACGTCGTCCCGGGCGTCCACGATGACCGTGTCGATGTGCGCCGCGAGAACCTTTTGAAACACCTCTGACAGGGACCCTGCATGCGTCCAACGGTCTCTTGAGACAAGAGCGTGTGACAGCCCAGCGCTAGTAAGTACTTTTCCGATGTCAATATTGGAGGAGTCAGCGGTTCCCTCGACGTGAACGCTTCCGTTTATCGTTGCTCGTCCGGTGCGGGGGAAGGCGGGGGCAACGATCGCCAGCACCGGGTGATCGGGCCGACTCAGCGCCTCCAGGGTTGCTGCAATTTCCACGCCTACGTTTCCGCGCATCAGGGAATCAATTTTTTTGAAAACTCGGAAGCTACCCTGCCGGGTGGCTTTGGCGACGATTTCGCCGACGCTCTTCCGGGCGCTGCGTTCGTCCAGGTAGCGGCTTTCCGTGTTGATCGCCAGAACTTCAGCGGCGGGCCAACTGGTACCAGGTTGGACCAAGACTGCGGTTTCGCGGGTGCGGGCAAAAGGAACGGCTGCGTCAGCTGCGCCTGTGAGATCGTCTGCGACGATGAGGAGTTTCATCAGGTCGCCACCTCCGCGGGGGTCAGCTGTTCTTTTTTGCTTACCCGCCGGGCCCAGAATGCGACGAACAGGGGCGCGCCGATCGCCGTAACGACAACGGAAGCTGCAACGAGAACGGTGGCCGGACCCGCTGCGGGCGCGTAAATAGGGTTGGCTGCGGCGACCAGTGCCGGTACGGTCGCAGCGTTGCCGGCTGTCGTTGCGGCGGCCAGGCCTCCGACTCCCGTACCTCCGGTAAGTCGGTCAGCGAGGAATAGCACGGCGCCTCCCAAGAACAGGACAGCCAGGCCAAGCAGTACGCCGAGCAGCCCTGCGGTCCAGACCATCTGGAGATTAAGGCCGAAACCAAGTGCAAGTGCGAAGAAAGGGATCATCACTGGTGCGGCACTCGCCAAAAACTTGCGCATTTCTGGATCCAGGTTTCCGAGGATGGCACCGAGCAGCAGCGGCAGGATGGCTCCGACGAGCGTCTGCCAGGGGAACGCGGACAGGCCGGCAACGCCGAGTGTAACCATGGTCAGGAACGGGCCGGATTCCAGTGTCATGACGGAGTACGCTGCAACATCCTTAGGCTTGCCGAACTGGCGCATCAAAGCCATGTACATCCCGCCGTTGGTGTCGTTGAATGCGGCTACCAGCGCGAGCGTAGAAATACCGGCGAAGAAACCGCCAGAGATGGGCAATTCGCCAAGGAATCGTCCTGCGATCAAGCCGATGACCACCGCGAGGAGAATCTTGGAACCGAGGAGGACGCCGCCCTTTTTCAAAATGTAGGGAGTGGATTTGATGTCAATGCTTGCACCCATGCATACATAGAACACCGCAAGGATTGTGGTGCTCCCAGTGAAGAGCGCGCCGGTGAACGATCCGAAGAACTGCGCGGTTCCCGGCGCGAAGGTCCCGAGTAGGGAACCGAGAAGTAGTGGAACAAGAAGCATCCCGCCGGGGATCTTCTCCAGTGTTGCCTTGATGGGGACGGCCATGTCTCAACCTCATTGTCGTAGATGTCGCTCCCTCAGTCACGATAACTCCGGGGGCATATGCGCTCAACACGCATCTTTATGCTCGCATAACGCAGTCTCGACGTCAATAGCTCGATAATATGACGAGATCACGCAACTAGTTGCCCGTCTGGAGCAACTCCGATTCCTCCCGGACGTAGGGGAGCAGACCGTGGCCTTACCGCATGACGTTCGCCATGGTGAATGCCGCGTCGATGGGCGTGCCGGTCGTGGCGGTCCGGGCAGGCAGGAGGACTAGTGCGTTTTCAGGCGGATTCATTGATTGCTCGTGTCCAGGATCCGGCTCAGCTCGCGGCTGGTGAGGCTTCTTTCGAGTGGTCGGAACTTTCCAAAGATCAAGCGCCGCCTAGTTCGTCCCCAACGCAAGGAAAGTGGTCCGGAACCGGCCCCGAAGCGGTCGTGTTGGATCGCTGGTACCCAACGCTGAGTGCCAGCGATCGGTCCAGATTCAGGGAGCTCCAACCCGGCGCCTGGTAGGTGGTGTTCTTGTCCATGTTCCAGCCAGCGAGCATTCCGCAGCCGATGAGTTGGTCGCTGAGCTTGGCCAGGTGTAATTCGAGTCTGCTTCCGAGGCGTGTTGGAGGAACTGGTGGGCTTTGCTGTCCCCGGGCTTCCCACCAGTTGACAGCCGATGGCGGTGAGGAGAGGCGCAGAGCGCTTAGTGCTGTTGTGGGTGGAGGCGTGGAGCAGTGTTTGCTGGGCAGCATGACAGGGAGTTCGACGACGGATGGGTGGTGAGCGTCTAGTCGCCCGGTCGTCGCGGGGCCGGCCATCCCGCAGTCGCGTATTTCGAGACGACCGCACGCCGCGGCTCGGCAAAGGAACGTCCCCTGTCAGGTCACCTGGCGCGGCGCCCGCGGGAATGACGTCGGCGTCTAGGTCGGTCAGTTAAATTTCCGCGGGCGTCTCGCCGTGGCTAGAGATGGTTGATCTCTTGAGTGCCAAAACTCATGTACTGATCAAGCGGATTGTGCTTTCTGGAACAGGACAGGTTGCTTAGTCTTCAAAATTGAGATGGACGTTCTTGGCTTGTGTGTAGGAGATGAGTTCCTCGATGCCTTCTTCGCGTCCCAGCCCGCTGTCCTTGACGCCGCCGAATGCGGTGCCGTGGACGTGCTTGGATACCTCGTTCACCCACACGTAACCGGCCTCCACATCGCGTGCAAAGCGGTGGGCCGTGCGGAGGTTTTCGGTGAACACACTCGCGGTGAGGCCGTACCGGACGCCGTTGGCAATTGTAAGCGCCCCGTCGTAGTCATCGAATGGCATCGCTGCCAGGACCGGGCCGAAAATCTCTTCCTGGGCCAGACGGGACTGAGGGTCAACATCGGCGAATAGCGTTGGGCGGACAAAGAAGCCGTTTGCAAACTCGCCCTCTGTCAGTGTCTGCCCGCCTGCGATCAGGCGGGCTCCCTCGTCGTGACCGATGGCAATGTAGCTGCGGACCTTGTCATACTGCACCGCGTTGACGATGGACCCGGTTTGGGTTGATTCGTCGGTCGGAGAGCCGGATTTCATCCCCTCGATATTCTCGGCGAGGGTATCAATAAAGTTTGCGTAGATATCGCGGTGTACTATCAGGCGGCTGGTGGACCCGCATGATTGTCCCTGCCAGGTGAAGTTCATGCCGCGCTGTGCTGCGAGGATGGCCTTGTCGATGTCTGCGTCCGCGAAGACGACCAGTGGGTTCTTGCCGCCCAACTCGAGCGTGACATTCTTGACAGCGACTGATGCGGCTGTGGCCTGGATGGCACGTCCGGTGTCGGCAGAGCCGATGAAGGCCAGCCGCCGAATGTCGGGGTGGCGCACGATGGCGTCACCGGTTGTGTGGCCGTAACCGGTCAGGATGCTCAGCAGGCCTTCGGGAATGATGCCCTGTGCAAGTTCTCCCAGTCGCAGAGCGGAACGGCTGGTGTGCTCACTCGGCTTCACGATCACCGCGTTGCCGGCAGCGAGGGGTGCGGCTATCTTCGATGCCGCAAACATGAACGGGTGGTTGAAAGGAATGATCCGGGCCACAACGCCGTACGGCTGCAGTAGCGTGAAGTTGATTCGATCGAAGCTGGAGGGGATGGTTTCGCCCCGCAGCTGCAGCGTCAGGCCGGCGTAGTAGCGCAGGCTGTCGACGGCCATGCCGGCGTCGCGGCGCATTTCGCGGATCGGGCTGCCGTTGTCGGCGACGTCGAGATCGGCCAGTTCTTCGGCGTGCTCCTCGATCACCGCGGCCAGCCGCGTGAGCACGGCGCTGCGTTCTTCCGGGGTCGATTTCTTCCACTGCGCACTGGCACGCTTTCCGGCGACCACTGCGGCATCTACGTCTGTTGCGGTGGCTGCCGGGAATCTGGCAGTCAGCTCGCCCGTAGCTGGATTGACGGCATCAATGGTGGAGCCGTCGGATGCCAAAGCTGCTCTGCCTCCGATCCACATGGGCGTGGCCGCGAGGGCGGTGTTGTTGAGGGTGGTGGTTGTCTTCACGATTGGATCTCCTGAGAATGTCTAGCGGTTCGGTTCGGTGGGGAGGGCGCGCACGAGGTACCCCCACAGGGCTTCGAGGTGGGCGGGTGGCCAGACAGTCTCCCGTTTGGCCAGTGATTCCTTATCGGATGGCCAGGTCAGGCCGGTGCCGGCATTTAGTGCAAGCAACTGTTGGCTGCACGCTTTTTCAAGCAGCACGGCACGTACAACGGCCTCCTGGAGGGTTTCTCCGGTCGTGACGATGCCGTGGTTGACCATGAACGCCGCTCTCTGGTCGCCGAGGGTCTGGGCCAAGGCGCCGCCCAAAGACCGGTCAACAATGAGGTTCGCCGTCAGGTCGAATCTTGGTACGTCAGGAGGGGTGAACAGTGTTCCGGCGTGTGACAGCCCTCGAAGGGGCAGGCCCGTCGCAGCCAACGCGATAGAGTGCGGTGGATGCGTGTGCACGACGCCGGCGATTTCCCGGTTTGCCGCCATGATTTCGGTGTGAATGGGCCACTCCGAGTGGCGTGGCCGGTCCCCTTGAAGAATGTTGCCTTCGCCGTCGATCAGAATGACGTCGTCTTCGCGAACCTCTTCGAATCCGAACCCCGCGGGTTTCATCCAGAACCCCCGGCCGGCTTCGTCGCGCACGGAGACGTGGCCCCAGATGTAGTCGTCGTGTCCGTTCGCCTTGAGCACCCGGCAAGCCTGTACGATCAGATGGCGGGCCCCGAAATCCCCGCCGCCGGTGGTCATTTGCTTGCCTCCGGCAGTCGACGCGGTAGGTCCGATGGGATCCAGGTGAACCCGGCGGGGTCGCGGCGCAGATGGCCGTGGCCGGGAAACGGAAAGTGGTAGCCGAAGACTGCGTAGCGGTTGGCATCGACGTAGTCGTAGATCCGCACCCGTTGTTCGGTGGCTCCGGTTCCGTGATGGTCGAACATGAAGTTCCACTCCGGATGTTCCAGCAGGAGCACCTGGTGGTGGCAAAGGTCGCCCCAACAGATCATTGTTTGGTCCCCGCTGGTGATTTCGTAAACCATGTGTCCCGGGCTGTGTCCCGGTGTGGCAATGGCGCGGATGCCCGGGGCGATTTGTTCTCCGCCGTCCAGCAAGATCAGGCGGGAATCGTAGGCTGTCAGGTTCTTGTGGGCTCCTTTGATCTGGTCTTGCTGATGCTCGGTGGGTGCGTCGGGGACCCGCGATAGGTCTGTCCAGTGCTGGTAGTCGGCTCGGCCGATGGCGAGGCTTGCGTTGGGAAAGAGGGGTGCGCCCGCGCCGTCCGCCAGGCCCCAGGCGTGATCGGGATGTGCGTGGGTGAGTGCAACCAGGTCGATCTGTTCCGGCTCGATCCCGGCTGCCCGCAGGTTGCGGATCAGGAGGCCTGCTTCGTCACCGAATGTCTTCAGGCCGAGTTCTGGATCGGTGCCCACGCCGGAGTCGAACATCACGAGCGTATCGCCGGTGTTGACAACGAGTACGTTCTGGTTGAGGTGGACGGCGTCGGTCGGCAGGTAGTGGCGAGTGAGTAATTGGTCGACTTCTGCCGGTTCGGCGTTGGGAAAGCTCTCTCGGGCGGGCCCGAGTCTGATAAGACCGTCAGAGACGACGGTGCACTGCAGCGACCCGTGGTCGAAGCGAGCGAATCCAGGGGGAAGTTGCGTTGGCGGGTGGCCGGTCATGGCTGGGACACGTTCTGATGGACCAGCGCGCCGGCCTTGTACAGGATCATCATGAGTGCGCTGTCGGTGGCTTCGATGCGGTTATTGAGCCGGAACGGATGACCCGTGCTCGCTGTGATCATGGCATCGACTTCGGCTGGACCGATGGCTCCCTCCGCGAATCTGGGCGTGAAGCCGATGCGCTCATACAGGGGAGCGAGCTGGTCAACGAGGGCCTGTGTCGCCGGGGAGGAGATCCGGCGATTGAAGATCGCCACGTGCGGGAGCAGGATGCCGTTCTGCAGCCCGTGGGCGATGTGCACAGATGGTGCTGTTGACAGGGCATGGACTAGTGCAAGTCCGCTGTTGCCGCAGGCCATGTTCGCGGCGCAGCTGGCTTCGATCAATAGCTGCAGCACGTCGTCATTCGTGCCAGCGGCGTTTGCGCCCGAAGACACTCCGTCGACGGCCAGTGGAAGGGTGTCGATGATGGTCTGGGCGGCTTGCTGTCCCAACGCCTCGGTGAATAGCGAGCTGCGGCGCGCCCAACTTGATTCGATACAGTGTGAGAGCGCGTCCAGTGCAGCGAAAACAAGTGGGGCCCACGGCAGTCCGCGGAGGACCGTCCCGTCGAGTATGGCGACGCGGGGCTCGCAACCGGGGGAGCGAACCACGAGTTCGTCCTCCCGGCCCTCTTCGTGCAAAACGAGAACAGTTGATACTTCGCTGCCGCTCCCTGCCGTTGTCGGAACTGCGATCGTAGGTACAGGGGGGAACTTAACCCGGCCGACGCCCTCATACTCGTCGATGCGCCCAGAGTTCGTGAGCCGGATGGCAACGGCCTTGGCCGCACCCAGGGCGCTGCCTCCTCCGACCGCAAGAACAACGTCGCCGTGTGCCGCCCGCGCCTCTGCGGCCGAGATCTCGACGGCGTGAACATCCGGATTCGGACCAATGAGCAGTCGTCCAGCAATGATCTCTGGTGGCACATCACGGAGAACACTATCGAGCAGCCCTACCTCGTCGATTCCCCGGTCGGCCACCACAACAAGGCGTTCGGCGCCTAGCCGCTGAAGTTCAGCAGGCAGCGTCGCCAAGCTCCCGAGGCCGGTGATGACTCGCGTCGCAACAGTGAATTCCTTATTCAAGGGAGCTTCCTTCTTTCAAGAGTGGTTGTCTTCGGTGGCACGCGCTGGTGTCGGTGGACGGATCAGGACCAATGGGGCTCAACGGCGCAGAAGACGGGAACGGGCGATAGTCGAAACGGTGACCGCGATGATGAGGGCGGCCCCGTAGAAGACGTTGCTCACCCAGCTGGAATAGCCGAGCAGCTGGAGTCCGACGATGCCGGTCACAAGGAAGTAGATCGTAATCAGCGTGCCGATGGGGTTGAAGGTTCCCGGGCGGACGACGGCTGTGCCAAGGAATGTTGCCGCGAGAGCGGGCAGAAGATATGACCCCGAGGTGCTCGGGTCGAAGCCCCCGACGCTCGCGGCAAGAAGAACACCGGCTACTCCGGAACTTAGCCCGGAAAAAATGTAGGCGCCGTATCGAATTCGCTGGACTTTGATTCCGCTCAGCCGAGCCACTTCACGGTTCGCGCCAACGAAGGTCATGTGTCGTCCGAGAGGCGTGAACGCGAGAACCACCGCGAACGTGATCGCTACGATCAGTCCGTAGTAGAACGAGATCGGGAGGCCCAGCACATTGTAGACGGCCGCATTTGCCAAGCCGGAGCTGAGTCCGGTCACCGCCACGAGGTTGGATATAGCCTGCGCTATTCCGAGTAGCAGCACACTCATGCCCAGTGTGGTCACGATGGGATCGATAGCCAATTTCACGATAACGAATGCGTTGACACCTCCGGCAGTTGCCCCGACCCCCAGGGCGATGATCACGGCAAGCCATTCAGGCACACCCTGGTTGACCACCAGTACCGGCAGAACGGTCGCCGAAAGCCCCATCATCGACGCAATGGACAGGTCGAATTCGCCGACAACGAACGTGCAAACGGCAGCCATCCCAAGGAAGACCAACGTCGATTGTGAACCGAATATCGTCTGGAAAGTGCCGAACGTGAGAAATGTCTTGGGGGCGAGCCCGGCGAACAAAGCCGCCATGAGCAGCCAAACGAAAACGATCCCATAGCGGGAGGCGATCCGTCGCCGGAGATCGCCGAGGCTGGGACGCTCCTGCGCTTTGGCGCCCGGTTCGGCGGGAGACTTTTCAGTTGAAACACTCGCATCAGCGGCGATGGATGGGTGGGGTGAATTGCTCATGGTGCGATCCTTCGGAATCCGTGTGATGGTGGGCATTGCTGTCTACGATCAGTGAGTTCTTGTCTCATGCGATGGCCTCAAGGACCTGATCAGGGGTGAACGGACGGCGCAGTTCACGGGAGATCCGACCTTCGGAGAGTACGACTATCCGGTCGCAGATCAATGCAAGATCTTGCGCTTCGATCGAGGAGACGAGAACGGCCGCGCCGTCCGCAGCCACTGCGCTGATCGCGCGGAGGATATCCGCCCGAGCCCCGACGTCTACGGCTTGTGTAGGTTCGTGGAGAACGAAAAAGCGAGGTCTCTGCAGCAACCATTTGGCCAGCAGCAATTTCTGCTGGTTGCCGCCACTGAACGATCCCGCAAGCTGCTCCGGATCGGGCGGCGAGATGTTAAGCATGGCGCACGCCGTCATGAACTCTTGGCGCTGCCACGAACCGCTCAGCACTCCATGTGGCGAGTTGGCGCCGACGCGTGGCAATGTGACGTTGTCCACGGCCGTTTCACCGACGGCGAGTCCCTGCCCGGCGCGGTCGTTCGGCACGAGAACGACGCCGTCGGCCAAGGACTGCTCGACGTGGAGGTTCCCCAGATTACGGACGCGTCCCGTGACGTCGATCGTCCCGGCCGCCTCGGAGGTATGGGCGCCGGTGATGAGGTAAGGCAGTTCTTCGTGTCCGGCTTCGGTTGCCCCGATCACCCCGAGAACTTCTCCCGCTTTCACATCGATGTCGATCCCCCGCAGGACCGACCCGCTGACAGCCCGGAGCTGCACCACGCTGTCTGCCTCCGGCGACTCGTGTGCCGCAATATCGGGTGATTTTTCGACACGGCTGAATCCGACCAGCTGGCGACCCAGGATCTGCTTGGACAGCTCTGCCTCTGACATGCCCCGGGTGGAAACGCTCGCGGCCGTGACGCGGCCATCACGAAGGATCGTTGCGCGATCAGCTAAGGCGAGAACCTCATCTAGCCGGTGACTGACGATCACGATGGATGTTCCCTGCTGCGCCAGTCTTCTGATCGTGTCGTAGAACTCCGGGAGAACCTCCCGGGACAGCGATTGGGTCGACTCATCGAGAATGACGCATCCGGACCCGGGGACGATCGACTGAAGGGCCCGACCGATGGCCACCGTCGCACGCTGGCCAACGTGTAGCTGGTCGACGAGCCGGTCGGGATCGATGTCCGAGTGCATGCGTTCGAGGGTCTTCCTTGCCTGCTCCCGCTCGTAAGACCAGTCGATAAATTGGCCGAAGCGCCGCTTGGATAAGGCGCCGAGCCGGATATTTTCCGTGACCGAATGTCCAGGGATCAGCCCGAGGCTCTGGTGGACGATCGTGACGCCGCGGTTCATGATGCCGACCGGGGTGACCGGTTGCATGACGTCTTGTCCATCGACGCGGATCACCGCGCCGCCGTCAGGGCGGTAGAGCCCCGACAGAACCTTGATAAGCGTTGACTTTCCGCTGCCGTTCTGACCCAGAAGGCCGTGGATCTCCCCGGGAAGCACCTCGATGCCGGCATCGCTCAGGACGGTATTCCGCCCGAAGGTCTTGTTGATGCCGGCCATCAGCAGCCGCGGCTCGGTGCCGGCCCCGGAGTAGCCGATGTCAGATGGTGTGTGCGTTGTCATTAGTCGCGCTCCAGTGCGTTTGCTGCTTGAGGATGCTCGGGGGAGGGGCCAGGGACGCGGCTCTAGCCGACGGACCACAGTTTTTTGTACATTGCACGGAAGTCGTCGTCGGACGTCCATTTTCCGCTCTGCCAGCCTGCCTGGGTGAGATCGAAATTTCCGATGTTGGAGCTGGTGAAGGTGCGGATCGGCGTGCGGTACGCCTCGACGTTGGGGCTCTTGCCCAGCATGAGTCGAAGCATGATGTCCGACTCGTTCCAGCCCAGGGCGGCCAGGCTGTATCCGGTGTCCGCGAAGGCAGCTCCGTCGTGAACGCGCTGGAGTCCGTCGAGTTGGCCGAGCATGGTGACCACTTTGACCGACGAGGATTTGTTGAGCTGACGGATTGCTTGAACGACGGGCGCGGCGAAGGAATCGAATTCGGGATACACATAGCCGATGTTGGGGTTCTTTACCAGTGCCGCGCTGACTTGGGCCGCCAGGTTGGACACAGTCGTGCTGCCGACCTCGACTGTGTCGATGGTGCAGCCGGCGCAATTGTCTTGGAGGTATTTCTTCATGCCGACGTCGAAGGCATGAGTGGTGACGCTGCTGTCGGTGACCCTGATCATCAGGACGTTCGCCTTGCCGCCGGAATCCTTGATGATCAGGTCGTCGTTGATTTTCGCCTGGTCGACGAAGTTTGATGGGAATGAGGCTGCGAGCTTTTCCCACCCTGCGGGAACTGTGGCGTCCTTAGCGTTCACGAACTCGAGCGGAATTCCGGCTGCGATGGCTGAGTTGTAGGCCTGCTGGGCGAATTCTGGCGGGATGGAAGGGCTGACTATTCCTCCTGCTTTGGCGGCGATCGCCTGATTGACACATTTTGCGACAGCCGCTGGGTTTGCCTCGCCATCACAAAGTTGCAGTTTGATGCCTACGGCGGCGAACGCCTCGGTCGCGGCGGCCTGTTCGACGGAGAAGACCGGTGCCTGGCTGGTGATCGGAATCCAGTAGACCGTTTTGCCCTTGAGTGCACTCGCATCGATTGCCGGCCCGGGCGCAGGCACGCTTGCATATTCTTTGCTTTGTTCGACCACGCCTGCGCCCGAAGCGGACGGGTTCTGCGCAGATCCTGTTGGGACACAGGCTGCCAGCAGTGAGATCGCCGCTGCCGCCGTCACGATCGTCAGCGGTTTTCGGTAGGTTCTGGCCTTTTGCCCTCGGGCTGATGTGTGGTTCATGCTTCTGTTTCTCCTTCGCGTCGTTGCGAAACTTCGGGTCTTTGGATGTTGCGTCGTGGGGTGCGGGTGCAGCGCCAGGAACGTGAAATGTCCCGGAGGCACTTTTTCGTGCCAACGCGGGCTTGATCCTGGGCCGGCTTGCAGAGCGGCTTGAAACGATGACCGACCCGTCTACATGGTCGGAGGAACGGCCGCGGTCATCCCCATCGAACCGGACTCGGACACGGCCACATCAGGTTCGCTGTGGGCCCGTTGTCGCGCCGCTGCGGCCACCACTCTGGTGTGCAGTCGATAGTGATAATGAACACACCATAACGTAGCCATGTCCTATTTACAAGGAATGGATACGCGAAAAACAGGATCTTGCATCCGACGCTTCTCTGGGGAGAGTTTCATGAAGGTGTTGACAGGTGGGGAACGATCCTGTGCGGCCCGCCGCCCAATGCGCGGCGGGCCGCACTGTTCCTGTCCCATCGACTGAGGGTGGGCCTGCTCATTTTCTTGATTCCACGGGGCCTCGGGTCATTCCACCATCCAGACATCTCTTTTTTTGATTATTAGGAATGGATACCTATTAATCAGGACATTTACCCGTTAGGCTCTTGTGATGGCGGCCTGGACTGGGCCGACGAGGAACGGTCCACGGAAGGGATCAAGCGATGACGACTCGTGCGGTTGTACAGCACCACGGGGATCAAATCACACCGGATAGCGAGAGGCTCCCTTCGGTCCTGGGTTTCAGTTCGTATGAGTGCCAGGGGCGTGTGGAGGCGGATTCATGACCACTATTACCGCTGCGGTCGTGCGTGAACCAGGCGGCGACTTTGAGTTTGCGCACCTCGAACTCGCGCCCCCGCAGGCGCACGAAGTTCGGGTGCGCCTGATTGCCGTCGGCATCTGTCATGCGGACGTCCTCTCCCGCGACCAGGTCTACCCGATTGCATTGCCGGCAGTCTTGGGCCACGAGGGCGCGGGGATCGTCGAAGCGGTCGGCGCCGATGTCAGCAACCTCCAGGTCGGAGATCACGTCGTACTCGGCTTCAACTACTGTGGGCACTGTCGGCAGTGCCGGCTGGGGTTCCCTGGTAATTGCGAACGTACGGCTGAATACAATTTCTCCGGCACGCGACCTGACGGCAGCACCTCCCTGGTGGAGAACGGATCGCCTGTCAGCAGCTGGTACTTTGGTCAGTCGTCGTTTGCCACGCACACGAACGTGTCCGAGCGCACGGCCGTGCGGGTCCCTGATCATTTGCCGCTGAGTGCGCTCGCTCCGCTCGGATGCGGCGTCATGACCGGTGCGGGGTCCGTCCTTAATGTGCTCCGCCCACCGGCCGGCTCGTCGATTGCCGTGCTCGGTGCCGGTGCAGTCGGGATGTCGGCGCTGCTCGCCGCGCACGTGACCGGGTGCACGACGATCATCGCTATCGACATCGTCGAAAGTCGGTTGGAGCTTGCCTTGGAGCTTGGAGCTACTCATGCCGTCAATGCGGCGAAGTCGGATCCGGTATCTGCCGTCAAAGCGATCACAAAGGGGCGTGGTGTCGAGCATGCAGTCGATGCTGCTGGAAGCCCGCGACTGTTCCGTCAAATGCTTGAGATGCTGAGTATCCGCGGGCATGGGGTGCTTGTCGGAGCCCCGTTGCCTGGTGATGAAGTCAGCTTGGATCTCAACCCGTCGCTGGGGGCAGGTCACCGGATTTCCTTCGTTCTCGAAGGCGATGGGCACCCCCAGGAGTTCATCACCGATCTCGTGAAACTATTCGAGGCCAAGCTCCTTCCTCTCGAGCGTCTGGTGACCAAGTACCCCTTCGCTGACATCAACACCGCGGTGGCAGACGCATTAAGCGGTAAGTCGGTGAAACCGGTCCTGGTATTCCCGTGACGAGGGTGCTGGGTGTGTGCGCGACAGAATATCGTGTGTGCAGGTCAGCGTGCGGCAGCTTGTTCCACGGAGAGCCTACTCTCGCCAGGTGGATCCGGACCGAAAAAAGCGCCGTTTGCGGCCCTGGATTGCGGTGGCGTTCCGGAGGCTTATGCCCGATGTGCGGGAGCTTGGGACCCTCTTCAAAACGAGACGTGGATCGCGCAAACTCAGCCATGGATGGCGCAGGGGTGGGCGTTCAAGCCATGCGCGAACGTACTCACGTCGGGCCTGCCCCAGGGTGGTCCATGACGCCGTCCCGCAGGTCTTCTGCTGGCCAGGGTCCTGCTGAAGACCGGCATCGGTTGCCCCGTCGCTGCGACGTCCAAGCTCCAGCGCGTTCCGGTGAATTGGGCCAAGACGGAGCGGCGCTGGCCTGCGAGTTCGCCCTCGCGGCAATCACCGGGATCCAGGCCGGAGTACCGGATCGGCTTCGATGAAAGCTACTTCGCCAGCGCCCACGCGTTTGGGCTGATTGTGAGCCCCTGGTGAGGAGCGGCTATGTGCCGGCCGGCGCCCTCCGGTAGTCGGATGAAATCCTCATCCAAAGCAGGACATGACGAATGCAGCCCAGTCGGTGTATCGCGACTGTCTATGAGGTGACCGGCTCAGTGGCGCCTAGCGATCTGGGATGGAAACAGGGCCTGGCTCTGTGGATGCTTCTGCCGGCCCCACTGCATCCCCGGTTCTACTGACGGAATCGAGGTCCTCCTGCGCAGCGGAACGATTTTTACTGCATCGTGAGGGCCAGTAGTTCTGAGACTTGGTCGGCCGCGGTTCTGACCTTTTCGATCAATTCAGTGATTCGTGAGTCCGGTACACGCCGGATGGCGGCAACCAGGCTTATGCCCGCCACCACCCGTTGCTGGTCGTCGCGTACAGGAGCGGCTATTCCGATTGCATCGGGATCCAGCTCGCCCCGGCTGATAGCAAACCCTTCGGACCGGATGAGGGCGAGCCGTTCGTACACCGATTTCTCGGTGGTCAGGGTTGCCTCCGTGAAACCATGCAGCGGGTTTTCGAGTAGCAGTCGTTTGACGGTCTCCGGTTCCTCCCAGGCGAGCAGAACCCACGCCGACGCCCCGGCGTTCAGGGACATGGCGCTTCCCCTCTCGTAGGACACGCGCATCCGTTGGTCGTTGGGCTCTTCCTTTTCAAGGCAAACGGCGCGGTTGCCCGAGCGTTTTGTGAGCAAGGCCGTTTCGCCGGTTTGCTGAGCGAGAATGTGCAATGTGGGCAATGCGAGTTGCGAGAGTCCATAGGAGGCCCGGGCCAGCCGTGCCAGTTCAAAGACCTTTAGCCCGAGGCGGAATCCGCCGCCGGGGTTTTCCTCGAGGTATCCCGCGGACCCCAAAGTCAACAAGTAGCGGTAGGCGGTAGAACGGGCCACGGACAGTTCGTGCGCCACATCGATCGCTGAAACGGTCAATCTGTCGGGGGTGAACAGCGCCAGGATGTCGAGGGCTTTGTCGGCGGTGCTGTTGCGTTCGCGGTAGGCACTGCTTTTCGACGCAGTGTCTGATTTTTGCTTCTCGACCATGCTCTTGATCTTAGATCCCCTCTTGGCGGACTTCTGACGGTGGACCGCGGATGGTTCTAGTGTGCTGGCGCTGTCCTGAGCCTGGGGAAGAGCCGCAGGGAATTCTCCGAGAGAATGCGTTGGCGCAGTCCCCCATCCAGCGTCGAAGTTCCGTCAAGCTTCTTCTTCAGGCCTACGCAGGCGTCCGCCGGGGTGAACGGATAGTCACTGCCATAGTGGATGTTGTCCGGATCTGCGACCGAAAGGAGGGCCGTAAGAAGTTCGTCGACGGGCGCTCCGGCAAGGTCGAAGTGAAGAGACCGCAAGGCCTCCCTCATGCTGGGGGGTACGTGGCCGCCCGGTGGGGTGAGCAAGGGCAGAAGCAGTTCGATGCGGTTCGCCAGGACTGAGAGGGCGGCACCGGCGTGCGGGACGACAACCCGGGCATCTCGATGGCGCTCCAGGACACCGGAAAGGACCATGTTCGTAACCGACCGGGTCGTTTCAAACATGAACTCGAGCATTGGCCGGGGATACCCGAGTGCGAGGTGTTCGGCGCCAGGAGCTGAGGTCGGGTGGATGAAGATTACAGACGACCGGGCTGAGACCTCGGCATAGACTGCTTCCAGCCTCTCGTCACCGAGATACATGCCATGATGGTTGGTCTCCAACACAATTCCGTCGGCGTGGAGTTCGTCGAGTGCGAAGCGCGCCTCGGCGATGGATGCATCAATGTCGGGCAATGGCAGGCTGGCGAAGAAGCCAAACCGGTCCGGGTTGGCCTCTTTGAGCCGGGCTGCCTCTTCATTGACCGCCCGTGCCAGTTCAGCGGCTTTGGCGTCATCGCCGAAGTGCACCCCAGGGGATGAGATGGACAGCATGGCCACGTCGATGTCCAGCCTGTCCATGGAGTCAAGCGCCAGCCGCTGGTTCCACTCGGGGATGCCTTTGATGCCGTCCGGGTGGTCATGGCCCGCGTCAATCAGTGCTGTGCGATAGAAGTCTGGTACGAAGTGGCTGTGGATATCGACGGTACGGCGAGTCATGGTGTTCTTCCTTCAGGAGTGTTCGGCGGTCAGCGAGCCAGGAGTGCAGTGGTTTCGGGTGGAAGGCGGAGCTCAATTTCGCTCGGAAGCCACGCATATCCGCCACCGTCCTTTTTGAGATGGCCGAGGCCTGGGAACGGGAAATGGTAGGCCAGTACCGAATATCGGTTCGACTCGACGAGGTCGTAGATTCGCCACCGCTGGGCAGTGGCGGCCTTCTGTTCGTAGTCGAACTGGAATCCCCACTCCGGGTGCTGGAGGAGAAGGACCTGGTGGTGGCAGAGGTCACCCCAGGCGATCATGGTGTCCCCGTCACTCTCGACCTTGTATACAACATGACCTGGGCTGTGGCCCGGGGTGGCGACGGCCGTGATCCCCGGCGCGATTTCCGAGCCGTCCCTGACCCAGATGATACGCCCGGAATCCGCATACGGCATCAGATTCTTGTGGGCACCCCTGAAGTGGTCCTTCATGTGTTCATTGGGCGCGGACTCGATCCGCGACAGATCGGTCCAGTATTCGAAGTCCTCGCGACTGACCGCGATACTCGCGTTAGGGTACAGGGGTGTGCCGTCGGCATCCACCAGCCCCCATACGTGGTCGGGGTGTGTATGAGTGATCGCGACGATGTCGATGTCGGCGGGCTCGATTCCCGCGGCGCGGAGATTCGGTATCGCCTGTCCGGTTTTCGGGCCGAAGAACCCTCGGCCCAGTTCTGGGTCGACGCCGACTCCTGAATCAAACTGGATGAGTTGATCGCCGATGTTGACGATGAGCACGTTCTGGTTGAGTCGGACGTTTTCGGTTGGCAGGTAGTGGACCGTAAGCAGTGCGTCGATATCCTCAGGGTTCGCCGTGGGAAAATTCACCCTGGCCGCCCCCATTTCGAGTATTCCGTCGCTAACTACGGTGCACTCGAACGAACCGTGGGGGAAGCGAACATAGGGGACAGGACGCTCAGTCGGAGGTGTGGATGACATGACACTTCTTTCTCGTTGCTTTGGAAGGCGTGAACCGGTGGTTCAAGCATGCTGCTTGCGGGTGACGGCGGCAAAGAGCCCGGTCGCGACGAATGCCAGCGCTGCTGAGCCTCCAAAAAGCACAAATACGCCGCCCGGACCAGCGGCCGAGGATAGCACCAGGCCGCCGGCGATCGGCCCGAAAGCGCCGAAGTAGGAGATGCCGTTAGCCCATCCAATGGCGGTTCCGCGGATCTGAGGCGCGAACAGGTTGCTGGTGGCCGCGTTGAGGAGGTTCATTGTGGAGTGTCCCCCCGCGCCCATGAGCGCGATGAACACGAGCAAGGCAGGCAGCGATTGTGATCCGATCCACACGACTCCCACGAGACCGACGACCGTGAAGAGTGCTGTGACGGTACCAACGCGAAGCGCGCCCCATCGGTCGGCCCAGAACGCTGTGGCCAGGGAACCGATCACCGCACCGGCCGTCAGGGTCAGGGAGAAAAGCAGTGCTGATGCCAAAGGAAACTTGAGAGCATTCATGGTCGCGGTGAGCCACACGTTAAGTCCAAACCAGGTGAACATGTTCGGCACCGCAACGGCTGCAATGAGAATGGCGAGTAGGGAACCTTTCCCGGAGAACAGGAGTTTGAGTGAGGAGTCCCGGGTCGGCGCGCTGGCCTTGGCTTCCCGGAGAGCATGCCGGTCTTCCAGGCGCACGGTCAGCACAATCAGCAGTATGACCGTCGTGAGGGCAGCCCCAACGAAGAACATCACGCGCCAGCCGTACAGCGGCATTAGCCAGATGCCCAGCAGTGCTGCGATGGTTCCGCCAAGGGGGATGCCTGCCATCGTTATGTTAACGACGAGACTGGATCGGTTCGCAGGTGCGTGATTTCGCGCCAGGGCAAGTGCTGTCGTGACCGCGCCACCGACACCCACCCCTGAAAGCAATCGTGCGAATCCCAGTCCGGTGGCGGAGTCAGCGAATCCGGCGACCAAACCGCCGAGAGCGAAGAGGGCGATGGCAACCACGAGAACCGGCTGCCGTCCGACCCGATCACCGATGATCCCGGCGAGGATCGCTCCGAAAAACATTCCGACATACACCAAGCTACCGAGTAGCCCGGCGGATTGGGGCGTGATTCCGAGCGAGCCATCTGTCAGGAGCAGCGGGATGACTGAGCCGAAAACGATCAGGCTGTATCCCTCCATCACGGTCACGATGGTGCAGATCAGGATGGCGATGGCCGGAGCCGAGTTCTTGCGGTCGGGAGTCTGCGTTGGTCCCGAGGTGCTGATAAGTGTGGCCACTTTGCTCTCCATTGAGAAGTGTGATGATCCAGGTGCGGACGCATCCGGGGAATACAATCGAGTATTCAGTACTAAAGTTCAGGAGTCAATACCTAAATAATAGGACACGGCGGGTTTGTTCCATGGGTGGAGTCGGTCCGCCTAGGGGTTCGTCCGTTAGGGCCTCGGCGGAGCGAGTTCCGGCTCGCCGGGCCGCCGTGTGGGCGATGGGTGCTTCGGTCCCGCCGTCAAATCTTTGTCCTATTTTGTCGGATCCCGGATCCCGGATCCCGGTTCGCGGCCGCGCTTCTTCATTCCTGTTCCCGCGACCCGGACTTGCCCCCGGTGAATCCCGACAGGCTCGCGGACGCTTGGATGCCACCGCGGTCAATGCATGTTTGCACTGATAACAAATCTTGGATATCGTTGATAACATGAGTGCGAGATCAGCGATAATCGAAGCCACCTCCCAGCTGTTGGCGGCTTCAGCCGTGGCGGATGTATCCACCCGCGCCGTTTGCGAAGCTGCTGGCGTCCAGCAACCGGTGCTCTATCGGCTGTTCGGAGACAAAGACGGGCTTTTGTCGGCGACGGTCGATCATGCCTTTGAGGAGTATCTTGCTTCAAAACGCAAAGCGGAACCTACTGAGGATCCTGTGGACGACATCCGAAAAGGGTGGGATGCGCATACGGGATTTGCCCTAGCTCGTCCGAATTTTTATCGACTGATGTTTGGTCCGGGACTAAAGCGCCAACCCGACGCAGTCCTGGCCTCACACCAGCTCCTTCAGGCTCTCGTAGACCGGGCCGGCAGGAAGGGGCGTCTGCTCGTGCCGCCCGGTCTCGCAACCCAGATGATCATGGCAGCCAATACCGGTGTGGCGCTTGCCCTGATCACGCGCCCGGAAATTTACACCGACCGTTCCGTCTCCGACCGAGTTCGGGACATCACCCTGCATGGCGTGTTCACTTCCGACCCCGGGCACGGGCAGCCCGGCGCCTTGGCCAAAGCTGCGGCGACATTCGCTTCCACCCTAGCTACGGACCCTCCGCCCCAGCTGAGCCAAGGAGAACGGGTACTGATGGCCGAATGGATGGACCGATTCACCGGCGCCTTCTAGCAAACACCAACGCCGTTAACAACGAGATCCCCCACCTAGGCTGTTCTGCAACCGACACGTCATGGGTTGCAGATGCTCGCGCATCGTTCGCCGCAACGAACCTCACAGACCCAAATCTCCGTCACACCCCAACAAAAGGACAAATCGAATGAACCCCACAACAACAGCAACCCGCGTCGCTCTCGTCATCGGCGGTTCCGGCGGGATCGGCCGTATAGCGGCCGAACGGCTCGCACGAGACGGCATGGCGATAGCCGTGCACTATGCAGGAAACAAGACCAAGGCCGACGACGCCGTCGCGGCGATCACGCAATCAGGAGGCCGCGCCATAGCCTTAGCCGGCGACGTGTCTGATGAGGCAGCGATGTCGGCGGTGTTTGACGCCACTGAAGTCGAGTTCGGCGGAGTCGACGTCGTTGTGAACACAGCCGGGGTGATGGTTCTTGGCACGGTGGCCGGCTTCGATCTCGATGATCTGGATCGGATGCACAGAACCAACATCAGGGGGACCTTTGTGGTGAACCAGCAGGCCGCCCGCCGGGTCCGGGCCGGTGGCGCGGTCATCAACTTTTCATCCTCGGTGACGAAGCTTGCGTTCCCCGGATATGCGCCCTATGCAGCGAGCAAAGGGGCAGTGGATGCCATGACGCTCGTCCTTGCCCGCGAACTGCGAGGTCGAGACGTCACCGTCAACGCCGTGGCACCTGGGCCGACGGCGACCGAGTTGTTCCTGGACGGCAAGGACGAGGCCACCATCGAAAACCTGTCCAAGGTCACCCCTTTGGAGCGACTCGGAACTCCGGCGGACGTCGCCGAGGCTGTGGCGTTTCTGGCTGGTCCGGCCCGGTGGGTGAACGGCCAGGTCGTTTATGTCAACGGCGGAGCCATCTGACATCTTCGTATGTCCCTCGTTTCGATAAGTTAAGGAGAGAGTCTCATGAGCAAAAAGATCATCGTCATCAGCGGTGCCAGTTCCGGATTCGGCGCGCTCACGGCACGGACGTTGGCGGATCAAGGAAACACCGTCTATGCCGGCATGCGCCATACCCGCGACCGCAACGCGGCCCGTGTCAAGGAGGCCACCGATTACTCCGTGGAGAATTCCGTCGACCTTCGTGCCATCGAAATGGATTCCGCCTCACAGCAGTCCATTGACGGGGCCATCGGGCGGATTTTGGCAGAAGAGGGCGGCCTCGACGTGGTCGTCCACAATGCAGGGCACATGGTCACGGGCCCGGCAGAGGCTTTCACGCCGGAGGAGCTCGCCCAAGCCTACGACGCCAACGTCCTGTCAACCCAGCGCCTGAATCGTGCCGTTCTTCCCACTCTGCGCCGCCAGGGCCATGGCTTGGTGCTGTGGGTCGGAAGCTCGAGTACGCGGGGCGGGACTCCGCCGTATCTGGCACCCTATTTCGCAGCGAAGGCTGCGATGGATGCCCTTGCTGTAAGCTATGGGGCCGAGTTGGCCCGATGGGGCGTCGAAACCACCATCGTTGTTCCGGGTGCATTTACCTCCGGGACGAACCATTTTGCCAACAGCGGCCGGCCCGGCGACCAAGACCTGGTCGTCGACTACGACCAGCACTACGCAGGACTCATGGACCAGGTGTCGGATAAACTCGCCGAACTGGCACCCCTCGGAGCGGAGGCCTCCTTAGTCTCCGACGAAATCGCCCGCATCGTGGCTTTGCCCTCGGGGCAACGTCCTTTCCGGGTTCACGTTGACCCCGCAGACGACGGCTCGGAGGAAGTCAGTGACTTGGCGGATCGGATTCGCGCCCGATTCCTTAAGCGCATCGGCCTCGGAGACCTCCTGATCCCTCTCAACAACTGACGCATTTGCGACACATCTCCTCGCCCAAGCTTCTTGTTGAGAAGCTTGGGCGAGGCATGACTAGAACTAGAAGGGCAAACTTGGGACTGTCATTTCACTCCCGAATCGCCTCAAAGATTTGAAGTGCCGTCATTGGAACAGGCCCGAGGCATCGATGTGGTTCTCGGACGGGTAACGGCGTCCGGCGGCGGAGCAGGTCCGGGCGGTGATCGAGAATCCTGGCCTGCCCCGGAGCCGGTCTCCTTCGCATGGACGGAAATCTTCTTCTGACTCAGTCCAGGCGACCATTCACAGGCGTTCAGGAAGATTTTCTGCGCGCCGGTCTGGCCCTAGGCGAACACTGGCTGGGGTTCAGCACGCAGGGAGAGGTTGCGACCGGTTCCGCGCGAGTGTGTGCCCGTGCCAATGAACTCCGTCACGGCCGAAGAAATAGGGCTTTCGTCGCTCAAATGGTGTTACTAGCGATAGCCACGGCCGATCAAGGACGTGGCTACCGCGTACGGTGTCGGCCCTGAGACGCTCCGGAACTGGCTGGTCAAGTACCGGGAGGCGAACGGCGGCACGGAGGTTGATCTGACGGTGTCGGAACGGGCCCGGCTGAAGGAGCTCGAGCGTGAAGTTCAAGAGCTGCGGGCAGAGACTGCCTTCTTGAAAAAAGCCAGCGCTTACTTCGCGCGGGAGCAGCGGTAGTGAGCAAGTATGAATTCATCGATTCCCAAAAAGCCGAGCCTGCCAATCTGAATTCGGTGGTGAAAATGTGTCGTTGGTTGGCCGTCTCGACGTCCGGTTTCTATCACTGGGCCACGTGTCCGCAATCGGCCACGGCGGCCCGCCGCGAGGCCCTGACGGCCCGGATCCAGCACTACTTCGAGGAGTCCGACGGCACCTACGGGTACCGGCGCATCCACGCCGATCTCGCCGCGGAACAGACCGAGTGCTCTCCAGAGTTGGTGCGGCAGATCATGCGCTACCGGGGCCTGGTGGCCTGTCAGCCACGCCCGTTCCGCGTCACCACCGAGGCTGACGCTGAGGCCGCCGCGGGCATGCCCGACCTCGTCAGGCGGGACTTCACGGCCGACCGCCCCGGGGTGAAGTTCGTCGGCGACATCACCTATATCCACACCTGGCAAGGGTTCGTCTACCTCGCCACCGTCATCGACTGCTATTCGAAGAAAGTCGTCGGCTGGTCCATCGCCGATCACATGCGCACCGGGCTCGTCGCAGATGCGCTCAGGAACGCCGCCGCCACGACCCTGATCGAGCCTGCCGCGATCTGGCACTCCGATCGGGGCAGCGTCTACACCTCGACCGGGTTCAGGGCCTTGGTGACCGGCCTGGGCATGCGCTCCTCGATGGGACGCACCGGGGTGTGCTGGGACAACAGCATGGCCGAATCGTTCTTCTCGATGCTCAAGAACGAGCGTGTCTATCGGACCGTTTACGCGACTAAATCACAGGCCCGCAGCGACGTCATCCGCTACATCGAGGGGTTTTACAACAGCCGGCGCCGTCACTCCGCGCTCGGTTACCGTCGGCCTAACGAAGTCCACTATGGTTATCAACAGCCAGCCTTGGCAGCGTAGAATCATCCACTAATTCCGCTGTCCGAAATCCCCGCAGCAGCTCACTATCTTGGCTTGTTTAGTTTGGGTCAGAAGACGAGCACGGGTTTGATGGTTTGACCGGAGCCTGCGTCTGCGGCTGCCTGCTCGATGTTCTCGAAGGCATAGCGGCGCTCGAGCCGGTCGATCGGGAACCGGCCAGCCCGGTACAGCTCAATGAGCTGGGGAACGAATGACAGCGGCTCGCTGTCTCCGATGGTGACGCCGACGATCCTTCGGCCGGGGAGCAGAGCGTTGACGTCAAAACTTGCCCGAGTGCCGGCCTTGGGAGCGCCGATGACCGCGCAGGTGCCGGCGATTGCCAGGGAATCAATCAAGGATTCCAGGACTGTGACGTTGCCTGTCGTCTCTACAGCCATATCGGTCCCTCGTTGCCCGGTCAGGTCCGCCAGCCGTTTTCTGGTGTCTTCCGTTGCGGCGTTGATAGTGTCCGTGGCGCCTAGGGACTTGGCGAGAGCCAGTCGTTCAGGCACAACGTCGATGACGATGATTTTCGTGACGGGTGTGAGTGCTGCAGCCATGACCGCTGCCAAGCCGACGGCACCCGCTCCAGCGACTGCCACTGTGTCTCCGGTGCCGGGCCTGAGTACGTTGAGGATTGCACCGGCTCCGGTTTGGAAGCCGCAGCCCAGGGGGGCGAAGGTGATCAGTTCTTCGTCAGTGGTGTCTGATGGCAAGGGAATCAGACTTCGTTCGTCAACCACGGCCAGGGAAGAGAAGGAGGACTGCCCGAAGAAATGGGCATTGAGGTCTTGGCCATCGCGGTGCATCGTCGCCGTGCCATCGGCACGCCGCCCTCCGAGGAGGTTCCATTGCAGATGCGATTCGCAGAGTGCGGGTGAACCGGAACGGCAAGCCTTGCAGTCTCCGCAGGAAGTGAACGTCATGGCGACTTTGTCGCCCGGTTTCACCCGCATGACGCCTGCGCCGACTTGCTCAACGATGCCGGCGCCTTCGTGTCCCAGGACTCCGGGCAACGGATATGGGATGGACCCTGACTTTGCGCTCAGATCGGTGTGACATATTCCCGTCGCGACAAGCCGGATGAGGACTTCGTCCCCGCGCAGGTCGTCGAGCTCAATTTCGGCGATTTCAAAAGGCTGTCCGGGGGCGACGGCGATGGCTGCAGTGGTTTTCGTACCCATGGGTCTTCCTTGGTTTAGGGGCTGGAGTGAGTGTTCATCATTCACAGGCTAATTGTCGTATCCGTGCAGATAGAAGGTGCGTTCCTCGGTGAAGGTGCGGACTGATTCAAAGCCGCCGAGGCGGCCAAAGCCGGAAGCGGCGAGGCCGCCGAACGGCACGTGGGGCTCATCTCCAACGGAGGGGCCGTTGACGTGGACGGCACCGACTTTCAGCCGTTTGGCAAGCTGCTGGGCGGCATGGAGGTCTGCGGAGATGACGCTGCCGATGAGGCCGAATTCAGAGTCGTTTGCCAGGGCGACGGCTTCGTCATCATTGGCTACAGGGTAGATGCTCACTATCGGCGCGAAGCTTTCCTCGTAGTACACCGAAGCTTTCGGGCTCACACCAGCGAGGACCACAGGCCGGGCGTAAAGGCCGTCGATGTCCAGGCCGCCGGTCAGCAAGCGGGCGCCATGATGCACAGCGTCCGCGATCTGGCGGGTATAGCTGTCCGCGGCCTTCTGGTTGATCAGCGGACCCACTTCGGTATCAGCCTCGCGCGGATCGCCGACGACCATGGCTTCGGCATGCATTGCGAGGCGTTCCTGCAATTCAGCCGCGCGTGATTCGTGCACGATGATGCGGTCCGTTGCCATACACACCTGGCCGGCATTGACGAAGGAGGAGAAGGCAAGGGCCGGCGTCCACAGTTCCAGGTCTGCGTCAGCCCGGACAACGGTTGGATTCTTTCCGCCCAGTTCCATGACGGCCGACTTCAGATTCCGCCCCGCGAGTTCGGCGATGCTCCGCCCTACGGGGGTGGATCCAATAAAGACCACTCGGCGGACGGCCGGGTGTTCAACCATCGCGGCGATGAGATTCCGGCCCTGGCCCGGGGCGGAGGAAACCACATTGACCACACCGTCGGGGATGCCCGCCTCGGTGAGGGCCTCCGCCAGCAGGTAGCCCGCCGTGAGCGGGGCTTCCTCGCTGGGGCGGATGACCACCGTATTGCCCACGGCCAAGGCGATGGCCACGGATCGTGCCGCCAGAACGAGCGGAGCGTTCCAAGGCACAATCGCAAGTACCACGCCGGCCGGTGTTCGGCGTGCGACGTTGATCGTCCTTGGATCATGCGATGGCAGCATCTCGCCAACGGCGGCGCTTACGAGGCCGGCGGCTTCCCGCAGCGTAGATGCAGCCTCCGTGACGTTCATGTCTGCCCAGCTGGCGACGCCACCGGTTTCCAGGGCAAACGTCATACGGTGTTCCTTGCGCCGCGATTCCAGGATCTCTGCGGCCTTCAGCAACACTTGGCGGCGTTCTACGAAGGAAACGCTCGCCCAGACAGCCAATGCTGCCGAGGCCGCTTCGACGGCGCTGATGGCATCCTTGACTGTCCCGGCAGCGACCTGCAGGAACGAGCTTCCCGTGGTCGGGGACATGTTCTCGAACCGCTGTTCTGAGCTTGATGGTACTTCTCGCCCGTTGATCAACAGGCCTTTGAAGCCGTTCATGATGATTCCTTCTGCGCCGTTTCTTCAGACCCGCTCGGCGGTGACTTTGTTGGTGATGACGCCGACGCCTTCGATCTCTACCGTAACGACGTCGCCGTCGCGCAGAAAGAGCTGTGGATCGCGGCGGTAGCCGACGCCCGAGGGGGTGCCGGTGAGGATGACGTCGCCGGGCTGGAGTTCGGTGAACTCCGAGACGGTTGCGATCAGCGTGGGGACGCTGAAGATGAGGTGGGACAGATCTGATTCCTGCACCACTTCACCGTTGAGGGTCGTGCTGATGGCGGCGTCGGTGAGGTCGACTTCGCCCGGGGTGACCAGGTAGGGGCCCAAAGGCGTCGAGTTGTCCCACGCCTTGCCCTGCATCCACTGGTGCGTTTTGTACTGGTAGTCGCGCATGGTCACATCGTTGCAGACCGCGTAGCCGAGGATATGGTCCGCAGCCTCTTCTTCGCTGATCCGACGGCCAGCCTTGCCGATGATGACGGCGAGTTCGCCTTCGTAGTCCACTTCGTTGGATTCCGGAGGGAGCACGATGTCCCCGTTCGGGCTGATGAGACTCGAGGCGTATTTGGGGAACATGACCGGGTAGGTGGGCAGTTCGCGGTTGGACTCCTCGATATGTGCTGTGTAGTTCAGGCCGATGCAGACGATCTTTCCGGCCCTGGGGGAGACCGCCCGGAGTCGGACATCAGCCACCGGGACACGTTCGGCACTCCGACGTTCGGCGGAGGCCAGGGCGTCCGTGGTGGTGGCCGGTCCGATTTCATCTAGGCCGGTGAGAGGGATTAGATGTTTGCCGTCGACCTCGCCGACATAATTACGGCCCCTGAGTTCGTAGTTGGCGTATGCCATGGTGCTGTCTCTTTCTGTTGCGGGGTGGTTTAGACGGTCTGGCTGACTTTGCGCCAGCGGGGGAGCTGTCCGCCCCAGAGATTGACGCTGCTTGGGGCTGGCTGCCAGCGCCGCGGGACGTAGGTGACACGGTCGTCGTAGAACTTTTCCATTTCGGCGGAGAGTTCGATGTGGTTGCCGGCGGGGTCGTCGAAGAAGACGAAGAGGTTGTTGCCGGGACCGTGGCGGCCCGGGCCCCAGGCCACGGGAACGTCGAGTTCGGTCAGCCGGTCGCACCAGGACTTGAAGTCCTCCCATTCGGCCAGGTCGTAGGAGTAGTGGTCGAGGTCTCCGCCCTGGCCCACATTGACGATGGCGAGGGTGTGATGGTCTTTGTCGGAGCGAAGCCAGCAGAACCTGCCGTCCTCAAGCTGGTCCGAGATGCGGAAGCCAACGGTGTTGACGAAGAATTCGACCATCGGCTCCAGATCGGCGGTCCCGACGGTCGTGTGTTGGAACTTGATGGGGCGCCGACCGGGATCGGCAGCGTTCTCGCCTTGGCGATGCACGGCGGTGTGGAAGTGCACGGCGGTACCGTCCGGGTCGACGACGGCGATCCCCTCGGGGGCGCCGATGGCCGCGCTGATGTGGGTTGTATCCAGGGCCTCAACGGCGTGCCCTGCTTTCTGCAGGCGGGTACGGATGCCCTCGATGCCGTTTTCGTCGCGGACTTCGAAGCCGTAGTAGGCGAGTCCCTTGGGCCCCTCGATCAGGTCCAACACGTGGTGGCCGGTACCCCACCCCATACGGACGGTGCCGTCGGGAAGGGTCTCGTGGACGGCCAGGCCCAGGACACGGTTGTAAAATGCTTGGGCCTCGGTGATATCCGGCACGTAGAAGCCGATGTGTGAAACGGCGGTGTGGCGCAGGGTTCCGGCGGTGTCGTTTTCCTGCAGAACTAGGCGGGTGGGACGGTCCATGATTGGTTCCTTTCAGGGATGATGCAGATGAGTGGGGGTGTCACGGTATGAGCAGCGATGCAGCACGCCGCGAGCGGACGGGGGCCATGGTCCGCCAGGATGCGACGGCGAGGGTGACGGCTGCAGTATCGTCCGGCCGCCACGCCGCGGCCACGAAACGGTCCGGACGCAGCAGGACGAAACAGCCGTGGAATGGCTCAAATTCGTGATACAGGCTCCCGTCCAGATCCAGTAGGATCCCGGTGTCCTCTACTCTTCGCGGCAGTTCATCGAAGAGCGGGACCTGCCACAGGGAGGCTTCCGTCAGCTGCGCAAGCGCCCGTGCGCTGGTCCAGCTGGCCGGCTCGACATCGATGCCGAAGATGGACCAGCCGTCGCCAAGTGCATCGTCGAGCCGAAGCGTTCGCCGGCTGTCGATGTCAAATGCCAGGGGCTGGCCCAGGGCGGTCCCGATCACTTCACCTACTCCCTCCAGTTCAGGACTGCCGACTACTAGGCCGGTCTTGTAGCGGGCCAGCGGCCGATAGCGCATCTCTTCGAAGAATGCGCGACCGTCGACGGTGGCAAGGGCAGTGCGAGCTGCCGCGTCACGGTGGGTCGCGGCACGCGCAGACGCGGTCATGGCCACGCTGCCCAACCGCACCGAAAGCTCGATTGTGGCCTGGGCATGGGGTTTGCGTTCAGACTCGTATGAGTCCAACACCTCGTCAGTGGCCTTGCCCTGGACTACCTCGGCGATCTTCCAGGCAAGATTTCCGGCGTCCCGAATGCCTGAATTCAGGCCCTGCCCCGCAAACGGCGGCATCATGTGTGCCGCGTCTCCTAAGAGAAAGACGCGTCCTGAGCGCCAGGTGTCCGCGTTTAGGGCATTGAACTTGTAGTTGACGACTCGTTCGACCTGTTCAGGTTTGATGCTCCGGTAAGGGGCCACGAGCCGTTGGATGAGCCCGAAATCGGGAGTCTGGCCAGCCTCGCCCTCGCCTGGGAACAGCAGGAATTCGTAGCGGCAACGGCCATTGAGGCCTGGCACAATCACATGTGGTCGGACTGGATCGCCGTGGTGCATTCCGTATCGCTCGGTGTGGGGATCCTCAAGGGTGTCTACGACCAGCCATACATCCTTGTAGCTGCGCCCACTCATGTTGATGCCGAGGATTTCGCGGACTGTGGACCGGCCGCCGTCGGCGCCTAGGACAAAGCGGGCGTTCACGGTCAGCGGGCCATCGACTCCCAAGCCTGTAACGCGGGCCCCAATCTCGTCCTGTTCAAGGGCGATGACCTTCATGCCGAAGCGCAGTGAGACCTGCTGATTGCGGGCCAGGGCATCTGCGAGGATCCGCTCCAGGTCCGGCTGGGCGAATGGATTCTTGAACGGATAGCCCAGCCGGTAGGGCACCGCCGCCTTCGCCTGGAAAAGTGGTTGATTGTCCGAGTCGTAGTAACGCGTGCCGGTGCCCGGAACAATGATGCCGAGCACATCCTCGGCGATCCCTGCCTGCTGGTAGATACGCAGTGATTCGTCGTCGAGGCTGATGGCCTTCGGCTCGTCACTCGTACTCAAGCGCTGTTCCAGCACCACGACGCTCAATCCGCGCGCAGCCAACAACGCCGCAACGCTCATACCGGTGGGGCCGGCGCCGACGACAACGACGTCGCAGCTCAGTATCTCAGCGGAAGACTCCATTGTGCTCCTTGGTTCGGTTGTGATCCTAAGCACCACACTAAAGGTTGAATGTCCTAAAAGCAAGGATACAAGTCCTGCAAAACAGAACTATTCCTGTCCGCGTCGGTTCTGAAGGTGCCCTGATGCTCGACATGACGGCTGCGCCGCTCTCCTCAGGATGTCGAGTGCGGAACTGGTGAATTAGGAGTCCTTGGGGGGTGGTGCTGGTCGCCTTCGTACTCCAAGGATCTTTGCCAGCGGTGCAATGCGATTGTTCTTCGGAGTCGCTTCGCCCCGCGGCCGCAAGAGATGGCATTGCTTGAGAGTGGCCATGTCCTGAAAAATAGGATTATCGTCCTTCTCTTGTTACGGCGGTGTAAACAGTTGCCCGATTTGACGCCTAGCTATTGACCGGAGTGGGCGTCGTCGCCAATATCTAACGTGTACGAACGAATTTTCTTGAAACACGGACTTTCATCAATGTCTTGACGCCAATGTAACTATGTGGCACACGAACAATCATTTGGCGAGCTCGGTTCACCGGCCGAGACCGCACGGAAGGGGGCAAGTTGAAGTCCTTCGTTGCAAAGCGGTTCGGGCAAGCGGTGCTCGTCGTTTTCGCGGCGTATACGCTGTCTTTTCTGCTGCTGTACGTCATCCCAGGCGATCCTGTTGTCGCCATGTACACCGGGGGAGACGCTGGACACACGGTCGACCCGGCTGCTCTTCAAAAGCTCCGCGAGGAGTTCGGGTTCGATCGTCCCATCTTCGATCAATACCTAGGCCGTTTGTCCGGGGCATTGACTGGAGACTTCGGGGCCTCGTTGAAAACCGGAGAGCCAGTTGCCGCCATTATGGCCACCGCACTTCCTCAAACGCTGTCCTTGATCGGGCTGAGCCTCGTTTTCGCTGTCGGTCTGGGCCTGATTGTTGCTTTGTTCGGAACCTACACGCGCATTTCCTGGGTTCGTCAATTTCTGCTGGGGCTTCCTGCCATCGGCGTGTCGCTTCCGACCTTCTGGGTTGGGCTGATGCTGGTGAATCTCTTCTCGTTTCAACTGCGGATGCTGCCTGCCATTGGAAATGCCGGCTTGCAATCGTTGATACTCCCGGCTATCACGTTGGCTCTTCCGGGGGCCGCAGCTGTGGGGCAGGTTCTGGCGAAGAGCATGCTGAGCACGCTTTCAGAGCCATATGTCGCCACTGAGAAGGCGATGGGCTTGGCCCGAAGAACCATTCATTTCCGTGATGTTTTCCGGAGCGCAGCGATTCCAGCGGTCACTGTGGCCGGCGTCCTGGTGGCCAATCTCATAGGCGGATCGGTTGTCGTTGAAAGTGTCTTTTCCCGGTCCGGTATCGGGCAAATCACGGTGCAGGCAGTGCTTGCACATGATTTGCCCGTCGTTCAGGCAGTTGTCGTCCTAGGTGCTGTGATCTTCGTCCTCGTAAGCCTGATCGTGGACCTGCTCTACCCGCTCATTGACCCCCGTCTCCGTACTGCCATCGTGAAGGGCTGAGCCTGTGACTGACCCAACTCAAGTGCTTGCTGCCGAGGATAGCCCAGGTGCCCGTTCAGCCTCTCCTGGGGCGTCTGAGGTAGTGGCGTCGAAAGAGGTGCATGGACAGCTTGCCCGCACACTTATGCGGCGTCCCACTGTCATTCTCTCGCTGATGGTGCTCTCAGCCGCTGTGGTCGCGGCATTCTGGCCGCAGTTGTTCACCCAAGCAGACCCTCTTCAGACTTCTCCGGCGAATGTCCTGCAGCCTCCCGGCACGACCGGGTACCTGTTTGGAACGGACCAAGTAGGCCGAGACCTTTATTCAAGGGTCATTTATGGAGCTGGACCCTCATTGTTTGCAGCAATGATCGCCATCGCAGTTTCGTTCGTCGGAGGTGGCCTGTTGGGGCTTATTGCCGGCTACTTCGCTGGGAAGACGGACGCAGTCATAATGCGGTTCGCCGATGTTCTGTTATCGTTTCCGGCCTTGTTGCTGGCCATGGCGATCGTCGCCGTCCTTGGTTTTGGACTTGTCAATGTCGCCACAGCTGTAGGCGTAGTCGGAATCGCCGGCATGGCCAGAGTCATGCGATCGGAGGTCTTGCGCGTGAGTAGCCAGACATATGTTGAGGCTGCGGGAGTAAGCGGCGCACGATGGTGGACGGTACTTCTGCGGCATGTTCTTCCGAATTCACTGGGACCGATCGTGGTTCTTGCCGCTTTGGAGTTCGGAACTGCCATCCTTTCAGTATCGAGCCTGAGCTTCCTAGGCTTTGGTGCGCCCCCGCCCTCCCCGGAATGGGGCTCGCAGATTGCCGTTGGCCGAAACTACTTGGTCTCGGCGTGGTGGCTCACCGCGATTCCTGGTCTGATTCTCGCGCTGGTGGTAATTAGCGCTAACCGCATGTCACGCGCCGTCGACGGTGAGATCAAAGGGGTGACCCGATGACTTCGCATTCGCCGGTCCTAACTGTTCGGGACCTAAGGGTCGCCTATCGTACTACCCGCGGAGAGTTGGCCGCTGTCAGAGGAGTCACCCTTAGTCTCCATCCCGGTGAAATCGTCGCTGTTGTGGGGGAATCAGGTTCAGGCAAGAGCACTCTCGCGCAGGCAATTATCGGACTTCTCGCGCCGGGAGGGGTCGTGACCGGCGGCTCGGTGCTTCTTGATGATCTCGACGTAACGGCGTTGGGTGAAGCTGAAATGACGAAAATTCGCGGCAAAGGAATTGGGCTCATTCCTCAGGATCCGATGCTTTCACTGAACCCGCTCCGCCGGGTGGGTGAACAGGTGCAGGAAGCTCTGCTAGTACACGGCACCGTTCCGAAGAATGAGGCGGCGGCCCACGCCATCGAGCTTCTTCGGGAGGCGGGACTCCGAGAACCTGAGATCCGTGCCAGCCAGTACCCTCACGAATTGTCCGGGGGAATGCGCCAGCGGGTCCTCATTGCGATTGCTTTCTCATGCAGACCACGGGTCGTTATCGCGGACGAACCAACAAGCGCCCTCGACGTGACAGTTCAAAAGAGAATTTTGGACAGCATCGGCAAGATCACGCAACAGTTCGGTACTGCTGTTCTGATGATCACACATGATCTCGGGGTGGCCGCCGATAGGGCGGACCGCATCATTGTCATGTGCAAGGGAGAAATCGTCGAACACGGAAAGACCGCTGACATACTCTCGAATCCGCAGCATGCATACACCCAAAAGCTCATTGCGGCCGCTCCCGGCTTCACGGACGATGATCTCCTCGCCTCCGACTCCAACCGGGCCGACATCGAGGAAGTTCCGCTGCTTCGTGTTACGGGCTTGGTCAAACAGTTCCGGGTTCACGAACCAGGCCACAAACCCGGATCAATCCTGGCAGTAGACCGAGTGAGCTTTGACCTTCATAGGGGCCGGACAATCGGCATCGTGGGCGAATCGGGATCGGGCAAGTCGACAACTGCCCGTCTGATCATGCGACTCGAGATACCGACCGAGGGCAACATAGAAATCAACGGCCAAGATATTAGCCGGTTGAGAGGCGTTGGGCTGCGCCAGATGCGCCAGCGCATGCAGCTGGTTTACCAAAGCCCGTACGGCTCCCTGAACCCGAGGTTTTCGGCCGGGAAAGTTATTGAGGAACCTCTGCGTGAATTTGGCTTGGGCAATGCTCGCTGGAGACGCAACCGAGTCACCGAACTCCTAGATCTGGTCTCTCTCCCTGTCTCATACGCTGACCACAAGGCTGGTGAACTATCAGGTGGTCAAAGGCAAAGGATTGCTATTGCTCGCGCCTTGGCGATAGAACCCGAAATCGTCGTGTGTGACGAGCCTGTCTCGGCACTTGATGTCTCGGTTCAGGCGCAGATTCTCGAACTTCTCGTGCGGCTTCAGACGGAACTCGGTCTTAGCTACGTCTTCATTTCCCATGACCTCGCTGTCGTTCGACAAATCTGCCAGGACGTCATCGTCATGCAGCAAGGCGTTGCTGTTGAGGCGGGGCCCACAGGAATCTTGTTCGACGATCCCCAACACCCGTACACGAAAGAACTGATCGCGGCCATCCCCGGCCGTGGCGCACTGAGACACGACGCTGGTTCGTCCCTTGTGCCATCACTAGAAGCAACCATGAAAGGTACATCGTGAATTCGAATCCACTGGTTAAGGAGTGGGCGCGGAAGCGTTTCGCGCTCATCGTTCCGGCAGTCGTCCTGGCCTCGGTCCTCGTGTCGTGTTCCGCGGCCGGCCCCCAACAGCCAATAGCCACAGGGGGGACTCCCTCGCCAGGCGGAACTCTTCGAATGACTATCGGAGCGGACGAGGGCTGCGTCGACCCTCAGCAAAGTCTGGGAAGAACACAACTCGTTGTGGGTCGTGCCATGGTCGACTCCCTCGTGTATCAGGAGCCGGACTCCGGTAAATTTCAACCGTGGCTCGCCGATTCCTGGACCATTTCGCCTGACGGAAAGAGCTACACCTTCACGCTCCGCAACAATGTCACCTTTAGTGACGGCACGTCTCTGACCGCCCAGACGGTCAAGGACAACCTCGACGCAATAGTTGCTCTCGGCGCGAAAGCCCGATTGGCGTCAACATATCTCGTTGGCTATTCAGGAACTACCGTCGTCAGTGACCTAGTTGCGCAAGTCAATTTCACCAGTCCAAACGCGGCATTTCTCCAGGCGGTGTCGACACCGTCGATGGGTCTGATTTCCAGCAAGTCGACGTTGCTAAGCCAAGCTGACCGCTGCCTGGGGCGCATCAGTGGTTCCGGACCATTCGTCCTTGATAGCTACGAACACAATCAGCTCCAGAAACTCACGAAGCGGAAGGACTATAACTGGGCGCCCAAGGCGATGCATCAAGGTGCCGCCTACGTAGATAGCGTCGAAATCAGCATCGTTCCGGAAAGTGGTGTCCGAACAGGAAGTTTGGGCAGCGGTCAGAGTGATTTGATGATGGAGGTATCAAAGGCTGACGTCGCCACGCTGAAGGCGTCCGCATTGCCAATCGAGTCTCGCTCGAACCCGGGCATTCCCCAAGAGCTTTTCGTCAATCCGACCAAGGGCGTGCTCACTGACATCGCTGTGCGCCAAGCACTCCAGCTCGGCGTGGACCGGTCCACCATCGTGAAAGCGACCCTTACCGAGTACAACACGGTCGCGACCGGAGCCCTTTCATCAACGACCCCCGGTTTTGTGGATCTGAGTGCAGAGATGGCCTACAACCCGGACAAGGCAGCGAAAATCCTTCAAGACGCCGGATGGGTGCCCGGACCTGACGGCATTCGTGTGAAAAATGGTCAGCGCCTGACAACGACCTTGCTTTACGGGTCGCAGCTCTACGGCCCCCTGGTACCCCTCATGGAACTCGCGCAGGCCAACCTGGCCAAAATCGGTGTCGGGGTCACCCTTCGCCCGCTCCCGGATGCCGACGCGAATGCTGCCTGGGCCAAAGGCGACTATGAGCTTCGATTCTCCGGCCTCACCCGGGGAGACCCCGATGCGCTCCGCACCGCCTACTTCGGCCTCGATCCGAAACTGGACAAGCTGCTGATCGCCCAGGCATCGGAGAGCAATATTGAATCCCGGATGAAGATTGTCGCCGATGTCCAAAGCTACGTGATTTCGAACGGCATTTCGGTTCCGCTTAACGAACTCAGTCTTCCGCTGGCTCACCAGCCGACTGTCAGAAACATTTCCTTCACCGCCGATTCGCTCTTGTTGCTCCACGAGATCTCGATGAATCAATAGCCGCCCACCCGCTGTTCCGGGGGCGTCCTCTCGCAGCCGTCCCCGGAACAGCCCGGCAAACAGCCACTCGCCTTAGGCCTGGATCCGACCCCGCCGGAAACCAACCCATGAAAGGAAGTTCAGCTTTGCATTTGAATGACTACGCAGTTCTCGGTGCAGGCGCCATAGGCGGCACCTTGGCGCACACGCTCGCGAGTGCAGGGCACAACGTGACGCTAATTGACTCGGACGAGGCCCACATCCGCGCTATCCGCGAACGCGGACTCGATTTGGTTTCCGCTGACGGCGCTTCGGACGTGCTGCGGATGCACCAGGCCGTTACCACGTCCGAGGTGGATGCCAGCGGAATCAAGCTCGGGCTGGATCGAGTCTTCCTGGCGACCAAGGCCCAACATGTTGGCGCCGCCGCAGAATGGCTGGCCCCGCATCTGTCAACCGAGGCTACCGTCGTGCTGTGCCAAAACAGTGACACCTTCGACACCGCGGGGCTATGGATTGACTCTGACCGCATTGCATCGGCGTTTGTCAATTCTGCCGCGGATGTTCTCGGCCCTGGATCCATCCGGGTGGGCGGCCCTGGTGCGCTTGTGCTGGGGGAACACCACGGACCCGTGAGCCCACGCATTCTCTCTTTCGTGGATGATCTGGCAGGCATTGGCGATGTTGCGGCGACCGACAACATCACCGGCTATTTATGGTCGAAAAGGGGTATCGCCGCAATCCTGACAGCCACCGCGCTGGTGGACGAACATGTCTCCGTTGTCATCGATTCTTCTCGCGAAGTAATGGCAGAACTAGCCACGGAGGTCTACGCCGTCGCGGACACCCAAGGTGTCCGCCTAATGCCCCTCGACGGGATCACTCCTGATTACCTGCGGACGACGGCGGAAGCCCCCGCCCGGGATGAGGCTTTTGACCGTCTTGTAGCCTTCACGGGTTCAATGCCCGGAAAGTCCCGCAGCGGAGTCTTTCGCGATATCGCTGTTCGGCGGAGGCCAACGGAAGCCCGTCCTGACTTGCTTTCACTGCTCCAGCTCGCCCAGGACGTTGGCCTCAGGACACCCTATCTCGAACGTCTCACCTGGCTCATCGGCGAGCTGGAAACCGGAGCCCGCAACTTTGGACGCCACAACCTCACAGAACTCGCCTCGGGCACATCCGGGGCTCCGACAGCATCCCATTATTAGGAGAGTCAGCAAATGTCAGCTCAGCTAGCCACCGGACGACAGGCAGAGAAACCCCGCAAGGTCGACGACAAGATGCGCTTTGGGGTCATGTACCCGAACTCGCCCTCGCCGAGCGTGACCTCGGGCATCGTCGCTGCCGCTAACCCTGACGTGCTCGACATCGACGCGCATATTGCATTCGCCCGGGCGTCCGAGGACGCCGGCGTCGATTTCGTTTTCTTCGCCGACGGCTACACAAACCACGGCCCGGACAATGCGCGGGTTGGTCACGGTGAACCTTGTATTTCCGCGCCAGTGTGGGCGCCGATCGTCATGGCCGCGACGGATCACGTCGGCGTCGTCACCACTATGCATGCCCGGTATATCTCCCCAGTAGTACTCGCACGGCTTGGTGCCAACTTGGACGTGGTCAGCGGTGGGCGCTGGGGGTGGAACATCGTGCCCGGCTCCAAGGGATCCGAGGCGAGTCTATTCGGACTTACCGACGAAATTGACCATGATGAGCGGTACGCCGTTGTCTCTGAAACTCTGGACGCCGTGCGGACCCTATGGGGGGCTCGTGGCGAACCAATCAAATTTGATGGGAAGTACTACAAACTGGAGGGAACTCCACGCGGGCCATATCCCGTGCAGCAGTCACCTCTCATATTCAACGCAGGAGTTTCAGCCGCTGGACAGGAGTTCATCTCAAAAAGCGCTGACTACGCATTCTTCGCGGTTGTTGACGATCTCACGAAGGTGAAGGCGACAGTGGACCAAGTCGGCGACAAGACTGAGGCGGCCGGACGCAATCGGCTTGAGGTCGGCCTCGCCGGATCGGTCGGAATCTGCATTGGCAAGACCAGCTCCCAGGCGCAGGAAAAGTTCCAATGGGTGAAGGACTCGCTTGACATGGATGCTGCCCGTGGCTGGGCAAAAGGCTTTCTGGGAGGCAGCCAAACGTATCAAGACAACTTCGGCTCCCAACTCGACGAGGCTGCAAGGAAAATCGGCATCGCCGCAGGAAGCAAGGTGCTCGTCGGGACAGCCGAGGAAGTGGCCGAGCAGTTCATGGAGATTCACAGAGTGACCGGACTACGGGGATTCATGCTCATCACCCTGCTCTGGAATCCGGAAGAAATTTCGGCCATGAAGGACGTGTTCCCCTATCTGGAAAAGGCGGGCCTCTGGGAGTCACCGGAATCGCGTGGGTGGTCATGGTGAGTGGGGCGCCAATGAATCGGTTTTCCGACGAGCAGAACGAGGCTCGCATGTCGCGGGGGGCGGCGAACCGCGATATTTTGAAGGCGATTGATGTGCACACCCACTACGTGCCGCAGGGCTACCGTGACGCGTTGGCCAGGGCCGGCATCACGCATCCAGATGGCTTCCATGGCGGCATTCCTGCCTGGTCCGACGAGGCTCAGCTCGCCCAAATGGACCGATTTGGCATCGAGACGGCCATAGTATCCCTCTCGACGCCGGGCGTCAGGCTGGCAGGGGTCGATACCGCCGCTGTCGCGCGGTCGGCCAATGAGGCAGGCGCGGGACTTGCGGCGGCATACCCTGGCCGGTTCGGTTTTCTGGCTGCGCTGCCCGTTCCTGACGTCGAAGCTTCCCTTGCCGAAATCGCGTATGCCTTCGATGAGTTGGGAGCCTGGGGCGTCTCTCTGCTGACCCACACGGAAGGGGTCTACTTGGGAGATCCGAGACTTGAACCCATCATGGAAGAACTGGGACGACGCAATGCCCGGCTACTTATCCATCCGACTGAACCAGCGCTGGTTGTCCCCGGGGTGATGAACGAGTGGTCACGGTCGATGTATGAGTTCTTTTTCGACTCCACGCGAGCGATCACAAACCTGATCTTTTCGGGCACACTTTCGCGGCACCCGGGCATACGGGTGATTATTCCGCATGCTGGAGCCGCGATACCAGCGCTGGCCCAGCGCATTGAGCGCAACGTGTGGAGGGCAAATTCCGGCCTATCCCACGACGCCGAACGCATACCCGGCTACATCGAAACACTCCAGCGCTGCTACTTCGATCTCGCAGGAAGCGTTCTGCCACACCAGATCGCTTCGCTTCAGGCCCTGGTTCCCGATACCAACATCGTGTACGGCAGCGACTTCCCCTTTACCAACACCTCGATGGGGGCGGAGCTGAGTGCCGACCTGCGCGGCACGGATCTGCTGACAAGCGAACAAAAGCGCGCGTATCTCCGGGACAATGCCCTTCGACTGTTCCCTCAACTCAACGATCATCAAACTCCAGCCTGCACCCAAGAAAAGAAAACCGATGCCCTCAACGCGTAATTTCAATCAGGCGTCCGGGTACGCCGGTTACCGATCCTTCGACTACCTCACGCCCGGGGTCGACTACCGAACCTATGAGTGGACACCGGAAATCGACCGCCTGCCGCTATACGATTTGGGGCTGTCGCCTGAGCAGGCAGCTCATGCAGAAGATCTTCTACAGAACAATCTGGTGATCAGCCTGCACGACCATCCCCAGGTTTTCCCCAAGGACATGTCCAAGGCCGTCGAGTACGGTCAGAGCGGCCGATACCCGGTCGGTTATGAGGGCTTGTCATACTCCGGGATGGATGTTGTTTTTGACAATCTGGCAGGACCTACCGGCTGCATCATGAGTCACTACAGCTGGACCTGGGCCGATGTGGCCTACGACATTGGGCATCGTCTCGCGGATATCGCCCACCAGGACTTCGTGCGGATCGTGCGGACGGTCGACGACATCAAGGCCATTGCTGGCTCCGGACACCTCGGCTGGGTGCTAGCGCTAGAAGCAGCCAGCATGATTGACAACGACATCGACCGCATTGACATACTGCATGGCTGGGGCGTCCGCCAGATGGGACTGGTTTACAACGAGGGCAACCTATTGGGCGGGGGTCTGAAAGAATCCTCCGACGGCGGCTTGACACGCTTCGGTCACCGGGTGGTGGAACGAATGAACAAGCTCGGCGTGTCAATTGACCTCTCCCATGCAGGGGACCGGACATCGATTGACACGATCGCAGCTTCCGAGGCTCCAGTCATGATCACCCATGCCGGTGCACGCGGTGTTTGGCCCAGCGAGCGGATGAAACCCGACCACGTCCTGAAAGCGCTTGCGGAAGCCGGCGGACTGCTGGGAATCGAGGCTGCCCCGAACTCCACGATGTCCCCGGATCACGAGGCCCACACCATTGAATCAGTGATGCAGCACTTTGAGTACTGCGCCAACCTCATGGGCATCGAAAACGTGACCTTCGGGCCCGACACCCTCTATGCAGACCACGCCAAGATCCATACTGAATTCTCTACTCTGTTCGGCGCGAACGTGGACGCCGTCGAGCCGGCCTCGGAGCCAGCCCCCCTGACTCGTGTTGGCGTCCAGCCAATTTCGGCAACGAAATCCGAATACTGCGCAGGATTCGAAAACCCGACAGAGAACTTTCGCAATGCGATTGGCTGGATGCTAAAGCAAGGGTACTCCGACGACGACATTCGTAAGGTCGCCGGCGGCAACACTCTTCGGGTGCTCGGGCAGACCTGGCGTTGAACGCAGTGGATCATGGCTCGCTCCTCTCCAGCGCTCACGCCCTGCTTCCTGAGATGCAGGCGCTTCGAAGGAAACTTCACCAGCATCCGGAAATCGGTCTCGAGCTTCCAGCGTCCCAAGCACTCATCGTGAAAGCACTCTCGGATTTGGACGCTGATCTAATCCTGGGCCAGACCTGCAGCTCGGTCATCGCGGTCCTTACCGGATCCCTGCCCGGCCCGACCGTAGTCCTACGGGCCGACATGGATGCACTTCCCATCCAGGAGGCGCCAGGCAGCGGGCCGCGATCGCTCACCGAAAACGTCATGCATGCCTGCGGACATGACCTGCATTCGGCCACCCTCGTCGGCGCTGCCGCACTGCTCTCGTCCCGTGTCAAGGAAGTGGCTGGGCGTGTCGTGCTGGTCTGGCAGCCCGGGGAAGAAGGATACGACGGCATGCAGGTCATGCTGGACGAAGGGTTGATGGACGTCATTGGCTCCGAGTCCGTCGCGACGTATGGTTTGCACGTCTTGGCGGACACGTTCCCGCACGGGGTCTTCTCTGGCCGCGCCGGGGTCTCCCACGCCACGAGCGCAACATTTCAAATTAAGGTCTCGGGAGTCGGCGGTCACGCGGCTTTCCCACACGCGGCCGTAGATCCTGTACCAGCAGCTGCGGAGATCGCTTTGGGTCTGCAGATTCGGTTGACCCGCACGGTAAACATCTTTGACCCTGCGGTAATTACGGTCGGAAGCATCCATGGTGGGAACGCACCGAACGTAATCCCCGAATCTGTTGTCCTTGCAGGTACGGTGCGGGCCTTCTCCCAGGCGTCGGCCAACCAGTTGCCCGATCTTGTACGGTCAGTTGCTGCTGGCATCGCTTTGGCGCATGGCGTACGTGCCGAGGTTGACTATCGGGAGGGGTATCCCGTCGTCGACAACGACAAAGCCGAGGTGGATCTGCTCCGTGGGGTGGTCCAGGATCTCCTGGGGACCGCACGGTTTCAGGAGCTTGCCGTGCCCATTCCGGCTGGGGACGACTATGCCCGCTTGATGCAGCTGATCCCTGGTGCGTTCTTCCTGGTGGGCGCCGGAATTCCAGATCAGAATGGCCGCCTGCACCCGAACCACTCTGCTGGAGCCAACTTCGACGACGGTGTAATGGGGGATGGTGCCGCAGTCCTCGCAGCAGCGGCTCTTCGTCGTCTGTCCGGTAACTACCCTCCGGACCAACCGTCCCGCTCACTCAGCTCCTAACGACTCATCAACTAAACCAAGGAGAATGCAAATGCTTACCGACCCTTCGCCGCGGGTCACCGACGGTCGATATTTCCGATCAGTGCTTGGGAACTACCCGACAGGTGTCGCAGCAATTACGGCTGTTGGGCGAGGTGGTGAGCCTGTTGGAATGATTGTCGGCACGTTCAGTTCCGTGTCGCTTGATCCACCACTGGTTTCCTTTACGCCAACCAAAGATTCGGAATCATTCAAGGCGCTCCGCGAGTCAAAGAGCTTTTGCGTCAACATACTCGGCGAGCAGCAAGAGGAGGTCTGTCGTGCACTCGCTGTGAAGGGCGCCAACGACAAATTCACGTCGGTTCGGTGGCGCCCTGCCGGTTCCGGCTCTCCAATAATCGAGAACTCGGTGGCCTGGATTGATTGCGACTTCGAGTCGATTACCGAAGCGGGTGATCACTACATCGTTCTTGGCGCAGTCCGGGACCTAGCGATCTCGGAGCATTCACCGGATCTGCCACTCTTGTTTTTCCAAGGCGGATACGGCCGATTCTCACCCCATTCGCGTGTGATGCCTGCCGCAACTGACGCTCTTGAGCAAATCAGGTTTGTCGACATGGCCCGGGAGCATATGGAGTCCCTTGCGGCTGAACTCGGGATGGAATGTTCCGCCGTAGCCCCTGTGGAGAACTTTCTCGTCCGTCTGGCGAGTGCGGGTGTCCCCCCGAACGGGGGTTCACCGGTAAGGGTAGGCATACGTCTGCCTTTCGAAGCCCCCATGGGGGCCCTGCTCGTCGCCTGGGCTGATCCCGCCACGCAGGACAGGTGGATCGACCGGGGAGTTCCACGCGAAAACGTTAAGGAGCGAGCACGACACCGGGATGCCCTGGCACGGGTGCGAGCTAAAGGGTGGACGATCACCTTGTTCAGCGAAGGCTTCAGGTCGATTGACAAGAGGCTGGAAGATTTGGTGGCCGATGGACCTACCCGCCAACCGGACCCGCTACTAAGTCAGTTAGCCTCTTCCCTGAATGGTCCCGATGCATACGAGCGTGACGAAATCCTTTCTGGTGAGACATACCAAGTCCGAAACGTCTCGGCCCCAGTGTTTGATTCCGAGGGAAACGTTGTTCTCTATCTGACACTATTTGGTTTCCCCGTCTCTACGCAGGGGGACCGGGTGCTGGATATCGTGGCGAGACTAGTTGAGACTGCATCACGGGTATCGGACGCGATTTCCTGGGCGGGGCTCAGGGAATCGATTGCGAGCGCGGAGCGGCGGGCATGAACGGGCACAGTGCCGGAATACGGGCAGAACACTTCACGGACAGGGTTGCTGTTATTACTGGCGCTCTCGGTGAGATCGGACTGGAAACAGCCGAAGAGCTTGCGAGGCGCGGTGCTACCGTGTGGGCAGCCGATATTGGTTTCAGCCCTAGCGAGGCGTCGCGCCCTGTCGGCGCCGGAGTCATCCACCCGGTAAACCTCGACGTTACGGATTCGCATGCAGTCGATTCCCTCTTCAGATCGATCACGTCAGCCAGCGGTCCCATCTCGATGCTTGTAAATGCTGCGGGCGGTCCTGGTACTGATCGATCCCCTGTGGAAGATGTAACAGACGCCCAGTGGAAAAAGGTCGTGAGTCTCAACCTCGACGGCACTTTCTACTGTTGCCGTGCTGCCGTGAAGTCGATGAAGTCAGGCGGAATCGGGGGATCGATCGTGAACATCTCATCAGGTGCCGGTCGCACCTATTCACGGACAGGGGTTCAGGCCTACGCCGCGGCTAAGGCCGGTGTCATCGGACTTACTCGCCAACTCGCCCGCGAAACGGGAACGTACGGCGTAAGGGTAAATTGTGTTGCGCCCGGCCTTATCGCCGTTGAAGGGCTCGCTGAAGAGCTCAGCAGCATTAGTTCCGAGGCCATGCAAACTCACCTCTCCGGCGTCGCCCTTGGGCGCCTTGGCTCAGCAGCTGACCTCGTCGGTCCGATTGTGTTCTTTCTTGGACCACAGGCTGGCTACGTGACTGGACAGACCATTAGTGTTGATGGCGGTTCGACCATGCTCGGATAAGGCCCCCGGGGTACTACGTATCAGTACGCTCAACCGTCAGCCGTCGAAAGAGGGCGAGGAATGGTATCTGGTTGTGTTGCTCGACAGGTTCAAGAATGCTTTCCGTTACGCGGAAAAATGACGGAGCGATGAGGCGGGAAGAATCGGCACCTTTGGGTGTCACTCGGATGATTTTTCGTCGCTTGTCCGATGGGTGGAGAGCGGATTCCAAGAGCCGCTGCGAACTCATTCGGGACACTAAACCTGCCATTGATGCTTTGTCCAGCGACAGGATCACCGACAGGGAACGTTGATCGAACGGACCGTCCTCCACCAAAACCCTGACAGCAGAATAAGCCAAAGGGGTAACGACAGATCCGATCTCCCTTTTCCATAAAGAGCCGTAGGCTTGCTGGCTGATCCGGATCAGTCGACCAAAGGCCCAGTTCGTTGCAGCGATCGCAAGTCCGTCACTCCATTCCTGAACCTCTTCGAACCCGGACGCAGACGCATCCGGGCGATGGCTGAAGGCGATCAGCCGAAGCTGGGTCAGGAACCAAGTTTGTTCAGTGCCGTTCAGCGGCGAGAGAAAAATCTCATCTGCGTGACGGAGGCGACGCCCATGGCCACGAACAAGCTCCACGGCGTCGGGCGAGGCGAACAAACGCTGACGACGGGCGTCTGAAGAGTCCGGAACCGACGAGATAAACCCTAGTTTGATAAGCCGTCGGACGATTTCTCCGACCGTTGACCGGTCCAGCGCTGACACGTCCGCAACAGCAGTTTGATCTAGACCGGGCACGCGCGAGAGAGCGAGGAGGACCGCAAATTGTGATGGAGTTAGATCGCCCTTGCCGCCAATCGACTGGAGCCCTGAATGCAGTTGACGCCCAACGCGGATCAAATGTCCTGGATCAGCGGCGAGGAGTCGAAGCGCATCGCTTTCATGGGGATTCGGCCTTTCGACCGCGATTGGATATCGGGCAACTACGTCTGTCACGACGCTAGTCTACGCGGAGGTGTGGACACGGTCTGGCTAGCAACGGTTGGCTTGGCGCCAGATTTCGATTCCGGGCTTCATCCCGCCCCGGCTGGGGCGAAGGATGAAGGTGACGGTTCAGTGGGAATTCTTACCCCCTTGTGACATACATCTTCGTACCCGGCGTATCCAAGGTCATGGCCAACTGGCTCGTCCCGGGGGAGGATTAGGCATTTCTGAGGGCTCATGGCCAACGGCGATCAGCTTCAGGAATGGTGTGATCCATTTCCCCGCCGGGTTCTAGAGAGCCTTCTTTTCGGGCGCGTGCCTGTTTTGAAAAGGACCAGACCCTGAAAATTTCACGATCTGCTTGGCCAGGAAGACTTACCTGGTCCGCGGGGTGGAGCAACGTCCAGTTGCATTAGCCGCAGCAGTGCGCCTAGGTAAACGAAACCTGGCGGCAACTCCTCGGCTGTCAGCAACGCAGAGCCCTTGGGGCGCTCTCATCGACTGCAGCGGCCCTTTGGCAGGACGGCCAGTGTGACTTCACCGTGTTGCTTTCCGAACACTATCTTGGCGGGAGAATATCGGAAATTCACCGAGCGTGCAGACTGCATCAATTACCTCGTTGCGGGCGCACTGGGTATTCCTCCCTTCCAGTGGAAACCCATATAAGCAGTCAAACCCCTACGACTATGCGACCCGTCAGATGCAGACACTGCAGCTGTGGGTGCTGGGCCATTCCGTGCCTGAACCAGCAGTTGTCTTGCGGACTCTGCGGGCATGGCGGCTTTGTCCGCCAGTGGCATTTCTTGGGCTCGGCCTGGGGCAAAGCAGCCTCGGACCTGCCCCGGCCGAGCCTCAGAATCAGGCTATAAGGTCCGCGAGGGAGTCCTTGGCGGCGGCGGCGACTGCTTCGGCCGTGATGCCGAACTCCTTGAAGAGGCGCTTGTAGTCTGCGGAGGCGCCGAAGTGCTCGAGGCTGATGGAGCGTCCGGCGTCGCCGACGAATTCCTTCCAGCCCAGTGCCAGGCCGGCTTCGACCGAGACGCGGGCCTTGACGGCGGCCGGGAGCACGGACTCGCGGTAGGCGGAGTCCTGCTTGTTGAACCACTCGACGCACGGCATGGAGACGACGCGGGTGGCGATGCCTTCGGCCTGGAGCGATTCGCGGGCGTTCACCGCGAGCTGGACCTCGGAACCGGTGCCGATCAGGATGACGTCGGCCGGGACCGTGGCGCCGTCCTTCGAAGCTTCTGCCAGGACGTAGCCGCCCTTGGCGACGCCGGCGGTGGAGCCGAAGGTGTCGCCCTCGGCAAGGCCTTCGCCGCGTGCGTAGGTCGGGATGTTCTGGCGGGTCAGCACGATGCCTGCCGGGTTCTCGTGGTTCTCCAGCATGGTCTTCCAAGCTGCGGCAACCTCGTTGGCGTCGCCGGGACGGACAACGTCCAGGCCCGGGATGGCGCGGAGGGTCGACAGCTGTTCCACCGGCTGGTGGGTGGGGCCGTCTTCGCCAAGCCCGATGGAGTCGTGGGTCCAGACGTACAGCGACGGGACACCCATGAGGGCGCCGAGGCGGATCGCGGGACGCTGGTAGTCGCTGAAGATCAGGAACGTGCCGGAGAACGCCCGGGTCCGGCCGTGCAGCGAGATGCCGTTCACGATCGACGCGGCGGCGTGCTCGCGGATACCGAAGTGCAGCACCCTGCCGTAAGGGTTGCCCTTCCATGCGCCGGTGGAGCGCGAGGTCGGGATGAACGACGGCGAACCCTCGATGGTGGTGTTGTTGGACTCGGCGAGGTCGGCCGAGCCGCCCCACAGTTCCGGAAGGACCGGGCCGATCGCGTTCAGGACCTTGCCGGAAGCGGCACGGGTGGAGACTTCCTTGCCTGCTTCGAACACCGGCAGCGCGGCGTCGAGCTCGACAGGAAGCTTCTTGGCCTCGATGCGCTCAAGCAGTGCCGCGCCCTCGGGGTTGGCGGTCTGCCACGCCTCGAAGGATGCCTGCCATTCGCTGCGCTCGGCTGCGCCGCGTTCGACGACGGCACGGGCATGTGCCAGGACGTCCTCGTCAACCTGGAAGGAACGCTCGGGGTCGAAGCCCAGGACTTCCTTCAGTGCTGCGACTTCCTCGGCACCGAGGGCGGAACCGTGGATCTTGCCGGTGTTCTGCTTCTTGGGTGCCGGGTAGCCGATGATGGTCCGCAAGGAGATGATGGACGGCTTGGACGTCTCGGCCTTCGCGGCGAGCAGGGCGCCGTAGAGCTCCTGGACGTCTTCGACATACTCGCCGGTCTTGGTCCAGTCCACGCGCTGGGTGTGCCAGCCGTAGGCCTCGTAGCGCTTGAGGACGTCTTCGGTGAACGCGACGTCGGTGTCGTCTTCGATCGAGATGTGGTTCTCGTCGTAGATCACCACGAGGTTGCCCAGTTCCTGGTGCCCGGCCAGCGAAGAAGCTTCCGAGGTGACGCCTTCCTGGAGGTCGCCGTCAGAGGCAATGACCCAGATGGTGTGGTCGAACGGGCTCTCGCCGGCGGGAGCATCGGCGTCGAACAGGCCGCGTTGGCGGCGCTGCGAGTAGGCGAAGCCCACCGAGGACGCCAGGCCCTGGCCCAGAGGGCCGGTGGTGATCTCGACGCCGGCGGTGTGCTTGTATTCCGGGTGACCTGGGGTCAGTGAACCCCAGGTACGCAGGGCCTCGAGGTCCTTCAGCTCCAGGCCGTAGCCGGAAAGGAACAGCTGGATGTACAGGGTCAGCGATGTGTGTCCGGGGGACAGGATGAACCGGTCACGGCCGATCCAGTCCGGGTGCTTCGGGTCGTGGCGCATCAGCTTCTGGAACAGCAGGTAGGCGGCCGGTGCAAGGCTCATGGCCGTACCGGGGTGACCGTTGCCGACCTTCTCGACGGCGTCAGCGGCCAAAACGCGGACGGTGTCCACGGCGCGCTGGTCCAGGCTTGTCCAAGTCAGTTCTTGCTCTTCCAAATGTGGCACGTAAACCGAGCCCCTCTCTGTGCGTCTTTCAAGGACTTTTGGTGTGATGGCAGACAGGAGCGGTCCGCGGGCGCGGAACGCTCCTGTCTGGTGTGTTTGTTAGACGGTGGTGAAGCCGCCGTCGATGAGGACGTTGCTGCCGGTGATCATGGCGGCGTCGTCACTTGCCAGGTACCCGATGAGCGAGGCGACCTCCTCGGGCTGGGCGAAGCGCCCTACAGGGATTTCCTTCTTGGCCTTCTCGCCCTTTTCTCCGGCCCAGGCCTTCTTGCCCAGAGGGGTTTCCACCACGGTGGGGGAGACGGCGTTGACCGTGACACCCTTGGGCGCCCATTCCAGGGAGAGGACGTGGGTGAGGCCGACGATCGCTGCCTTGGAGGCACAGTAGGCGGCGTGCTGGTCCAGGCCGATGACAGCGGCCTGGGAGGCGAGGTTGATGATGCGCCCGTAGCCTGCCTCGACCATGGCCCGGCCTGCCGCCTGGGCCATGTAGAAGCTGGCGCTGAGGTTGATGTCGATCGTTGCCTGCCAGCGCGCCGCCGGTACGTCGACGGCGGCATCGAGCAAGGCGACGCCGGCAGAGTTGACCAGGATGTGCGGGACACCGGCGACGCGGATGGTTTCTTCGACGATCTCACGGGCCGCTTCGGGTGCGGTCAGGTTGCGGGCAATGCCGTGGTGGCCCTTGCCGGGGAGCTCCGCCATAAGGGGCCCGACGCTGTCGGAGAGGTCCACGCCGACGACCCGGGCGCCGCGTGATGCGAGGTGGTGGGCGACGGTGTAGCCGATGCCGCTTGCGGCGCCCGTAATGATGGCAATTTTGCCGTCGAATTGCTGTTCCATTGTTCTATCCTTCGTAAGCGCAGATGTCCCGGACTTTTTCGGCCGAGGCACTGCTGGTGTCGAATTCGTAAGTGAGCCATTCCTTGGCGAGGCGGCGGGCCAGTTCCAGGCCCACGACGCGTTGGCCGAGGCAGAGGACCTGGGCGTTGTTGCTCAGGACGCTTCGCTCGACAGAGAAGGAATCATGGGCAGTGACTGCGCGGATCCCTTTGACCTTGTTCGCGGCGATGGCGACTCCCAGCCCGGTGCCGCAGACAAGCAGTGCCCGGTCCGCCTCACCGGAGGCGACGATGCGGGCGGCTTCGACGGCGATGTGCGGGTAGGCGGTGTGCCCGTCGGTGTCAACGCCGACGTCCACAACGGAAGCGACAAGGCCGTTGGCGGCGAGGTCCTTCTTCAGGGCCTCTTTGTAGTCGAATCCTGCGTCATCGCTTCCGACGACGATTCTCAGACCGGTGGTCATGACTGGGTCCTTTCAGTGGCAGGGGTGAGGGCTTCAAGGGCGGTGACGATCATGCCGAATGACGTCGCGCCCGCGTCGGGGGTGCCGATGCTCTTCTCGGCCAGCGGGCGTGCCCGGCCCAGCTTCGGTGTCAAGGATGCTGTGGCAGCTGCAGCTGCCGATGCTTCGGCAGCTGCGGAAGCCCAGGCAACGGCGGGGTCCTTGCCGCTCATCAGGGCGAGCTCCAGACCGTCGACGAACGGCAACATGGCATCGACGATCGTCTTGTCACCTGGTTTGGCCCGGCCAAGGTCGGTGATGGCGCTCGAGAAGGCATGGACGGCCGTTGCGATCACGCCCCGGTCGAAGCTGGTGCCTTGATCGTCGATGACCGCTGCCGCGCTTTCCAGCCCGGCTCCCCAGAGCACCCCTGAGGTGCCCCCTGCCGCGGCCGCCCATGCTTGCCCGGCCTTGCGGAGGATGTAGGAAGGACCCGCGGCTGCTCTGGCGGCCCTCTCGGCCGAGGCCAGCGCTGCGTCGGCGCCCTTCACCATGCCCCGGCCGTGGTCGCCGTCGCCGGCTACCGCGTCAATGCGCCCAAGCTCGGTCTCGTTGGCGTGCATCGTCGAGGCCAACACGCGCAAACCATCCAGGACCAGCGTGGCCACCGGGACGGCGGCTGGGCTCGGGACCGGAATGGAGTCGAGCTCTTCTGCCTCGTCAATGTGTCGGACGGCCGGTCGCAGCCCCCGCAACGCGGATTTCTGCTTCCGGTAGGCCGGGGTATAGGTCTCGGCACTCCACAGCCATTCGAGTTCCTTGTCCAGCCACATGAGGGTGAGCGAGATACCGCCCATGTCGAGGCTGGTCACGAGCTCCCCGACCTCGGGTTCGACGATTTCCAGGCCCGCCTCGCGGAGCAACGGTGCCACGGAATTCCACACCAGGAACAGTTCTTCGTATTTCGTGGTGCCCAATCCATTCAGGATCACGGCCACACGGGACGAAGCCCTGGCAGGGGCCTGGTTGAGCAGGTCGCCGACAAGGAGCCTGGCCAGCTCCTCAGCGGTTCCAAGGACTTCGTCACGGATCCCCGGCTCGCCGTGGATGCCGAGACCGACGCCCATGTGGTTTTCCGGGACAGTGAAGAGCGGTGCGTCGGCGCCGGGCATGGTGCAGCCGGAGAAGGCGACGCCGAAACTGCGGGTGGCGGCGTTGGCGGCGCGTCCGATGCGTTCTACTTCGTCCAGATCCAGGCCCGCGGCAGCGGCGGCACCAAGTGCTTTGAAGACGGTGAAGTCCCCGGCGATGCCCCGGCGCTCGGATTCGATAGGGGATGAGGCGATGTCGTCGGTGACCACGACGATGCGGGTGTCGATGCCTTCCTTACGGAGGCGCTCGGCGGCGATGCCGAAGTTCATGTTGTCGCCGGCGTAGTTGCCGAACGTGAGGATGACGCCTTTGCCCTGGTCGGCGGCTTTGGCCACCGAGTAGACCTGGGCGGCGCTGGGGGATGTGAAGATGTTGCCGACGACGGCCGCGGTTGCGAATCCGGGACCCACGATTCCGCAGAAGGCCGGGTAGTGCCCGGAGCCGCCTCCGACGACGACTGCGACCTGCGGGGTTTCGGATCGGTGGGCGACGGCGCCGCCCGGCACGCCGCGGAGGCGGTCGGAGTAAAGGTCGAGGAATCCGCTGAACTGGTCTTCAGCGAACTCGGAGGGGTCATTGAACAAGACAGTCATTGTGGTGCTCCGGTCGGGAATACGTGGTGGTTGGGGCGGACAGGCTGCCCGGGCGGCGCCCGGGCAGCCGGTGGCCGGCTACTTCTTTTGGCCCGGAAGGCCTTCGTAGGCGATGTTGCCGCCCTGGAGGTTGTCGTTGATGAGTGCGGGGAGGTTCTTCAGGAAGGCGTCCTTGTCGGTCACGACGTTTTTGAAGGCGTCGTTGACGTTGGCGGCGGTGATGGCAGGCATCGTGTAGACAGGCTTCTTGTTGACGCTCTCGCCGCGCACGATTTTCGCGGCGACTGCGAGGCCGGCGGCAAGCTCCACCGTGCCGTGCTGCAGGGAGGTGCCGATCATGTCGCCGGACTGCACGGCGTTAAGTCCGTCCTCGATGCCGTCGATGCCGACGACCGGCGTGCCCTTTACCCCGGCTTCGCGGAGGGCCTGGATGGCACCCAGGGCCATGTCGTCGTTCTGGGAGATGACGCCGTTGATGTCGCCCTTGAACGCGGAGACCCAGTTGCTCATCTTGTTGACGGCCTGGTCGCGCTTCCAGTTGGCGGTGTCCTTGGCCAGGACCTTGATGCCGGGGTTCTTGTCGAGCACGTTCTGGATGCCCTTGCCCCGGCCGATCTGCGGTGAAGAGCCCAAGGGGCCTTCGAGCACAACGACATTGCCCTTGCCCCCGAGCTTGTTGACCATCATGGTGGCTTCCTGCTCACCCGCGGCGACGTCGTCGGGCTGGACGCTGGCTGTCAGGTCAGCCCCGGACAGGGCGGTGTTGACGTCGAGGACGGGAATGCCAGCGGCCTTTGCCGCGGCTACCTGGGGTTGGAGTGAGTCGGCTTGCACAGGGACGATGATGATCGCGTTGACCTTGCTGTTGACGTACTGCTGCATCTGGTTGGCCTGGGTGGCGACGTCTCCGCCTGCCGAGTTCCATTGCAGGTTGATGTGGTTGGCCTTGGCGTAGGCCTCCATGCCTTCCTTGCCTTGGGTGATGAAGGAGGACATGTCGTAGACCGTCACTCCGATGGTGATGTTGTCGTTGCCGGCGCTCGGGTCGCCCGCGCCGCAGGCGGTCAGGCCAAGCGCGGCGACGGCGGCAATCGCCGTGCCTGTGAGCAGCTTCTTCGTCGTTGAGGATGCCTTTTTCATTATCTTCCTTCACATATGGGTTGGGGAGTGCGGATGGTTGGTTGGGATGTGGTGGTCAGGATGTAATGGTCAGCGGCGGCCCCGGCGGGCGGCCCAGACATCGACGCCGACGGCGGCGACGATGATCACGCCCTTGATGACGTTCTGCCAGTAGGCGGGGACGAGGAGGAGGTCGAGTCCGTTGTTGATGGTCTGGATCAGGAGGAGCCCGACGGCGGTGCCCCACACCGTGCCCCTGCCGCCCATGAGGCTGGCGCCTCCGATGACCACCGCAGCGATGGCGTCGAGTTCGTAGCCTTGGCCGAGGTTGGGGGCACCGGTAATAACACGGGAGGCGAGCATGAGACCGGAAAGGCCGGCGAGCACACCGCTGATGGCGTAGACGCTGAAGAGGATGCGGCGCGAGTGGACGCCCGCGATTTCGGCGGCGAGCCTGTTGCCGCCAATCGCGTAGACGCGCAGCCCGTAGTTTGTTCGTTTCATGACGAAGGCTAGGCCAAGGATGGCGACGATCATGAGGACGACCGGGAGCGTCAGGCCCAGGACCTGGGTGTTGGCAAAGAGGCCGAAGCTGGCGGGCAGGCCGTTGATGGGTGCGCCGTCGCCGATGACGTAGGCGAAGCCGGATGCCAGGGTCAGCATTCCGAGGGTGGTGATGAAGGGCGGGACTCCGAGCTGGCTGACGATGAACCCGTTGATGCTGCCGGCGAGGAGGCCGGCGGCCACGGCGGCCACGAGGGGCAACAGCAGGTTGTCCCCTGCGTTCTTCGCGGTCCAGGCCGCGGCCATGGCACTGACGGCCATGACGCTGCCGACGGAGAGATCAATGCCTCCGGTCAGGATGACAAGGGTCTGCCCCAATGCAATAAGGGCGAAGGGTGCTGCCGCGATGAGGATGTTGGTGAGGTTGTCTGGAGTGGCGAAGCGTGCGCTGCGGTACGCGAAGAACGCGACGATGAGCAGCATCACGACGACCATGATGTGGCGGACGAGGAAGTTCCCTGCGAGTTCTTTCCAGTTGCTGCGCTGCAGGGCCGCGGGGGCGGTGGCTGTGGTGTTCATGGGGTGGTGTCTTTCAGAGGTTCGGCCCGGAGTCCGGAGGCGAGTCGGAAAATGGTGTCCTGGACGTCAGGGGAGTCGAGTTGTTCGCGGTCGAGTTCGCCGACGACACCGAGCTCGCGCATGATGAGGGCGCGATGGGAGAGACTGAGAATCTCGGGCATATCGCTGGATGCCATGACGACGGCCATGCCGGCAGAGGACAGCTCGGTGATGATGCGGTAGATTTCGCTGCGCGCGCCGACGTCGACCCCGCGGGTCGGCTCGTCGAGCAGCAAAGCGTCTACCTGGCCGGTGAGCCAGCGGCCGAAAACGACCTTCTGCTGGTTGCCCCCGGAGAGGTTTTCCAGGTGCTGGTCCAGGCCGCTGCTTTTCAGGCGCATGGATTTCATGACCTCGGAAATCGCTGAGCGCTGTTTCCGGCGGCTGAGGACGCCGAACCGGGAGAACGCCGCGATCCTCGGCAGGGTGGCGTTGTCCAGGATGCTCATGGAGAGGATGGCGCCGGCGCCTTTGCGGTCTTCGGGGACAATGGCCAGGTTCCGGGCGATGGAGTCCTGCGGGGATCCTGCCTTGAGCACCGAGCCGGAGAGTGTCACGGTGCCCGAGTGGGGTTTGCGGATACCGTAGATGCACTCGATGAGTTCGGTACGTCCGGCACCGACGAGCCCTGCGAGGCCGAGGATTTCTCCTTTCCTGACGGTGATGTTGATGGGTGTGGCGCCGACGGTGATGACCAGGTCTTTGACTTCAAGGGCGACGTCGTTGCCTGCGTCCGGGCGTTCGGGGAAGAGCTGGTCGAGCTCGCGTCCGATCATGGCGGTGACGATCCCGTCGTCGGAAATATCCGCCAACGGGGTGTCGCTGACCAGGGTGCCGTCGCGCAGGACCACGACCCGGTCGGCCATGGCACGGATTTCTTCCATCTTGTGGGTCGTGAAGAGGATGGCGACGCCCTGGTCCCGGAGCGAGCGGACAATCGTTGCCAGCCGTGCGACTTCGCGCTCGGCGATGGCACTGGTGGGTTCGTCCAGCAGGAGGACCCGGGCTCCGCGGTGGGTTGCTTTGATAATTTCGATGATTTGCCGGATACCCACCGGCAATTCGCGCATCCGGGTCTTGGGATCTGTGTCCAGGCCGAATTCCTTGAGGTAGCCCTTGGCGGCCTTGACCATGGCCGCGCGGTCCAAGGTTCCCAGCCGGGTCTTGACCTCCCGTCCGATGAAGAGGTTCTCGTAGACCATCATTTCCGGGATCGATGCGAGTTCCTGGGGCACGATGGCGACGCCAAGTTCGTAGGCGGCCTGCGTGTTTCCGCTGACCAGGTCCTGGCCCCTGACCTGCACCCTGCCATCGATGGGGCGGTACTGGCCGGAGGCAATTTTCATCAACGTGGACTTGCCTGCACCGTTTTCTCCGGCAAGGGCGGTAACAGTACCTGGTTCCAAGGAGAACGTGATTCCGCGGAGGACCGGGATGCCTCCGAATGACATGGTGATGCCCGAACACTCGAGCATGGGGACGACTTGGTTGCTGTCGTCTGAGCGGACGGTCGACACCTGTATCGAGCTCCTTTGCATTGCCGTCTCAGCGGCCACCAAACGGTGACGAGAAATGACTATACGCTGGCAGTGCGCATTATTTAATACCCTCTGCTCATATGAGCAAAATGGACATTAAATGGGACTGGTGCTCATCTGAGCGTCCGTGTAGACTCGTGCGGAGACGAGAGTTACTACTGCGGAGGTGTGCATGGCACAGGCGCCAGGGCCAGGCAGGCAGGTGCAGATCGCGCATATCGCTACGCAGCACTACCTGCAGAACAAGACCCGAATCGAGATCGCCAACGAAACCGGCCTCAGCCGTTTCAAAGTCGCACGTCTGCTCGATGAGGCCGTCAGCACCGGAATCGTCCGGATCGACATTCAAAGCCCCTCCGGTGTGAGGCTTGATCTGTCGGTGCAACTGGCGGAGCGCTTTAAACTCGGCCACTCCGTGGTCGTTGACGTTCCCTCTGACGATGAGCAGGTCCTGCAGGCCCGCCTGGGCTCCACCGTGGGGGACCTGCTCAGCGAAATCCTGACAGACGACGACATTCTTGGGCTGACGTCCGGCCGGACGCTCAGCGCGATGGCTCGCTCGCTGACCACACTGCCCAAATGCGGGGTGGTTCAGCTTGCCGGCGTGGCCGGACCCATACAGGAAACGGGGCTGGAAATCATGCGGCGCGTCAGCAGCCTCGCTGGAGTCCGGCCCTGGACCATCTATTCGCCCCTGGTCATCAGCGACGCCCAAGCCGCCCTCGGGGTGCGCCGGCAGCCCGACACGGCCCAAACCTTTGATCAATTTCCCCGTGTCACCGTCGCCGTCGGAGCCGTCGGCTCCTGGCAGCCGGAAAACTCCCAAATGATGAAGAACCGTGCACTGAGCGAAGAGGACCGGACGAAACTGCTGGAACGGGGAGTGGTTGCAGAGTTTGGTGCCACGCTGATAGCGGACTCAGGCGAAGTCATCCATGACATCGATGACCGCTGCATCGCGATCTCTGAAGCGGGATGGAGGGCAATCCCCGCCGTCATCGCCGCCGCCGGCGGTCCATCAAAGACCCGCGCAATCCGTGCGCTTCTGGCCTCCGGGCTTATTCAGGGCCTGGTGACAGACAGTGCCACCGCTGAAAGACTCCTCGGAGGCTAGAAATGGCGCGGCCCGTCCTCGTCGCTGGCGTCGATTCGTCAACGCAAAGCTGTAAACACATCACCGTCGATGCTGCCACGGGGGAGGTCCTTCGCTCGACGGCACTGCCGCACCCCGACGGTACGGCTGTCGATCCGCGGCGCTGGTGGGATGCCTTCGAGGGAGTCGGTGCTACCAGACTTCAGGGCATCGCCGCCGTCGCCGTCAGCGCTCAACAGCATTCCACCATCGTCCTTGGCGCCGACGACCAGCCCGTCCACGATGCCATCCTTTGGAACGATCATCGGGCAACGCAATCGGCGTTGGATCTGCGCCACGAATACGGTCAGGACCGCTGGCTCCGCGAACTGGGAATGGTTCCGACCGCGGCGCATCCCGTCTCCAAACTGCGCTGGCTTTCGCATCACGAGCCAGAGGCTGCAAACAGGATCCGGCGCGTGATGATCCCTCACGACTGGCTCACGTGGGGCTTGCTCGGACAACAGGGCGAACCGATGACGGATCGCTCCGACGCGTCCGGAACCGGCTACTGGTCCTCCTCTGACGCCGTGTACCGCAACGAACTCATCCAGCTGGCCCTGGGCCGGGACCTCAAAGTCCCGAAGGTGCTTGGTCCGGCAGACCGGGCCGGCATCACGTCGCGCGGGGTGGTGGTGGGCGCAGGGTGCGGTGACAACGCTGCCGCGATCCTTGGGCTCGGGGCGAAACGCGGGGAAGCCGTCGTCTCCATAGGCACCAGCATGACCGTGTCCATGGTGGAGGACAGCCACGTCAACGACCCTTCATGCCATGTCGCCGACATGGCCAACGCCGCCGGCGGACAATTGCCGCTGGTCGCCACGCTCAACGGCGCCAGAACCCTGACCGCGATGGCGGCCATGCTCCGGCTGAGCCTGGGTGAGATGGACGTCCTGTCCTCTGCAGCTCCACCGGATGCGGGCGGAATATGCTTTGTTCCGTATCTGGACGGCGAGAGGAAACCGCTGCTGCCCGAATCACAAGGCGCGCTGACCGGCTTGACCCGCCGGTCCATGACCCCGGAAAACCTGGCGCGGGCGGGCATTCTGGGCCTGGCATGCGCGATAGCAGACGCAGTTGAGGACCTCATTGGCGCCGGTCTGGTAGTTGACACCGTCACCCTCATCGGAGGCGGCTCAAAATCCAAATCACTTCGTCAGGCCGTCTCAGACCTCACCGGTAGAACCGTAGGGTGGCCGGAGCCGCGGGAATACGCAGCATTGGGGGCAGCTAAGCAAGCAGCATGGGCACTCACGGGAGAGTTGCCTCAATGGGACCGGCCAAGCTACACGCTGATACACCCCTCCGCGACACGTGAATGGGCTCCAGCCGTCCGCGCCAGATATTCAGTCGCTTCGGAAAGGATATTCGGCGCCGAGCTTCATTAAGGATTGGGCCTACTACACAGCCCGGCGCGTCGGTAGGCTCGGTGCGTCAAGCTCGGAGCCTACCTGAATTCTCGTCGGACGGTCTTTCGTAGCTGGATCCCAGAGCATCAGGATGCCCGGTGCTTCGAGTTCGCGCATTTCTCGGATTCCGAACGGGCCGATGCAATGATCAAGGTCCATCGCGCAAACCAGGCGAGGAACAATCCTAGGAATGGAGCTCCTCCGACCCGGACGCCGACCTTGGAAAGAAGACCGCCACCGAGAACCATCCGAAGGATATGTTCTTCGGTTATGAGGCCCACTTCGGTGTTGACGCCAGCCCGAAAGGAACCGTCGACGCCCCACGCGTCGTCAGATCATTCCTTCTCGTCCCGGCAAGTTCGAGCCGGGCCGACGCCGGCCTGACCAGTCTGGACATCGTCAAAAAAGCCGCCGCCTACCGTCTCACCGCGGTCTACGCGGACCGCGGCTATTCCATCCTCAAAGCCATCAATTGGCAGCTGCCCTTCTGGAGCAGAAATCTACGTCAGGTCTACGACCTCACCAGCAACCAAAGGACAACCATGTCAAGCACACGCCCCGGGACTATCTACATTGATAGAGGGCTCTTCACGACGGCCATCCCCAAGCGGCTGCACCAGCTGGACTCGCCAGCGGCGCCAAACATCCGCCGCGAAGAGAAAGACCGCCGGGCCAAAATCTACGACGAGCGCAGCCACTACGCCTACCACCCCACGGCGCGCAACCCGCAAAACGGACACCAACGCTACAAAGGACCCGCAACCGCAGGCAAGCTTCGCTGCCCCAACAACGCCCAATCCATGAGGCTGGGTTACGAAAACCCTGAAACGAACTGCACGCCCGGAGAGCCTTGCGGATGTTCCGGAACGTTCACGCTCATCCCCGACGACCACGCCCGCGAGTCGCAATGGCCACTCTTCGGGACCACATCCTGGGTCAAGCAATACACGGCCCGCAACGCCTTTGAATCATTCGCCGCCGACGTGCGAACCAACAAGCTTAGCTGGCGGCGAGGCTACGTCAAAACCTTCACAAGGCTTCGGACCGCGTTCCTCCTCGCGCTGTCGCTCGCATCGCTGAACTTCCGGATCGTGCGGGACTGGTCCTTCAAGAGACGAAAACAAAACCCTTGGGGCGGCGAAGTCTGGGATTTCGGCCCCGAACCGAAGAAGAACCGGGAACGCCGGACAAAAGCCCTCGACGAGCGAATGAACGACTAACAACACCCATCCAAACAACGACCCCGGCACCCGAGGTGTCGGGGTCGTTGGCGTGCCCGCAACCACGCCGCGGCCGCCAAGACGGCGGGCCCGATCAGCCGCGTCAAAAAGCGAATTCCCCCGGACAAGAGCGCTCCAGGGGAATTCGTAATCACTAACGGGGGCAATTCGTAAAACCCCCGTCTATGGGGGTTCGGCGGGCCGATAGCAGATCCCTTATTGACGCCGGGAGCTGGACACGGATCCTGTGGCGCCGTTCGCGGATATCCGACCCATCAATGCCAGACTTGATGTGATGGCGCTAATAGCGGCGCCCACCAGCGTTGGGGGCAAAGGGCATGGTTAAAGTAGCGGCCGAAGAACTGTCGATTGAGATACGCGACTGCAACAGCATCTCCATGGCGAACATCACGCTCCGCCGAGCGGCCTTGAACATAAAATATGGACCTAACGGCGTCGGTAAGAGCACCATTGCAAATGCGCTCAAGCTGCGAGCTGACGGGGCTGATGCACTCGCAACGCTTCTGCCTTTCAAACACCGTGGGGTTGAGGGAGCACCGTCGCCGACAGTAGTCGGGGCGGACTCCATCGAGAAGATCTTGGTATTCAATGACGAATATGTCTCCCAGTTCGTGTTCCGTCCTGATGAGGTACTCAAGGACAGCTTCGAGGTGTTCATCAACACGGAGGAGTACAAGCAAGGTCTGACCCAGATCGAAGCGTTGTTCCAAGCGCTCAAGGACACGTTTACGCAACAGGAAGAGTTCGATTCCGCGTTAACCGCCTTCACGGCGCTCCGCGATGCGTTCGGGGTCACCAAAGGCGGTGCTCTCGCCAAAACGAGTAAGGGTTACAAGGCGATCGGGATGGGCAGCAAGCTGGCGAACGTACCGGAGCCCCTAAAGGGATACAAACAGTTTCTGGACAGCGACAATCCTGCAGAGTGGATCACCTGGCAGTCGAAGGGCAAGTCCTTCCTCGACCTCTCAGAGAACTGTCCATTTTGCTCAAGCACGGACGTGAATAAGGAGACTGCAAGACATGTCTCGGAGGTGTACGAGTCGGGTGCTGTGAAGCACCTAAGCGCACTCAGACTGGTGATCGACGAACTCGGCGACTACTTCGAAAAGAGTAAGCTTGAACGTCTACGCGGCCTTCTCACGTCCGTCGGCGAACTCTCTCCAGAACAGGGGACTTTCCTGGCCAATCTGAGAACACAAGTGGAGACGTTCCTGGGAAAATTGACCGCACTTCGCGCCCTTTCTTTTCATACCCTCCGTGATACGGACACAAGCATCGTCGGCGAAGTCTTGCTGGAGCTGAAGGTAGAACTCCCTCTTCTCGATGCACTCGCCTCTGAGAAAACCGCGTCCGTTGTCGGGCTAATCAACGACAAACTGGACGAAGTTGCGAAACGGATTGATGAACTGCGCGCTGAGATCGGGAAGCAGAAAGGCCGCGTTGCTGCCCTGATTAAGGACAATCAGAACGCTGTCAACGATTTCCTACGCTCGGCTGGGTACCGGTACTCGGTGAAGATCGAGCAGACGGATACCTCCTACAGAATGATCGTGGAGCACGAGGACTTCACAGGGCACCTTGAAGCTGCAAACCGCCACTTGAGCTACGGAGAGAGGAACGCTTTCGCGCTCGTGCTCTTCATGCACCACGTCCGCAAGGTTCGGCCCGATCTTGTTGTGCTCGACGACCCGGTGTCGAGTTTCGACAAGACGAAGAAGTTCGCCATCCTTCACCAACTGTTCCACGGCTCGAGCAGCATTCGCGAGTTCACGACGTTGCTACTTACACACGACATCGAGCCCGCGATCGACATCGTTCTTAACCCGACCTCAGGGCAGTTCGCCATAATGCAGCCGATTGCGCACTTCCTTAGAGGTAGCGCTGGTAACTTGCAGGAGAAGCAGATCGAACGTCGGCACATCTCGACTTTCTCGCAAGTGTGGAAGAACAACATCGATGCCTCATCCGATGACGTCATCAAGAGCATTTACCTTCGACGGCTTTACGAAGTCCACGGTGACCTTGGAGTTGAGTACGACATCCTGTCGAGCCTGTTTCACGTGCGCGACACGGTGAGCTCAAAGAACCAGGATGGGGAGCTGACCCCATTGCCGGAGGATGTGGTTGCTGCCGGCCTGGAAAAGATCCGCGACTCGATTCCAGGGTTCGATTACGACAGGCTGGTCCAAGACCTGAAGAACCCCGCCGTGGTGAAGGCGAAGTTCGACGCCACTGAGGTCGGATACGAGAAAGTGCAGATCTTCCGCACTCTGCTTGCGGACGGGAGCAAGGCCAGGCTCAACGACGAAGCATTCCAAAAATTCGTCAACGAGTCGTATCACATCGAGAACGAGTACGTGATGCAGCTGAATCCCAGGGAGTTCGACGCGGTTCCCGAACACGTTGTATCCAAGTGCAAGTCGATCATGGACAAGGCCACTGTTTGATCCGTGTGATCGATTCGTCGGTGGCTCTCCGGCGCGAACGATCAAATGCACGGTGACGGGTGAATATGGCACCCTGATTCAGGACCGGTGTGACCGGGCGGATTCTAACGATCGTCGCAACACTCGGTGGCTGGTGGTGGGTGGTTAAGAGATTAGCGAAGCGCTGAGCGGGGGTCTCATCGTTGAGTTTTAGCCGGGGCGGTTGTTCAGGTGCGTGGCCACGTTCGCTAGATGCTTGGGGCTGTAGCGCGATAGGACAGTGAATTTCGGAAAGTATTGGCCCAGCAGGCCGTGGTGTTCTCGTTGGTTCCGCGTTGCCAGATTGAGAGGGGATCGCAGAAATAGACTGGCACCCTAATTAGCGACGCCCGTCTTGAAGCTGTTGAAGTGCAATCCCCGTAGAAGCTTCAGGGCCCTTCTGCACCGGAAAGGGACCACCCGGCGGCGATGATGGCGTGAGAGGTACCGGTGTTGTTCTGGTTTGGGCGTGCCGGCTTCCTGTGCGGCGAAGGAGGCGGCGTGGATGAGTTCGCCCAGGAGATCCAGTTCATCAAGCTCGGGGTTCACGCCCCTACGCCGCTGTTGCATACCAGGTGCTCCAGTCGAGCTGACTTACTGGGTACTTCGCGTCGCGGGACTTGGAATCGAAATAGAGCGGCGCCGCGGGCGCTGGGCCGACGCAGCCCTGTTCGTTGGTTTGTTGGGGTTCTCGGAGCTGCTGCCCAGCCGGCGCTGATCACGGCGAGTGCTGTGTAGTTTTCCCTTTCATACCAAGGCATGTCATGGACAGGGTCGACCGGGGAGCGGGTTTCCTTTGAAACTTCGCAAAGCAGTCTGGTGAGCAGTTCCTCGTTGTCCAGGTGCGGGGAAGATACGGCCAGTTCCTGGTACCAGTTGGCCCAGTCGAGCCGGGCGACCGGGAACTTCCTGTCAAGGGACTCGGAATAGTAGTACAGGTGCCGGTGAGCCATCGGGGTGGGAGGTTCGGTCGGTGCCCGGCGCCGCGGTCTTATCACCATTGGATGCCGGCATCGCCTGTCAGCGCGGCGATGACCGCGGTAGGTTCATCGAGGTGGTCGACGGGGCGGCCGTGGTCCGCGAACCAAGTCGTGGGAGATGCCATCCAAAGGACGACATCGTCCCCCTCCCAGCCGTACTCGCTGGCGATCTTCTTCAAGTCCTTCAGGAGAGGGCGCACTCTCGTCGGCCCCTCACCGCTGGGTGAAGGTTCAAACAGGAATCCCGGGTACAAGGTCTGGCCGCGATACCGGAGTCCGAAATCAAGGACGTCCGTGGCGTTCCCTGGTCCGAGAGCGGCCCGGGCTTCACTTTCCGTGAGAAGCCCGAATTCCCGGCCGATTTGCTTCACCACGTTGATCGTGGCCTGAACCGCCCGGGCAAGCTGCGGCGAGACTTCGCCGTCCACGCTCTCCAATGCGCGGAACAACGCTGCGACGGGTTCCGCTGACGTTGCACCAGCTGCGTCACCGGTCTCGTGCTGATCGGAAGGTCCTGCAGGTGGGGCCATCGTCTGTTCCCTGTCATGCGCCAAAATGTGCCTTGCTACGCGACGATAGACCATCCGTCGGCGTGTGCAAAGTGCCGCAGTTTCGCGTTGGGCAGGCCGGTGCGGAGTCGTCTTGGCCGGGCCTTTCCAAGCCTGCTATGCCATCTTGTGATCCACGGATGGCGGCCGTTATCAGTTGCGGATCTCACGCGCCATTGGCGGGAAACTTCCGCGCAGCCTCGGTGAGTTGCGGTGCTCCGGTTCTGCGAATATGGACTTCCCCAGTAAATGGGTTCGCCGACGAGCTCGTTGGGTCTTCGCAGGCTTTCGCCGCGCCTCATCTGCCGCGGATGGCGAGAGGCTCGATACACAGCGGTGCTTTGCCTGGCCAAACGAGTACGCCGTTGCCCTCGCGGGAGTTCTCCATGTCGAGGACGTCCACCCGGGTAATGGTTCCGTCAGGCCGGGGCAGCCGGTAAGTGCTTCGTTGGTGCCAGTGCCCGCAGAAGAGATGCGGCACGGCGATTGAATCGACGACCTCGCTGATGAGGGTGCGGGTTCGCTCGGCCTTCCAACCCAGCTCCGGCCGGAGTTCGAAATGGCCCTTGAGAGAGACGCCTGATGGTGCGTCGTGGGTGATGAGGATGTCGAGTGGTCCGCCGGCTATGAGTCCTTTTGCTTCTTCCGGTGTGGGTTCCTCATCAGCCCACCAGTCCTTGCCCTCGGTCCGGTGCTCGTTGTCCACGCTGAATGCCCCGCCCAGGGCGCCAACGACAAGGTCCTCGACCTGCGTGCGGCCGCCCCGCGGCAACACGCGGATGTTGGACCGTACGAACGCCGTACCGTCTTCGCCGACGGGAAATTTGTTCAGGGTTTCCCAGTTGTCGTGATTCCCGCCGGAGACGAGGAGGGTGGCGCCTAGGTCGAGAAGGTATTTGTTCAGCTTGTCCTCATAGCGTCCGCGTTTCGGCCCGGGCCAGTCCAGGCCGAAGTCGCCGACGTGGAGCATTGTGGTTGCACCTTCGCGGGCTGCGGACCTGATCGCGGTGATCGCCCAACCGGCGTTGGCGTGCCAGTCACCGAAAATTGCGATGGGTCTTGGATCCAACATTGAACCAGCATACGTACAGCGCTTTGGATTCCCTCCAGGTGTGCCTAGGCGCAGGGGCTGCATGGCTTCGGGGTTGCTTGCTGTCGCGGCGGCCCGTTGGGGGCAGGACCGGGAGCGGCGAACCGCAAGAGGCCTGATGGCCACCCGGTGCGGTGGAATGCGGTCCCGCTCAACTGTCGATCTGTCGGACTTTCTTCCGTCCCGAGGGCCCAAGGCCACCGTTTGTGGACAATGGGACCTATGACCGATGAGCACGTCTCCATGAGCATGACGACTTCCGCCGTTTCGATCTCTTACCTACGGAAGAGTCTGAAGGACGTGATTGCGCCAGCAGGCAAGGGCGAACGGATCCAAATCACCAGGAACGGCAAAGTCGTGGCGGTGCTCGTCGGGCCTGCAGATTTTGAGTTGCTTGAACAGCTGGAGGGGGCGCGAGATGTCGCAGAGTACCGTGCCCCATGAGCGCAGACGACGGGGGACGTGTCGGACTGGAGCCGTTGCGCGCCGACCTTGACGGGTGAACTCCTGTCGTGTCGGGTTCGCCAGTCCCGTTAGGAAATTCGGCGAGAATGATCCGGGCAGGCTTTACCGGCTCCGAGTTGGGCGCCTTCACGGAGACCGCTCCGGGTCCTTGGTCCGCTGCAAGACCTTCAACGTGAAGGCGGCAAAACCTTGCGGTACCCTCGTGTTTGGCCGGAACCATTAGGCATTTACGGAGACCCCGGGAAAGCATGAAAGCCGCTCTCCCGGGGCTTGCCGCCAGATGATTAATCGGGCCAGGCAGCCGGGGAGTCGAGGCAAAGATTGGCCCGAAATGCTGTGCGCGGTGCTAGGTTCCGGCGGATTGCTGGTTTGCACGCAGGATCCAGGCTCTGTGGCGGTCTTCGGTTGTCTCGCGAGGAAATCGATTGGCCTACCCTCCGCGGGGTTCTGCAAGGAAGCATGGTGACGGGCAGCGAACCGCAACTTATCGCAGGTCTTCGGACCCAGAGGGCAAATATAGGGACGAAGCCCAGCCCGGATTTTCGCGGGAAGGGCCGAGAAAGCCCGCCGCTGGCTAGGAACCACTGCGGTGCTCATCTCGGCCCTGATGCCCGTAGTGGTCAGATTTATGACCACTACGGGCGTTAGTGACGCTGCCACATCCGGAGGGTCGATTGGATAGGACGACGGCCCGTCTGTGTCACAGGCTAGACGGCGCGCATCTCCCGGCCAAGAGCGGGCCTGACTTGAAGACCTAATGCAACGCAAGTGGGCACCTCATCGTTACCGCGGGGACAGACACCCCCGACAGCGCAAAGGTGCTGAAGCGAGCGGGCCTCGTCACATGGTCTCCAGATCTCGGGCATGGATCCAGATACCCAGTCGGGAGAACTCAACCGGGGTGCCGGACTTGATTCTAGCGACCCACCGCTCGGTGGCGTTCGGCAGGATCGTGACAACCCACTCCTCCGCCAACGGCGTCGGTTGCGTCCACGGAGGCTTGGGGATTCCGAGCCGGTCGCATTCACCGCCAATGACCGCGGCAAGCAGTGTGTCCCACCGAAGAGATCCGGTGGAGTCTGGGGGTATCAGGAAATCCTCATAATTCGACGGCGATGTCTGACGGAAGTCAGCGGTGGCGGTAACCATGATCCGGAAGGCGAAATCAATGTCTCCGTTCCTCAGCTCGCGACTGATGATCTCGGCGGTCCTCCGCGAGGTCAGCCGGTGTTCGTCCGCCATACCCATGACCACACGATAACCAATACGGGCCCCAGCCCGCCGACTGGCGTCCGCATTTGCAGCTGCTGCCGTTATCGGCCCGGAATTGTCCGGCTAGGGGTGGCCTGTTGGCTGGCCCCTCGGCATCCTTACGGCGTTTTGCCCGGTTTCGTCTCGGTTTCCGGGGGTTCTACCCGGATGGGCCCCAGGTCATCTGTCGTATCGTCGGTGAGGTTCTTCACGTCGCGTTCATAGTCTGCATCGACGATGGCCCGGATGAGAAGGACGTCGTCCCTGGTCAGGCCCGGCTTTTTCTCCACTGCATCTTCCTCCCTTCAGGCGAATACACTTCGTCGAGTGACCCCAAATCGTTCAGGGGAAATCGGGCATCAGCGTCCGTGAGTACGTCCACGGACGTGCGCCTGGAAGGAACGGCTCGAACCGCTGAAGTCACGATAGCGCAGTCTCACGAGTCGTAGGATCACCATCGCATGGTCATTCCCGCCGGTTGCGGTATCGACGACGTCTTCCATGGCGAATAGCCTAGACCCTGATCGTTGCGTAATGAGTTGTTGCTGGCCTCCCACGATTCGGCTTTGTCCCACTTGAACGCCGTCGTGGCTGAAACGCCGAATCGTCCAAAGCGCTTTGGACGATTCGGCGACACGTGAGAGCCACGCGTCTGCCTGGGAGCGGCATGAAATTCAGCTGGGTCTCGTCCAGGCTTCACCAAGTCCACGTGACACCCGGATTCGTAGCGCAAGCCGCCCGCCGTCGCAGCTGATAGGTCAATTGTGCAAAGGCGCTTTGCACAATTAGCGACCACTGTCGGTGTTCTCAGCGATGATATTGCCGTGGCGAATTTTCCAATCAGCGAAGCCAGCCCTTCGGACGCCGTAGCGCCGGGGCGGATTGGCTACGACATCTCCGCAGACCGGCTCCTTCTCCACACCATTCAGAGCGAGGAAGCTTTCGAGGCCATCGTTTCAACCGGCGTGCTCGTGCCGGATCCTTCCCGTATCGATCCTTATCTTGTCGACGCCTACGACTGGCTCTACCGGCAGATGGCAGCACGGCTCACCAGCGCCGGGGACGGGGCCGTCTGGCTTTGGGCACGGATCACGCGCCGGGATCTGGTGGACAGCTGCAAGGTCTCCATCGGGCAGGTTCTGTTGACCTGCAGGGTGCCGCGGGAACGGGTGCTGCTCTCGCACTATGGCGACTGGCACGCGGTCCTGAACAAGTTCCCCCACATCCCCGGGCTCCCCGGCGAAAGCGATGGAGGCTACACCGCCCGCATGAATCGCGTGGTCGACGAATTCTGGGCCAGGCTCAGGGCCGCAGGAGCCTGGGGTGCAGGAATCGCGGACTGGCCGGCGGATTTGAGGGCAGAAGTCGAGCAGGGCTGGGAGAAAATCTTTGACCCCGGGAATTACGGTCGTTTCGAGTCCTGGCAGGCCACTATGCATACACTGCGCGGGGAAGACATCGTGGAAGCTGTCAGAATCCAACGCTGAACTTGCCGTCCTGTGAGTCCAGTTGGACGGCGCCGTTGCCGGTGGACCCCGAGTACAGCAGGACGGCTTGGGCCAACACCATCGGCTTGCCCGGCTGGCGACGTTGGGCCCTTCTCGGCCAATGCGGCCGTCTCGAGTTCTTCTTCGCGTGGGTCACTGCTGAACCTGGCATAAATGTTCACACACCCTGCCGGGGCGCTGACGCCGACAACGTTGATGAGATATTCGCCTTCGTCGGGGAGCCCGTCCAAGGCTAGAGCGAACGGTTCGGTGCGTTGATCCTGTTGCCGCAATGTCAGCTGCCGCTGGCCCCGTCTTGATGGGCCGGTCCATTGCTGTCGCTGGTGGACCTTTTATACGTCTTTATACTTTTTGTACCTTTTATACTTCCCGGGCCCGTCCGGTAAGCGAAAGCAACCCTCAGGGCCGGTTTCCCGGCCGGTCGACAGGTGCGCCGTTGGGCTTGCCTCCGGTCGGGCTACTTTACGCCGCGAGCCGGAGTGGTCGTTCGCCCAGGTGGACGGTGATTTCCTGGCCCCAGGAGCCGGTGAGGCGGTCTTCTTCCACGCCGTCCCCGAAGACCACGAGCTGGTCGGAGCCCACGGTGATCCTGAGTGTCTCGCCCGCCTGCAGGGTGCCTTCGGTCAGGGAGGCTCCGGTGATCGGGGAGGGCCAGGCTTCCCGGACGAACCACGCGAGCCGGGGATCCGTGGGGGCGGGCAGGGTGCGTCCTCCGCGTTCGAGGGCGATGGATGCGCACCAGCCGGTGGCGCCGGTACCGGTGGAGACGATCAGCCCGGAGGAGGACTGGCGTTCGGTCAGCCCGTCCGGGGTCGTGAGCCGGTACCGGGCCGATTGATGGGAGGAGTGGCCGATGAAGATCTCGTTGAGTCCTGAGAGTTCCTGTCCGTCGTCGAGCCGTGCCGTCACGGTGGACAGTTCCCGGCAGGACAGGTGCTTCATGTGCCCGGCCGGTGCGGCGTCCCGGAGCAGTTTGGCTGCCGCGTCGGGGGTGTGCCGGACCAGGACGCCCGGGTTGATGCCCGGCTCCGGGTTGATTCCGATGACGGGCTGGCCGTTGAGGTATTTGGCCGTGTTGGCCACGAGTCCGTCCTGGCCGACGACGGCGATGACGTCCCCGGCGGTGAACAGGAAGCGGCTGAGGTCGTTGCGTTCGACGTCGGCGCGTCGCCACTCTGCCGGGACCGCGGCGCGGATGGTTGCCAGGGCCGTAGTGGTCCGGTCGTGGTGGTATTGGACTTCCTGGATGGTGCGGCCTCTGGTGCGGAGGAAGAATTCGGCTTGGCCGCGGGTGGCGTGCCGATCCAGGAGTTCCTGCAGTTCGGTGCGCCGGTGGACGATGACCAGGCGGGGGGTGGCCATGGCGGCAGCCTACTTTCCGGGGCGGCCGGTGGTTCCGGACGCCGCCCCGGCCGCGGCGGGGACAGCACTGCCGGCAGGGTTTTGGAATAGTCCGGCGAGGGCGCCGCTGAGCAGGTCGGGGGTGATGGTGAGGTTGCCGATGTGGGGGAGGGACCCGGCTGCTTCGCGAAGGGCCAGTGCGAGCAGGGTGGCTTGTTCCATGCCCCGGTAGACCTCCATGGTGGCGGCTTCGCGTGCGGCGGCCGCCTCGCCGACGAGTCGGATCTGGTTGGCTTCGGCGGTGGCGTTGATGCCTTGGCGTTCGGCGGAGGCCTGGGCGTGGATGAGTCCTGCGGCGGCTTTTTCCTCGGCTTCGCGCCGTGCGTTGGCGCCTTCCTGGGCGACGAGGTGTTCGCGGCGGGTGGCGAGTTCGATCTGGCTGGCCATTTCGTTCTCGGAGATGGTCCGTTCGCGCTCGACGGCGACGGCCCGGCGTTCGTACACGGCTCGGTCCGCTTCGGCCTGGAGCTGTTCACGGACCGGTGTCTGCAGGGCCCGTTCTACGTCGGACTCCGGCCGGACGGCCAGGACCTGCACGCCGAGGATTTCGATGCCGGTGGACGCGAGCCGGGTGTCCGCCCGGAGGGCGTCGGTGAGGACGGTGCGGAGCTGGCTGACTCCGCGTTCCAGGGCCTGGGCGAGGGTGGTGGTGGCGATCTGGTCGATGGCGTGGCTCTGGCATAGCTGGCCGATGATCGTGGCGACCTGCTCTTTCCCGGTCGCCTGCGCCGTGCCTGCCCCGGGGCCGGCGGGTTGGAGGGCGAAGTCGAGCCGGGTGGACACAGCGACCGGGTCGATGAAGCGGTAGGTCACGTTGGCCTGGACGCTGACGTCCTGGTGGTCGCGGGTGATGGCGTGGAAGAGCGTGGGTAATTCCTGGTCATCGACGGGGACCTCGCTGAGCACGGAGTTCACCGGCCGGTACCAGAACGCCTGGCCGACGCCTTGGTGCCTGACCCTGCCTTTCTGCAGGTGGACGACGTAGCCGGTGGGGCTGCCCAGGAAGTGGCTGATCCAGGGGTAGCGCTTGATGCTGGCCATGGGATTCTCCTAACCGTTCAAGGTTTTCGTCAATATGACGATAACAAGACGATAGGCTCGCCTCCGATTTATTGTCAAGGTGACGATAAATATCTAGGATGGGGACATGCCTAGGCCCTACCCCGCGCCCACTCGCTTCCCCGTCACCGTCGACGTCGTCGCCCTCACCGTCTCCGAGGACGTCCTGAACGTCCTGCTGATCACCCGCCTCATCAAGCCCTTCCGCGGCGCACTCGCCCTGCCGGGCGGGTTCGTCCTGGTCGGTGAAGACCTGCTGACAGCGGCGGCACGGGAACTGGCCGAGGAAACCGGAGTCGAGCGGATCCCTGGGTATTTGGAGCAACTGGGGAGTTATGGTCCGCAGGGGCGGGACCCACGGGGGGATGTGCTGACCGTTGCCCACTTGCTGTTAGCGCCCAACTTCCCGGTCCTGTCGGCCGGGAGCGATGCCGAACATGCGGCCTGGTACCCGGTCAGCCAGGTTCTGGAGGGTGAGTTGACGCTCGCCTTCGACCACGAGCGGATCCTTGCCGATGCTTTGGAGCGCGCGAAATCAAAGCTCGAATACTCGCCCCTCGCGGCCGCGTTCTGCGGCGAGGAATTCACCATCGCCCAGCTCCGCGCCGTGTATGAGGCCGTGTGGGGGACCCGCCTTGATCCCCGGAATTTCCACCGCAAAGCAACAGGAACCCCTGGTTTCCTCGAAGAGACCGGAACGATGACGGCGGGCGACGCCGGCCGCCCCGCGGCGCTCTTCCGCCTTGCCGAGGCGGCACGACCCTTGCAGGGTCAGCCGACTAGGGCCGTGCTTAATCCGCCCCTCATGCGACCACGGGACTGACGCCCGGCTGATCGCTTAGCGACCGGGCTTCTATATCAAGCGGTTCAGCACGTGATTTGCTCGCCTCCGCACCGTCGCGCTTGGGTGTGTGGTCAGGCTTGATATCAGGTCTATAAAATTCCCCGTTGGTTCGCCTGCTTCCACACCCCCGAGGACGTGGAGTGCATTGGATTCTCCGTCGGCCGACGCGAACCTAGCGAGGGCGTCTCTGTAGACGTTCTCGAGTCCGTCGCCGGTTGCTGCTAGTTTGGCGAGGCCGAACATTGCACGGTTCGAGACCTGGTGGTTCGCGTCGTGGGCGAGTGCCAACAGGATCGATTCCGAACCATGGCGCCGTGAGTAGTAGTCGACGGCGTCGCATCTGGTCCTTTCACCGCCGGAAAGCAGCGCACCTTCGAGGACGCTTCGGTCGGCATGCTGCTTGGGCAGAAGTTCCAGGAGTAACTCATGGAATGCGCCGCCGATTTCGGTCAGATGAGGGGCGGTTGGGTCGGGCCGCTTGTCCGCAATCAGCATTCTGAGTGACGCGGCCAAGCGCTCTCGGTGCTCGCCGGGGATCTCTCCAGGGTTCTCCGCCAGTATTTTGCAGGCGGCCCGCTTCGGAGCTGGATATGCATCAGTGTCGCAAAGAAATCCAACGATGGTGCCCCAGGCGCCAGACTCCGGGTGCAGGATGGCCAGACCCGTGCATAGCTGAGCCATGTCCATTTGATGGATGGCGAAGCCGTTCTGCGACCGTCTGTAACCCTCAAAGGCGCCAGCGCAGGTTCCGGTCAACGCCACGGCTTCCTCGGTCGTGAGATTGGCTATCGTGCGGAGAGCAGGGAGTGCCCTCACATCGCCTTTGACCAGGGATTCATGGAGGACGTCGCGCGCCATTGGGGCGTGTGCTGCGAAGATGTTTCGGAGCCACCCCGGAAGGGTTGCGTCGTTTGCCTTGTCCGCGAAATCCGGCTCACGGCCGGCAGGAACGTCCTCGTCGAGCTCGGCCAGGAGTGAACTGAGACCACGGTCAAGAAGCTGGGATGCGTCTTCGCCGAGCGATAATGCGAACTCGATGACCTCCTTTGCGTGCTCGTCGTCGAAGTGACCGAGCAAACCCATCAGCGCCTCAAGCATTCGATGGCTAGGCGTTGGCTCCCCGAACCTTTCCGCCCACAGGCCCGGATTGCTGAGGCCGCCCAGGAGGAAAGAGATGAGCGTCTTCGCTCGCTCAGGCGGGCAGTAGCTGCCGGCCACGGTGAGTGCTGCAAGATCTGCACGCCAAGTTGTACGCGTGATTGTTTCGGGCCGAATGGATGTCATGAAATGTGAGAGACCGGCAAGGGGGCCATCGTCGCGAACTTTCGCTAAAGCAAGGCGGAGCTGGTCCTCGCCGCCGGCCCTGCGCAACGCGTCGAGACTGTCCGCCACAGAAGGACCGTCCGCGCCGTGTGTGGAGAGATCGACAATGGCCATGAGGCCAAGCGTTGAGCGCCAACTCCCGTGGTCCCCCGCCAGCCGGGCCGTAAGAGACGCTGAGAACAGCTCATTGTGAGCAATGTTCGCTCCGCCGAACCGAATTGATTTGTCCCGGCCCCACAGATTGAAGATCCGCTCTACTGCATCCTCGAGTCCACTGGCGGTCGCCTGGTTGCGCCACCAGGCTGTTGCAGTGTCCATCGCCGGCACCACTTTGGACAGGTCTGCATCGAATCGATTGGTCAGCTCAAACAATGACCAGAGGGCAGCGGACCGCAACGCCGACACGGTAACATCCGTCGCAACGCTGGCGATCACAGTGTTCGTGCGTTCAAGGATGTCGAGCGCAGCCGGGATGTTGCCGGTCTCAGCGAGTATTCGGGCCTGATGAGTGCTGAGCCAAGCCTGATCCACCGACAACTCATCCTCCAAGTATTCGGCCTCGAGCGATACTCGGGCGGCATCGAACCGGAGGTCGTCGAATTCAGCAATCGACAGGCACACCGCCCGGGCAACACGCAGCGAACGGCCAGCCGCTGTCAGATCCAGCTGTCGAAGACTCTCAGATGTCCCTCCGGTTACCCACTCATAGACCGCAGCCGCGAATCGCCAACCTGCGCTCTCGGAATCCATCGCTTCGTCCGGCTTTGGGACATCTTCAAACCGGTCGGCGAACTGGTGCCAGCGGTTCGGCCTCGCCTCGATACAGACCGCCACGGCTTCAGCCCAATTGATCGACGCGCCGATGCCTCTATTCGGGTGCGGAGCAATCAGGCGTGGCGCGATGAGCGCGTGCCGGGCCCATGCGGCTTCCGGCAGGTCCTCGACCGAAAAGGACCAGCGGCTGCCCTCAAAGGCAATTGATTCACGGGCCTCGACAGCGAGCTCGATCCACTTGGTTGCACTTCCCGGCTCAAGACGCTGATCGGCAGGGACGAAGACTTTGAACCCCTTCCCTGTATCGATAATCGTTCTCTCCGTGAGCGCGGCCCACACCCGAGTGCTCAGATCCCTGCTCTGGAGAATCAGAATGTGGGGCACGTGGTGATTTGACCAGTAGTCGGCGTGCGCATTGTCCGATTCGCTGTACCACCATCCCTCTCGGCCATCGACGATGCCCGGCCTGTAAAACAAGCTGTTTCCAGTCTTGACCTGCGCACCGAGCATCAACCTGAGGTCCAGTAGCTGTTCGTCGCGAAGCTGGATATAAAGGTCGGTACCCAGATCCTGCGAGCCGGTAGAGAGCGGTCCCCACCCAAGCTGCTTGAAGAACAGCTCGACCGCTGTTTCCCCGAAATCCCCCTGCTGAACTGACTTGGGTTGCCGCATGCTCACGAAGTAGACCCTCCCCTTGCCCTGGCACCGCTCTTGCTGGGCGACGAGACTGACGCTCGGCAGCCGGTCACCGGTTGTCAGTTCAGGGTACCGGCGGTGTGCGACGCTGAGCGTGGGCTGACACGCCGGGAAGGCGTCTAGTGTGGCGTCGACTTCTTCCCCAGGGCGTCCGGGGATCGGCGGAGAGCGCCCGTCTCCTGCGTGCGTCGGATGTGTCCGCGCGTTCCATTGGAGAGGAATCCAGGCCCATGGTTCCAGCCTCATTCGCCCGGAAATTGGTCGGTTCTGGCCTTTCAATGTCCTCGGAATTCTGCGCGAGAACCGCGGTATAGGATTGGAGACTTTTCCGATAAGTGCTACACAAATAGCCGCCAAAATATGTATAACACTTCGTGAGGATGGACGCTGCGTGTGTTATACATATTTCACAGATGCGGCATTTTAATTTCCTGCCACCTATTGCTCCAGGTGCATTGAAGCGGCATTATTGCAATAAGCACAGTGATTGTCTGCATAACTTGCGGCGGGATCTTCAGGGATGGTCCACGTCCTCTTAATGGGAGTTCAGGCGGCTTGTAAACCCATGCCGCAGGTCACTCCTGATCGTATTCATAATTGAGAGTCCGAGACCGTGTGGCTGAGGTGGAAAAGGCATTGAGGCGGCTTCCCATTAGGGTGAAGCTTGAACCGGGAGAGGCATTGGATAGCTGGCTGGACCGATCTTGTGCCAGGCTGCAGGTTTCGCGCAATGTTCTGTACCGTACCGTCGGGTTGCTTTCCGAGAACCAACCCCGAACTGCGTTGCCCGATATTGCGGTTGGCGTTTCGCCAGAACGCGCAAGGTTCATAAGTTATGTGGCTGCTGTGCCGGTCAAGACACTGCACAGCATGACATTGGCCCGATATGAAGGTCGAGCACTTTTCCTGCGCCGGGGCCGCCATGGAGTTGATCTTCATTTCCTCTGGGCCCGGGGCACCGGCTCGCGATACTGTCCGCTGTGCCTTCGGGACAAGCCCGGAGTCTGGAAGGTTCGGTGGCGTCTTTCATGGTCTTTTTGTTGCGCGGAACACTCCTGCGTCCTGAATGACGCGTGCAGCGCATGCGGTGCGGTGCGGGGAACGAGGGTCCTGCGCCTGAACGAGGTCCCCGTCTTGAACCTATGCAGCAGCCGAGTCAAAGGGCGAAGCGATTCAGGTACATACTGCCAATCTGACTTGTCGGACGCTCCTGTGATCCGGCTCCCGCAACAGTCATCGATAATCGAGGCTCAAAAGTGGCTGGATTCTCTTATCGACTCCCCGGAAGTGGACGCTTCCGACCTGCACGTGGTTCTGAATGACCTCAAGTTGCTGGCCGGACGCGCTCTCCGCGTCCTGACCTCTAACGAACTGCGGAGGTACAACGGCACGTCCGGGCGCGAGGACTGCAGGTTCAGGATCGACCCGAAACGAAAACGGAATGGACTCTTCTGCCCGGGATCAGTGCTTCAGATGGCACACGCAGTCTCCTTCGCGGCGTTTATTCTTCAAAGCGATGACCGCGAGACCTTCGTTCCGCTTATCCTGCGACTCATCTCCGGCGACAACAACGAACCGCTTCACGAATCCCCATCCAACATCATCAGACATTGGGGCGCGCCATCCGCCTCGCTTCAGCGCAAAATGCTCACCGCTCTGCACCCCAGACTTGGTCCCGCCGACGCACTTCGTTACGGAACAGCTGGGCCTAGCGCGTCGACACCGCAACTCGACACACCAGCGGTGCTGGAACGGGCCCGGTCCGTCCCACAACAATTCTGGCCGGGATGGACACGCCTGCTCCACATGGATCAATCGCTTCAAGCAGAAACACTTCAACTTTCACTCAGCGTCGGAGTGCTCCTGCCGGGATACCGGTCACACGACCTCGGCATCCAGGCAGCCGCTTTGGACATTCCCCACCGGAAACGACACACCTTTTCATACGCTTTTGCCCACATGAAGCAGCCCGGACGAGACCAAGTCGTGGTCATCCTCCAGCAGCTGGCAGACTACCTCGACTCCAACCCCGCCCCAATCGACTACAACCGGCGCAGACGGATGTCCTTGGCTGGTCTACTCTCTGAACCTGATTGGCACGATATGGCCCGGGCAGCGGGAACCGAAGCCGGACCGGCGGATGCCGCGAGGTTGTACCTTGCGTACCGGCTTACCGGATCGCTGCCTGAAGCCGGCAGTGACGGCCGGCGTTCTTCCTTCTACATCCTGCAGAATTTTCTGGTCACCACGCCGTCATCGGTTCTGGACGGCCTTGACGACCACGCCCGTGGTTTCCTCGCTGCGCGCGGCGTCCGTGAGCCGCTGAGCTGGGAACCGCCGATTGAGCTGTTTACCCTCCCATCGTTGATCGCGCGACGGGGCGAAGAGTTCGGTGCTACGAGCAGTGACGGCCTGGTTCGACGCGGTCTCGTCGAGGACCGGCTCCTTGCCCGGATCGACGCGAGGGCAACCAAAGCCGTCGCGGCGCTGATTCGTGATGGTGATCTGGACAGCATGCTTCGCTCGGCGATCGGGGCCGGTGAATCCATCGAAGACATGGTGAGACGGTTCAGGAAATCACGTCGAATGATCCGGTGGCATATCGACAGACTGGCCGTGACGTCCCGTTCCGGGGATAAGACGAGGATCAATCCGGAACAGCTCAGAACCTTGTATGTCGATGAGCGACGGACAGCTGAGGAAATCGCCGACATGACGGGCTGGAGCAAGACAACGATCAGGAGGTCTCTTCGCGAATCGGGGACTCTGATGAGGAGCAGGGGAAGTGGAAGCGGGTCGATCGGCGTCAGCGCGGAGCTCTTGCTCGGCTGCCCCGATCTGCTGAAGAAGACGCTGACCGGGCCGCGCTCCGGGCAAAGACTTCAACGGTTCGTCGCTGTCATGTCCTACCCGACGCTAGGAAAGGCCGCAGAAGCCCTTGGCCTGAATGGAACCGCGCTCGTCCGCCAATTCGGGCACCTCGAAGGCGACGCTGGCGGGAGACTTTTCGTCCGCGCGAATAGCCACCATCCGATGGAACTCACGCCCCTCGGGTGGGAGCTCAAACTCCAGGCTCTGAGTTCTGGAGTCCTTGCCTCCTTCCCGGATGGTTCGGGACCGCAACCAAGCACCAAAGAATGGGGAAGTAGCGGAGGCCCCAGTGAATAGGGATCCATCAGCCCGCAGGCCGGGCAGGCGACGGCCGGCGCCGCTCTCCCTCCCGGACGCCAGATGGTCAACGGAAGCAACCCTGCTTAGAACCATGCTCGGTACCGGGGAAACCGACTTGTTTCCCTTGTGGGAGGCGAACCTGGGCAGGTTCGAAAGTGTCGAGCCATGGCGAATATCCGGCTACTATCCCGGCCAGCGAAACAAGGCCGGGTGGTACTGGTCTGTGACGAACCAGGACCTCGTCCCCTTCGAGTCCAATCTTGAACTGGCATTCCTGGTGAAAGCCGACATGGAAGACGATGCTGTGAAGTTCATCTCGCAGCCCTTCAAGATGGTCATGAATGTAAGGCGTGGTCGTTCCTACGTCCCCGATTTCCTGATCGTAGACAATGACAGCGGGGTACGAATTGTAGAAGTGAAAGCTCGCTCCAGGCTCAAGGACGATGCAGTCGTAGCAACACGGGATTGGGCGCAGCCCGAACTGGAAGGGCATGGCTGGTCGTATGAGGTGTATTCAGACCCTGACCCGCAGGAGGCCGAAAACAGGTTGTTCCTCGCCACCTACAGGCGATCATGGCAGTTTGACCCGGTTTTGCTGCAACAGATCCGCTCTGACGCGGAGCCCACGGATTCATTCGGCAGGCTGGAGCGCCGCGTCGCCGCCGAGACCGGCTATGACTGCGGCATCGTTCGGGCGCATCTTCTGCACCTTTGCTGGGCGAGGGATTTCACCCTCGATCTTGAGATTCCGCTGGATCGAGCAACGATTCTGACGCGTGCGAGCAGGCAAGCCGATGTTTAACACACCGCGAATGCCGAAAATCCGAATCGGCGCGCACGTCGTTCACGACGATGAGATCTGGACGGTGGTCGAAATTGTCGGCACCGATCTCCTGATAGAGCGACAGCACCCGAAGACCTTCGCGCGGATCCACATGATTGAACTGCTCATCGACTCAGGCAATTACCGGTTGGCGGCCATCGTGGAAGAAGAAACAACACACCCGGAAGCCCGACAACCATAGACGCCGGGCGTCCGACCACCCACTAAGGGATCCCGGACCGGAGAACGTCGACTTCGGTACGGGCGGCCACACGCCTTCGGATCGAATATCGATCAACCCGGCAACACAATATGACAACGATATGGAAAAGACAGAATGTCAGACCAGCCAGGAACACCCCAACCAAGACCCGCGCTGCGACTTGTCCGGCATGGCCACATTTGGACCGTCTTTGAGATCGGAGGGACCAGCGTCTATATAAAACGTAAAAACCCGAAGGACTCCGCAAGCATCGGTGTCTTTGAACATCGCTCGAACAGCGAATACACCTTCCTGCCTGCGGCGGAAGAGCAAGAGAAGCCACAGTCAGGGCTCGAGACGTTCGAAGAACTGACCGTTCTGAACAAGGAGCAATTCGAAAGAATGAGGCAACGCCTTACCGACGTCAATGAAGTGTTGACTGGGTACAAGTCCGGAAACGCACGTCAACCTCTCCCCGGGGAACCACGCCCCGAGTACGACCCGAAGGTCACCAGCCTGATGGACAGATATCGGGCGAAGGCGGCCGAGCGGGGGATGAGCGTTTCAACCGTGCGCAATCACGTCCGTCGCTATCAGGGCAACCGGGCGCTTGGTCTGGTCGACAAGCCATCCAAACCGTCGAGTGCAATATTCCGCGGCTGTGAACTCCGATGGCTGAAAGCCGCCAAGGAAGTTTTGGACGACTGCACAGTGGAAACCACGGTTTCCCGCACCACCTTGCTCAGGATGGTCCGTGCCAGAGTCAGGGCACAATACGGGGACTCGGTGCCTGAGCCGGGCCGGACAAGAGCTTTCCGGGTCTTGAAAGTGCTCGCACGATGACACCGATATTGAGGTGACAGATTGTCAAACCAACCACCAACGAGGCAGCTAAGAGCGGGACTGCAAATCGTAAGGGACGGCCACATTTGGACCGTCGACGAGATCCGGGGAAGCAGCGTTTGCATAACACGCCAATTCCCGAAAGATTCCGCGAGCATCACTGTCTTTGAGCTTCTCGGGAACAGCAAATACACCTTCCTCCCCTTGACAGGGGAGCAAGAGAAGCCCGAGCCGGGGCTCGAGACGTTCGAAGGTCTATCCACCGTTCTGAAAAAGGAGCAACTCGACAAACTGACACAACGACTTGCCGACGTCAACGAAGTGTTGACGGGGCACAAGTCTGGAAACGAACACCAGCCTGTACCAGGGGAACCGCGCCCCGAGTACGACCCGAAGGTCACCCGGCTGATGGGCCGGTATGGGGCGAAGGCGGCCGAGCGGGGCGTGAGCGTTTCAACCGTGCGCAATCACGTCCGTCGCTATCAGGACAACCGGGTGCTTGGTCTGGTCGACAAGCGATCCAAACCGTCGAGTTCAATGTTCCACGCCTGTGACCCCAGATGGCTGAAAGTCGCGGAGGAAATCTTGGACAGCCGCACACTGGAAGCCACCGTTTCCCGCACCACCGTGCTCAGGATGATCCGGGCCAGGTTCAGGGCTCTCTACGATGGTTCGGTGCCCGAGCCGGGCAGGACATCCGCTTTCCGCGCCCTGAAAGAGCTCGACGGCGACCGAGGCACCTTCGACAATGCCAAAACAGTGCGGAACAAAGCCGCAGTGCCCACGGAATCCTTCGGTCACTTCCACGCAACACGACCGGGACAATACGTACTTCTGGACACCCACACCTTCGACATGCAAACCCTTGACCCCATCACTCTGTCCCCGTGCCGGCTGGAGGTCACAGCGGCAATGGACCTTTACAGCCGGTGCATCCTGGCCCTTCGGATTGCGACGGAGTCCACGAAGAGCATCGACGTCGCCTCTGTTCTGTTTGAAATCATCCAGCCCAGACCAGCTCCGGCAGAGTGGCCCGAAGGAGCGACATGGCCCTACCACGGTGTGCCCGAAGCCGTGCTTCAAATAGAACATGAAACCCCGGACCTCCGCTTCAGCGGCCCAGGAATGATGCCGGACGCAATAGTGGTCGATCACGGGAAAATCTTCATCGCGGCACACATCATGCGGGCGTGCGCAGACCTCGGATTTTCCGTTCTACCGGCCCGGAAGTACACCCCAACGGACAAATCTCCACTGGAACGCTGGTTTGAAACCCTCGAGTTTTTTCTTCAGCTGCTTCCCGGATACACGGGAAGGAACCCGATAACTGCCCCCGCCATCAGGAAGGCGTACTTCCTACCGACCGACCTGGACCGCATCATCCGGGCCCTCACGGCGCTGGTCTATCACCCGGCTCCTATTTCATCGGAGGCCGACGACGAAACGCCGGGACTCCATCTCTCCCCTTACGACCGTTACACACAGGGGATCGCAGCCGCCGGGTACATTCTTTTGCCCAGAGATCCCACGTTTGTTTTTCACCTTCTGCCGGAGAAGCGACGGGCCATCACCCACGAAGGTGTGTCCATTGATGGCCTCATTTACCGTGCTCCCATCCTTGGGAAATACCGGGGGCATCAAACTTCAGACCACAACGTCGGCCGAAAATGGTCATTCCGCGTCAATCCCGACGACCTCCGCAAGATCTACTTCCAGGACCCGGAAGACAATACCTGGTACACCATTCCCTGGGAGCGCTCATCCCCGGCCACTCGGCCTTTCAACGCGGAGGCGCTGGCCGTGGCCAAAGCACATGCGAACGAAAAATACACCGACGTAGAGGACGAGCTTCTACGCCTTGCCCAGGAATTTGGTGCGGGCCTGGAGCTAAGTCCCAAGGAACGCAAAGCAGCCTGGAGAGCCCTGGCAGAGGACGCCAAGCTCCGAGCAGCGCTCCAGAGAGCCATGTCATTCACAGACCCCCCAGATCCTGAAGAACCACAGGACGTGGACGACGGTCAGACACCTGCGAGGGGGCCGGGTGGAACTCCTAAACCGGCAGTTGACGAAGCAGATTACTACTCCGAGGCGGTGGACTTGTTGTGAAGACTTACCCGACATTGCCTGAAAACAATCAATCGATAGCACGGAAAGAAGGCTGGTTCTCATATGTGGAGAGGGCGCCACTCATCCAGCCTCAGCGCCTCTCCATGGAGGACCTCGAACGGCTCTCGAAAGAGGACAAGGTCCTATACGCCCGTCAGAGACAGCACTACCACAGCAATTTTGTCATGCGCACGCCGCAGCTTCAACGCATTCATGATGCACTCGACAATATGCTGATGGCAGATCTTCAGGCCTTTGACAGGGTGCGATACGCGCCGGTCATCGATGCGCTGCCGGGCGTTGGAAAATCCACCGCCGTCAACGAATACGGAAAACTCGTTCACCAAGCGGTCATCCAAGAATCGGGACCATCCGTTGACGAGGAAACCGACCGGATCCCTGTCGTAAGGATCGGGTTGACAGGCAACACGACCCCGAAGTCTCTTTCCCTGCAGATCCTGGAGTTCTTCGGGCACCCGAAAAAGACCGGAAGCGCACTGCAGCTGACTAACTCTGCGCTGGATTGCGTCATGAAATGTGAAACCCAACTCATCATCATTGATGACATCCATTTCCTGGACCTCCACCGAAGGGACGGAATCGAAGTCAGCAACGCTCTGAAGGCAATCGCCAACGAATACCCCAACTCCTTCATCTTCGTAGGAGTGGGCGTGTCAGACGCTCATTTCTTCGGGGAAGCGATGCAGGGGAAGGACGCCCGCAAAGCCCAGCTCGGCCGCCGATGGACAAAACTCGACATGCTCCCGTTCACGATTGAGACCGAGGAAGCACGAGAGGAGTGGAGAAGAGTGCTTCTCACATTGGAAAAGACCCTCGTTCTGTGCGACGCGTACCCGGGCATGCTCGCCGATGATCTGAGCGACTACTTTTTCGCACGAACGTCCGGCTATATCGGATCCATGATGCAGCTTCTTATCTACGGCGCCGCAGCAGCAATGAAAAAGGGGGAGAGGCTGACCAGGGAACTCTTGGACAATATTAGGATCTCTGAGGCAGCCCAGGCCCAGTATCCGGAGTTGGCAGCACGCCTGAACAGAGGCATAACAACTAGTTTGCCCAAGAATCGAAAAATAATGGGCACAACGGAAGAAGAGTGAGTGCCGGAGTCACCCATGATGGCGGCCAAAAGCACGGCCGCAACCCCAGGTTCGGTTCGTCACCCATGGCCGCGGCGAATTGGTCTGTAAATCGAACGCTTACGGTGTCGTACAGATCATCCGCCGGTAGCACAGGCTTCGAATGTTGTTCCAGACGGCCGACAGATTCCGCTCGGCGAGATGGTGTTCCCAAGGAGCGGGGCAAGCCAGATCGAGGTTGTCACCCTCGATTACGCAGTGCTCAACCCGTGTGGGACCACTGACGGGCGACACCCAGCCGACATATCCCTTCGCCAAATACCGCCCGTCAGGGTAGTTCGTGGAGGTCTCAAGCCGTTCACTTCCGGTTGCACCCGTTTCGCGAACAGTCCGTCGCAGCGTTTTCACAATCAGCTCGAAAAGCCCTCAAAGAAGCATCGGCGCCGATACTGTTTGCTGGTGAGCACTTTCAATATCAAGCCGAGGCCCAGGGTACTGTTCGAGGACGTACCCAAAGACTTACTTGCCGGGCTCGTTCGCTTGGTCCCAAGCTTCCAGCTCACCTTTGCCGGCGATGACGTGCATGAGACTGAATACGACCTTTTGGTCACGTTTGCTAGCGATGCTACGACAAGGGGAAAGCACCTCCACGTCTTGTCTTTCGGGGCTAACCTCGCTGATAGCGCCCGCAGAGGTAGCATGCTGACCCACCTTCATCGGGACGTGGGGACTCTGGCAAGCGAAGTGTCGATTTGCTCTGGCACCCCTACAGCCGTCGCAGACCTTCTGAAGTCAACTGTGATTCCACATATCCCTGATGGCCAGAAGGCTACCTGGCATCTGCTCTACCCTGACCCTTACGGGGTCAGCTGGCAGGACTCCATCACCGGCGATCTTGAAGGTCATTGCATTCCTCTGCTTCACCTCGGGCCGGAGCAATTCGTCTACGCCTTCAGCAACCGGCGGGACGGAAATAGTGGGGGCCTGCACTTGTCGTTGCCCGGAATCACGCAGAACCCTGCTGAGTGGTTAAGGCTCTTCCTCGATCTGGTGGCTGCCGTTGACCCTAATAGCGTGCCTTCGGAGATCGAGTGGAAATCCAGCGAACGATGGTCTCCTCCAGAAGTCAGTGATTTCGTCAAGGATCTGCATACGCTGAGGCAAGAGCATGAGCAGGCAATGCGCGTATTCCAAGTCCAGGAACAGGCTTTGAAAGACCAACTGGAGGACGCTGCAAAAAGGGCAGACTCAGGACCTGGCCGACTGCTGACTGCGGACGGCGATGAGCTCAGCGATGCCGTCCTGAAAGCAATGCAGGACCTGGGTTTCGGAGTCAGGGATATGGATGATCATCATGACGAGAGAACCGGGGCCAAGCTTGAAGATCTTCGGGTGGATGACCCGAAGGCCCCGGGCTGGCACTGCTTGGTCGAAGTAAAGGGCTACACCAAGGGCGCCAAAGTGAACGACGTTTCGCAGATCACCGGCCGCCCCGTGGCGGCCTATACGAAGGAGACAGGCGACTTCCCGTCAGCGGTATGGCACATCGTGAACGCGTGGCGTGGAACGCCCCCTTCGACACGACGGGTTTCCATTCCCAATGACGATGACCTGAAACCTCTCACCGATGCTGGCGGCGCCCTAATCGACACCCGGGACTTGTTCGAGGCGTGGCGTGACGTGCGCGCAGGACTGGCCGAGGCTGAGGATGTGAGAGTGTCACTGCGTTCGGCGGTCACCCGATGGACGTACGAGCTGCTCGGAACCTCAAGGCAGGCGGGTGTCGGTCCGAACCGGATGTCTCCCGCTCTGGACTAACTGCTCCCTGAGTGCGGGCCTACACTCGCGCCACGGAGAGTGTACCGCGGTCGCTGCATTCCCGTCGCCTTCGCGTTGGCGAGAGCGGTGGAGGCCATCCCGGCCGCGGGTGCTTTGCCGGCGAGCTTGTCTTTGACGCGAAGTGCTACGGCTTCCTTCACTGGACAAGTCAACTCACCCGCTTGTTTCTAACAGGCCTGTTCTGATGACATGTCCCCGGAGGGTGAGGTCATTTCCCCGAGGGCTTCGCCAGCCGCTCCGGGTCGCCATGGCGAAGCCCGTCAATGGTCTCCCGCTTCCCGCTGCATTGCCCGGCCAGATGAGACACTCCATTCGTTGAAGGGTTAAAGGCGTTGGAGTGTCTCAATCGCCAGTCTTGCAACCCATGGGATACGGCACAGCCGCGCTCCAGTACGGAGATTTCCCGACGCAACCTTGTCGAAGCTGATAGACATACGTCAGCATCATCCCGCGAATGTGAGCGAATCCTGAGAGGTTGTTCCTATGCACGAGATCATCTGCCCCGGATGCGGCAAAGCGTTCAAGATCGATGCGGCCGGATACGCTGACATTTTGAAGCAGGTACATGACCGCGAGTTCGAGCGGGCACTCCGAGAGCGGCTCGAACTGGTGGAGAAGGAGAAGCAAACCGCGGTCAAGCTCGCCGAGACAGAGCTCGCGGCGGTTCTTGAGAAAGACGCGGCAGTGAAGAACGCCGAGATCGAACGCCTCAAGGAAGAACTGAAATCCCGCGATATCGCGAAGCAGCTCGCCGTCAACGAAGCAGTGGGTGCGCTCGAAAAGGAACGAGACCGCCTCGTGCGCGATCTCGGCGCGACAGAGTCCGAACAGAAGGCGCTCCAGGCCCAACTTGGAGAGGCCCGCAAAGAGAAGCAAACTGCCGTCGAGCTCGCGGAGGCGAACCTCACCAACAAGCTCCAGGCAGAGACCGCGGAAAAAGCTGCCGAGATCGCGCGCCTTAAAGAGGAGCTCAAGTCTCGGGACATTGCTGAACAGCTCGCAGTCAACGAAGCAGTGGGCGTGCTCGAGAAAGAACGAGACCGGCTTGCTCGCGACATTTCGGCGAAGGAGACCGAGCAAAAGCTGCTCGAGTCAACGCTCAAAGATAAGCATGCAGTAGAGCTCAAGTCGAGGGACGAGATGATCTCCTACTACAAGGATCTCAAGGCGAAGCTCTCCACGAAGCTGGTCGGTGAGTCGCTGGAGCAGCACTGCGAGATCGAGTTCAACCGGATTCGCTCTGCCGGTTTCCCGATGGCGCATTTTGAGAAAGACAACGACGCACGGACCGGGAGCAAAGGCGACTACATCTTCCGCGAAGCGGACGAAGCCTCCACAGAATTCATTTCCGTGATGTTCGAGATGAAGAACGAGGGCGACGAAACAGCTACGAAGAAGAAAAACGAGGACTTCTTCAAAGAGCTCGACCGGGACCGGAACGAGAAAGGCTGCGAATACGCCGTTCTCGTTTCGCTTCTCGAGCCCGACAGCGAGCTGTACAACGGCGGCATCGTTGACGTTTCCCACCGATACCCAAAGATGTACGTCGTGCGCCCTCAGCTATTCATCCCGATCATCACCCTGCTCCGCAACGCGGCGCTGAGGTCACTGGAATACAAGACCGAGCTCGCCCGTGTCCGGGAACAGAATGTCGACATCACCAATTTCGAGAACGAGCTTGACACCTTCAAATCCGGGTTCGCAAGGAACTACGATCTCGCCTCTCGAAAATTCAAAGATGCGATCGACGACATCGATAAATCGATCGATCGCCTCCATAAGGTCAAAGAATCGCTCCTGGGCTCCGAGAACCACCTCCGGTTGGCTAACAACAAGGCAGAAGACCTGACGATCAAGCGCCTCACTCGCGGGAACCCCACGATGGCTGCGAAGTTCGTAGACCTCCAGTCCCCGGGCGATAGTGAGCAGGGATAGCGACACGGCCTCAATTCGATATTGAGCTAGTCGGCCGGCCTCCAATTGGAAGGAACCTGACCCATCTCGTGCTCAGCTATCGGGCGTGGCGGATCAACATGCCCCAAACTTTAGGGACACGACCCCGTCGCGAGTCTTCGAAGAAGTGAATGGCGAGTTCCGCACCGTCGATTTTGGGTTTGCATGCCAAGATGAGGCGTGCGCATTGAATCTGTCGAGATCCGGAACTTCCGCAAGCTGTATTCAGTCCGTCTGGATCTTTCGGGAGAAACGACTCTCCTCGTGGGTGCCAATAACAGCGGGAAGACGTCCGCGCTGATTGCGCTTCGTTCCTTCCTCAAGGATGGAATTCGGGCGTTCGGAAAGAACGATCTTACTCTGTCTCGCTGGCGCGATATTAACGAAATTGGCGCTACGTGGGTGCTCGATGGCGGGTCGCCGAGTACCAAACCGGGCACCTGGGATGAATACTTCCCGAGCCTCGACGTCTGGCTCCGCGTCAGCGACGTAGAAGTTCATCGGGTCAGCGCCCTCATTCCGACCCTGGACTGGACTGGCGGCCTGGTAGGTGTTCGCTTCGCATTGGAACCCGCCAACCAAGACGAACTTGCTCGTTCCTTTCGGGAAGCTTCGCTAAAGAGCCGGGCGCTGAGAAACCAGTGGCGCGACAATAAAGCCACCAGCTCTGGCGAGGCAACCGAGGCTGATGGCGCAAGCACGGCAGCGTCATCAGAGGCGGAGAGTCTGTCGCTGTGGCCCGAAAACTTGATCGACTTCCTCTCCAGGGACTTCCAGAAACACCTGAAGATTCGGTACTACGTGCTTGACCCTGCAAAGCTCCGCGAGCCCAGCCACGACGCCGCAGTGGTCCAAGCTTTGCCGGATATGGCGGAGCCTTTGACATCGAATCCGCTGGAGCACATCGTACGAATCGACGAGATCAACGCGCAACGTGGACTCGGCGACGCTACCGAACAGTCGCGCGACGGCGCCAGTGGCCGAGTCTCCGATACGGCGCGTCTATCCCGCCAACTCGGCGACTATTACACGCACCACCTCGACCCCTCCGAAAGTCCCGGGCTCGAAGACCTTGATGCCCTCCTGACTATCGCCATCGCACAGAAGCAGTTCGACGCGCGTCTTGAGGAAGCATTCAAAGTTTCTTTCGACGAAATGGCGACGCTCAGCTACCCGGGGATTACTGACCCCAAAATTCGGGTCGCGTCCAAACTCAGTGCTTCCGAAAGCCTGAACCACGAGTCCGCGGTGTCCTTCGCCCTCGACATCGCTGGAAGGCCTGCCACTCAGGATATGCACCTGCCCGAAGGGCAAAATGGACTCGGTTACCAGAATCTGATTTCCATGGTTTTCCGTCTGATGCGTTTTCGGGACCGGTGGATGCGAGTGGGAAAGGCGATCACGGCCAATCCAGATCAACGGATCGAACCAATCCACTTGGTGCTCGTAGAGGAGCCTGAGGCTCACCTGCACGTACAGGTCCAGCAGGTGTTCGCAAAGAAGGCGTTCGAGGTACTCCGACAACACTCCGATTTGGGCGACAACACTAACCTCACTACGCAGCTCGTTATCAGCACCCACTCCAGCCATATCGCCCACGAGTTGCCCTTCGAGAGCCTTCGCTACTTCCGACGACTTCAGGCCGGCACTCAGGTCGCTGTTCCAACATCGACGGTAATCAACGTGGGAAACGCGTTCGGGTCCACGGCTGTGACGCAGCAGTTCGTGACCCGCTATCTTCGCGTACAGCACGCGGATGTTTTCTTCGCTGATGCCCTGATTCTGATGGAAGGAGCTGCGGAGAGGATACTGATTCCCCACTTCATCAAAAACTGGCACCCGACGGTGCATCACGCATATGTCACCATGTTGGAAATCGGCGGAAGCCATGCACACCGCCTCCGCCCACTGATTGACACGTTGAAGATCCCTACCCTCATCGTTACTGACCTTGATCCGCAACTTGATAACCGCAGCACACCAACTGCTCGCCACGCCATGCAGAAGACCGGCAACCCGACCCTGAAGAAATGGTTGGACAACGGAGACGACATCGATGTACTTCTGGATGCTCCGACGGACAGCAAGGAGCTTCACGGGGACACGCAATTCGCGGTTCGGTTCGCGTATCAGATACCCGTGACGGCGATTCTGCCCGGCGGCACTTCGGGAGAGGCGCTCCCGGCGACGTTCGAAGACGCTCTTGCATTTGAGAACGTCGCCTTCTTCGAGGCACTCACCGGAGTCGGTTTGACGAAAAAATTCGCCGAGACCATGGCCACGGCGTCGGATGTCACTTCGGCTGCTGTAGATCTTCACAAACATTTAGGGTCAGGAAGCAAAGCGGAACTGGCCCTTGATGTGCTTGCCGATCCCAATTTTGACGCAATGCTCCCGCCCCGATATATACAAGAGGGTCTTGACTGGCTAGAGGCGAGACTGACTAGGCCAATAGCACTCACCCTTGAGGGTGCGGAACATGCCAAGTGACCCGTCAGTCGACGACCACGTCGATGTTGAGATCGCGGAGTGCCTGAACCTCAGGTCGCCCCGATCCTTCTTCCTCTATGCCGGCGCCGGTTCCGGGAAAACACGCTCTCTTGTCAACGCAGTTCGACAGAGTACGGAGGAATGGGGACAGGAGCTGGCGATTCGCGGACAGCAGGTTGCGGTCATCACGTACACAAACGCCGCCGCCGACGAAATCTCCAGCCGACTCGACTTTGATCCCCTCGTGAAGGTCTCGACTATCCATACCTTCTGTTGGGAGCTCATCCGCGAGTTCCAAGAGGATATCCGCAATTGGGTGAGGGCAGACCTGACCGCAAAGATCCTCGAGTTGGGATCGAAGTCAAGCAGAGCGGGATCTAAGAAGGAGACGGATCGCGTCCTAAGCCTGCAGCGAGCAGGGGACCGCTTGGCGAGAATCGATGAACTTCGCCGCTTCAGCTATAGTCCCGCTGGCGAAAACCGGGGCCCGGAGGCGCTCAACCATTCACAAGTAATCACGCTGACTGCGCAACTGCTGACAAGCAAGCCGATGCTCGGGCGGATCCTCACCACCCGGCACCCGATTCTTTTCATCGATGAAAGCCAGGACACCAACAAGCTGCTTCTCGAAGCGTTCATGCGAGTGGCGGCGGAACGAGAGGGCGAGTTCGTTCTAGGCCTCTTCGGCGACACGATGCAGCGTATCTACAACGATGGCAAAACGGACATCGCCGCGTCGATCCCTTCGACCTGGGCGACCCCCGCGAAGGTCATGAACCACCGCAGCCCCGAACGTATCGTGCGCCTGAGCAACCGCATTAGATCCGATGTCGATGGACGCCCTCAAGAATCCCGCGCCGACCGTGGCAATGGAGTCGTTCGGCTATTCATCGCGCGAACAGGCGCCGATACGTACGCAGTCGAAAGCAGCGTCGCTGAAGAGATGGCATCGACGACGCAAGACATGGACTGGGCATTTCCCTCTACCTCGGAAACTGAGCCGAATGAAGGCCCTGCCGTCAAACGGCTCATCCTTGAGCACAGCATGGCCGCTCAGCGCCTCGGATTCGCACACTTGTTCACGGCGTTATCGAAACTCCAGGCTGAGCGAACGAGTCGTCTGGATGGATCAATCGCTGGCCTTCAGGTGTTCTTGAAGCAGGTTGATCCCCTTGTGGACGCGCATAGAAGCCAAGACATGTTCCGCCTGGCTCGCATTGTTCGAGAGAACTCGCCCCTTCTCGCCAAAAATGCCTTGGAAGATGCCTCGAAGGAAGAGGGCGCGTTGAGACAGATTCTTGATCAAAGCCAGGCCGCTGTCGACCAACTCACTGGTCTTTGGGATGCGAATGTCACGCCGACGCTGGGTGAGGTCGCAGCTGTTTTGGACGAAACGGGCCTTTTTCCTTTGTCCGCGGCGGTGAAGACTGCCGTTATCACGGGCGGTCCCTCCGACAGCAATGACCCCGTCAACGACGAGATAGGCGCTTGGCAAGAATGCCTCTCCGCCCCGTTCAGCGAGCTTACACAGTACGGATCGTACGTCAATGGCCTTTCGCCATTTGCCACCCACCAAGGAGTTAAGGGACTGGAATTCCCGAGGGTTATGGTCGTTATCAGTGATGACGAAGCTGGTGGCTTCCTGTTCAGTTACGAGAAGCTCCTCGGTGTTAAGCCTCCCACTAAGGCTGACGTCGACAACGCGCTTGCCGGCAAGGACACATCCTTAGACCGCACTAGGCGACTTATGTATGTCACATGCAGTCGCGCGACGAAAAGCCTGGCCATCGTGGCATACACAGCTGAGCCGAATGCTGTTCAAACCTTTGCTGTCGATAACCATTGGTTCGCTGCAGAAGAGATTGTCTTGCTCTAGAAGAAGACGCTACCTTTCGGCCGCCACCAGCGCCGCGGGTCGGCAAGCCGCCGCAACGTCCGAGGTTCCGGACTCCGGATTCGGGGATCTCGTAGCGGCGGACCAGGGTTTCGACGGTGTGGCGGCGGTTGGCGACATTGGCGTGCCAGGCTGCGCGCAGCGTGGGCGGCTCTCCCGCAAGGGGGCCGAGAGCGACGAGTAGTTCCCAGGCCAGGTTCTCTTTGGCGTGGCGTTGGTTCATCCGTGCGGTGTGAGAGTAGGCGAGGATGTCTTCGCCGGTGAGTTGGCCGAGCCGTTTGCCGGTCCGGGCCAGGACCGTGGCGATCGCGTTCTCAGCGTTCCTGCGGGCAAGTTCGTGCGCGGCGCGGTACTGGGGAAGATCCCGCATCCGCGCCGTTTCCTCGGGTTCGGCAACGTCCAGGAACGTGATCGCCCCGGAGCTGCGGTTCCACTGCTTCGAGGAGAACATCCACTCGTAGGACGGGCGGACGAGCCGGGCCCGCACAAGGCTCGTCATGCCAAGGCTGACGTGCTGTGTAGGCCGGGACAGACGTCTGCTGAGTTCGGCTAGTCCATTCCTTGGCGCCTGGTCCAAGCCGGAGGCGAACCATCGTTCATCCCAAGTGTCGCCGGGGAAGCAAAGAAGCCAGTGCAGAATGTCACGGGTGGAGCTCCTGCACGCCTTCCGATACCCCTGGCTCTTCCCATAGGCACCGTTGTTGCGCTCGACCCATGCGAGGGCCTCATCTGCGTTGAGAAACTGAAGTCGGCGGAACTCCTCAGCCTGGTCCTGCGGGCCCGGAGTTCCGGCGTCGAAAGCCTGGCGGGGCCGCGTCCAGTTTCTTGCCGTGACGGCGCTGTCGGCCGCCAGCCGTAGCTCCTTTGCCCGCCTGTTGGTTTGGGTCGCTGCGACCTGCGCCGGGGATCTGGGATCAACGACGGTAGCGCTGTCGGTCATTCGGCCAGTCCCAGCAGTTCGCGCAGTGCCGCATCGTCGTATTCGGGCTCGATGCCCGGTGCTTGGGGCTTGGGCCTGGCGTAGTGTTCAAGCACCTTGTGCAATACGTCTTCCATGCGGGGCTGGGTATAGATCGTTGTGGTGGTCACGGACGGGGTAGGTTCTGACCGTCTCACTTGAAGTGTCAACGCCCGAGCGGACACATTGTCTCTTTGGGTGTTAATCTGGCACCGCACGTCCTGTTGTGTCAGGGCCGGATTGTCAATATTGGAGCGTACTCGATAGCGGTGGCGGGTTCTAGCCTCAGGCTGGTCAGTGGTGCTGGTCAGTGGTGCGTAGACCCAACGAAGTCCAGGGCCTCACGGGCGAGGGCCAGCCATGACTCCTGATCGTCGGCTGTGACCGTGAGCCACTCCTTCATGGCACGCCCCTTTCCGGCGTCGAACGGCGCCCCGGCTCCGGTCCCGATCAGGGCGCTGACACGATCTCGTGGCAGCTTCACAACAAGCCTGCCTCCCGAAACCATCGCGAAAATCGAGCCGTGAACCTTCAACGCCGAGGAGCCGAATCCATGCTGTCCCGGTTCGCCGGGCATGCTCACACCCGGGACAGCCCTGAATTCGTCGATCAGTGCGTTGAACCGTTCCTCAGCCAACATGAGGACATCTTCCCGCCCCGGACTTCGCGGCGCCAGACCCGGACGGAACGCCTAACCGCCGTTGAGCAGATGATCCGGCATCCGGTTCCCGGGCGCCCGTCCGCGGATTTCCAGCAGTTCGCGGGCGTGGGCATGAAGGCGCCGGTCCTCGTCGGTTTCCGGCACCCAGGGCGGGATTGGAACGGACGTGCCGGTTTCGTCCCTGGCAACCATGACCGTGAGGCAGTGGGTGGTCAGGTTCATCTCACGGCTCTTGGGGTTTCCGGAGCGCACATGCACGGCAATATGCATGCCTTTGTGGCCTGTGTAGACGAGCCGGGCTTCTACTTCCACCACGTCGCCGATCAAGAGCGGGCGGTAGAAGCGCACGCCTCCGGAGAACACCGCCACGGTGTCCTTGCCGCAGTACCGGGAAGCGCAGACGTACGCGGCCTCATCGATCCACTTCATGACGATGCCGCCGTGGACTTTCCCTCCCCAGTTCACGTCAGTGGGGGCCGCCATGAAGCGGAGAACAACGCGCTCGGCTGTGCCGGCGTGGGTATATTCCTGTGCGTTCATGGCTTCGACGATCTTTTCCCGCACGGCGATCCGCGCGAGGGCGTTGTCTCGCTGCTCGATTTCCTCCGGCGTCGACGGCTCGAATCGGGGGACTGGAACGGGGCGGCCGTCGGGACCGACCGCAACGAAGATCACCAGGCACTGGCTGCGCATCGTGGCCGGACCGCCCTTGGGATCGCCTGAGGACACGGTGGTCCGGATGTGCATGGAAGAGCGGCCCGTGTAGACGATGGTCGCTTCCACCTCGACCATGTCTCCGCTGTTCACGGGGTCGGCGAAATGGATGTTGCCGACGTATGCCGTGACGCAATAGGACTTCGACCAGCCAACAGCTGCCGCGTACGCCGCCTTGTCCACCCACTCAAGGACTGTGCCGGCGTCGACGGACCCGCTGTGTCCGACGTCGGTGGGGGAGGCCAGGAACCGCAGCGTGACGGAGTGTGAGGGGAGCTCGCTCATGACGTGAGTGTATCGACGGCGTGGATACCGGCGCGCTGTATGACGGACGGGCGACGCCCGGGCGGACCAGTGACACCCAAGCTGACCAGTGACACGCAAACGGGCCGCCGACGCCCGGACTCCGGAGTCGACAGCCCATTTTGGCATCAGCAGCGCACTTGGGTGTCGCCGGCGCGGCCGCGCTTTACGGGCCGATGCCTAGGCGAGGATGCCCAGCTTGGAACCCTTCCGGCCGAAGACGGCGGCATCGATGGAGATCCGTCCGGCGCCGGTCAGGGCCACGGCTGCCGCAGCGGCGGCGAGGGCCAAGACAAGTTCGTACCCACCCTTGTCGGCAAACAGGCCTGCTGGAGCGTGGACCAGGAGCAGGGCGCCGAGCATGTCCAGTGCAAGGAGGGCGCCGAAGACTCGGGTCAGCACGCCCGCGATGAGGGCGATGCCCCCGACAAGTTCGATGGTTGCCACGATCGGGGCCACGACGTCGGCGGCGGGTACGCCCATCTTGCCAAAAGCGGCCTGTGTGCCGGCGATAGTGAACTCGGTGAATTTCTGCCAGCCATGCGCGGCGAAGATGAAGCCGACGATGACGCGCAGGACGGTAAGGGCTGTGTTGGTCAGGGTGGACTGGTTCATGTTTTTGCACCGTTTTCGGGTAGCGGGTGGCTGTCGTGAAGCTCCCGAGGTCAAGGCTCTATTTGTTGAAGCTTCAACCCAAGCCTTTCGAACTTTGCTTGAAGTGTCAAACAAACGTTACGCGGGGGGCCGCCACGGCAGTCCCTGCCGAGGCTACTGGCCCTTCCGCTTTGCTTCCAACCAGGGCTTCAGGAGCCGCGTGGTGACCGGCAGGAAAATGTAGACCATGAGTGGCGTCAGGATACAGATGTTCAACAGAACCTGTAGGACCAGCGGCCAGCCCAGGACCAGGGGGTGCAGCAGAAAATTGGCCAGCAGGCTCAAAGGAAAGAACGGCAGGAAGATGCTGACGGCCTGCTTCCACCGCGGCGGCACTGCGGTCTCCGGGACAACGAGGTTCACGTCGCCGGGTTGGGAAAACCATCCCTCGATCCCGGAACGGCGCTCCACCCGTGTGACCTCCATGAGTTCGGTGGCGCTTTCGATCCACCATCGGCGCTCTTCGGATTCCTCCCAAGCCTGCAGGGTTTCAGCGTCCGCGAAGCGGTAAAGCATGTGCCATTCATCGGAATCGGCCGCCGTGCGCACCCACCCTGAACCGAGGTAGCCGGGCCATTCCCGGGCAAGTTCCTGGCCAGCGTGGGCCCATGCGTTGGCTTGGCGGGTGTAACCGGGAGTGATGGTGCGGGCGACGGAAACGGTGATGGGATGCTCGAGCGACACCTCACCAAGCTACATGCCGGTGCCCCGCTAGGCTGGGAAAGTGCCCCAAACAGTGACCCGTCCCACCACACCCTCCACTGCCCGCGAGATCCTGCGCCTGGCTGTCCCCGCCTTTGGGGCGCTCATTGCCGAACCCCTCTTCCTCTTGGCTGACTCCGCCATTGTGGGGCACCTTGGCGTCCCTCAATTGGCGGGGGTGGGGCTGGCCTCCACCCTGCTGTACACCGCCGTCGGACTTATGGTGTTTCTGGCATATTCGACAACTCCCGCTGTGGCGCGGGCCATCGGGCACGGAAAGCTCGCCAAGGCGCTGGCCGCAGGGCGCGACGGCGTCTGGCTGGCCTTGCTGCTGGGCACCGTCCTCGCGGTGGCCGGCTTCTTCGCGGCTGAGCGGTTGGTCGGGTTGCTTGGAGCCAGCGGCGAGGTGCGGGCATACGCCGTCGACTATCTGCGCTGGTCCATGCCAGGACTCGTCGCCATGCTTTTGATCTTCGCTGGCACCGGCGTCTTGCGCGGACTGCAGGACACCCGCACGCCGTTGGTGGTCGCAACGGCGGGGTTCGCTATCAACATCGCCCTGAACTGGTTCCTTGTCTATGGCCTGCATTTGTCCGTGGCGGGTTCAGCCATCGGCACCAGCATTGCTCAATGGGCCATGGCCGCGGTCTATTTGGTCATGGTGGGACGGAACGCCCGGCGCCACGGCGTTTCGCTGCGCCCGGACTGGCGTGGAATCCGCACGATGACCACCGTGGGTTCATGGCTCATGCTCCGCACCCTCAGCCTGCGCCTCGCTATCCTGGCAACGGTCCTGATAGTCACCTCCCAAGGCTCCGTGAACCTCGCCGCGCACCAGCTCGCGATGACCATCTTCTCCTTCCTCGCCTTCGCCCTGGACGCCTTGGCGATTGCCGCGCAGGCCCTCATCGGCAAGGAACTCGGAGCCTCCCATGCGGCGAGGGCGCGAGAGCTCACCCGCACCATGATCCGCTGGGGCGTGGGATTCGGCGTGGTGACCGGCGTGCTTCTGGCAGTCGCCGCTCCGTGGGCCGGCCTTCTCTTTACCTCCGACGCCGGCGTTCAGTCCGCGCTCACAGCGGCACTATGGGTACTCGCCGTCGGGCAGCCGCTCGCGGGTTACGTCTTCGTCCTTGACGGCGTGCTGATCGGCGCGGGCGACGCCCGCTACCTGGCGATTGCCGGCGTCGTGAACCTCGCGGTCTATCTACCGCTTTTGGTGGCAGTCCACGTGACCAGACTCGACGGCGCGGCGGGGCTCGTGTGGCTCTGGGTAGCGTTCGCGCTGGGCTACATGCTGGCCCGCGGAGTCACTCTGGGGCTGCGGGCCCGCTCTGACAAATGGATGGTCCTCGGTTCGCACTAAACTGGACTGGTGACTCTCCCCACCTCCTCAGCGACTTCATCCACGCCCACAGCAGCCGCGCTCTGGAAGCCCGTACTTCTCCGCGCCGGTGCCGCGCTGGTGTTTGGAGCCGTGACCGTCTTCTGGGGCTCGCCATCCGTTCACGTTCTGGCCTGGGCCACCGGGCTCTACATGCTCGCAACCGCGGGCGCCGCGTTCCTTGCTGCGAGTGTTCCGGCGGCCGCGGCGGTCGTCGTCGGCCTGGCGGGGGTGGGTGCCTTGATTACGCAGTCCGATACTGGGGTCGGCGTTTCCGCTCTCGTAGGATTGCTGGTGCTCGGGGCGTTTGAGCTGGTCCGGGGATTCCGGCAGCGCGGACGCCACGTGCTTGCCCGCGACTGGATCATTTCCGGCGTGGTGGGCATCGGCACCGCCGTTGCATTGCCGTTCTTCATCAGCCTTGGAGCGCACGCGCTCCTCGGTGTTGCCGGCGGCGGCGCCATCATCTCGGGAGTCTTGTGGGTGCTGTCCGGGCTGAGCCTGCGGCACGATGGGCGAACCCCCTCTGCTGAGGCCGTAAACTAGTAGTCGTACGTTCTACCCTGCGTAGAACTCTCAAGGCGCGGACGGCGCCAACACCCACATTGGAGGAATGACCTTGGCTGACCAGAAACCAGGAGAGCCGCGCAAGATGCGGACCTCGGTTAAGGGACCGCTGATGTTCTCCGCTTTTTGGGGTGTCTTGGTCTTTTTCGCCGTGCTGATCTTCGCCTCCGGCGGCAGCGCCCGCACTCCGCGCTTTGACCTCGCGTTCACCGGTGCCGGCATCGCCTTCATTGTGAGCCTCGTCCTCGCTGCGATGCTTTCCATGAGCCACAAGGAAAACGCCGAGCACCTCGGCAAGGGCTCGGGAGTCAACCTAAGTTCCAGGAAGCCGGGCCAGAGTCACGGTTCAGCGGCCCCCCATGCGGGCAGCGAAACGGAAACGCCCGACGCCGACTAGGCCGCCTTAGTCTCTTAGCCCGTCACGCCACGCAACTTTTCGCCGGCTGGTCAGCGCAGCAACCCCGGAAACTCGCGGCAGGCCGCCGTCGTGCGCCCTGAAAAGTTGCATGGCGTGACGCCCGCCCGCTTACTCCGTACTTGATGCCTTCCGGGCCCGGTAGGCGGCGACGTGCGTCCGGTTGGCGCAGTTGCCTGTATCGCAATAGAGCTTGGAGCGGTTGCGGCTCAGGTCCAGCACGACGGCGTCGCAATCGTCCGCCGCGCACACCCGCAGGCGATCCATTTCCTTGCTGCGGATGACGTCCACGAGTGCCATGGCGGCTTCCGTGCCCATGCGTTCCGCGAGGGGCGCTTCAGGGGTGGTGGCGTGCAAGTGCCAATCCCAATGATCGTGCTTGACCAATTGGGGGAGTGCGCGCGCGTCGGTGAGGAGCTGGTTGACGGCCTTTGCGGCCGCATCTTCATCGGCCGTCCAGAGGGAAGCCAATTGGCTTCGCAGTCGCTTCACGCTGACTAATTCGGCCTCGCTCCCTTCCCTGGTCCCGGTGAATTCTTCCGCGTCGAGGAAGGCGTGGAGCTCGGCGACACTTGTCAGGGATTCGATGCCGTTGGCGGCCGAATTGATCAAATTGACCACACTTCGAAGCGCCACTTCAGTGTCAGGTGCAAAAAGCACTTTGACTCCTTACATCTCTCGGTAGTAGTGTCAGCAGCGTAACCCATTTTACTCCTGACAGGAGGCTGCTGTGTCAGCTGCAACAAACCGGGCTGGTGCTGCGGGCTTCGTGGCGTCGGGCCTGGGGCTCGCGCTCTTTTCCTCAGCGGTCTTCGGCTTGTCCGGCTCGTTTGCCAAGTCCCTCCTGGAAACCGGGTGGACCCCCGGCGCCGCAGTTGCCATCCGATTGAGCGGTGCTGCACTCATCTTGGTGATCCCGGCCGTCGTCGCTCTCCGCGGCCGTTGGCACCAGCTCAGGGACAATTGGCTCACCATCCTGTTGTTCGGCGTGATTGGTGTTGCGGGGTGCCAGCTTTTCTACTTCAACGCGGTGTCCAGGCTGTCCGTGGGGGTCGCCCTCCTGCTCGAATACCTCGCGCCAACCATGATCGTCCTGTGGCTGTGGGCCGCGAGCCGACGCCGACCCCGGGCCCTCACCGCCATTGGAACGCTGTTTTCCCTCGGTGGACTCGTCCTGGTGCTTGATCTCACCGGTTCCGTGAAGGTGGACTTCGTCGGCGTGCTGTGGGGCATGGCCGCGGCCGTCTGCCTGGTCATCTACTTCTTCATCACAGCCAAGCAGAACGACACGCTGCCGCCCATCGTGCTGGCCTCCGGCGGTCTCATGGCGGGTTCAATCCTTATCTGGATTGCCGGCGGAACCGGTCTGGTGTCCATGACTTTCGCCACCGCGGATACGAAACTCGGGCCGTGGACCACGCCGTGGTGGGTCTCGATCGCCGGCCTCGTCATCCTGTCCACCGTGCTGTCCTACGTCACGGGGATCATGGCAGCACGAAGCCTTGGGTCCAAGGTGGCATCCTTTGTATCGCTCACGGAAGTGTTGTTCGCCGTGGTGTGGGCCTGGCTGTTGCTGGCCGAATTGCCCGGAGCCATCCAGCTCGTGGGCGGGGCACTCATCGTGTGCGGAGTGGTCCTGGTGCGAGTCGACGAGCTGCGGGCGGACAAGCGTGACGCCGTGGAGCCCGGCGAAGACCACGCCTCGCTGGAGCTTGACCATCCGAACGACGTCGAGCCGGTTCCTTCCGAGAGGGTCCTCTAAAACCGAGCCTTGATGGGGACCTGGGCCTAGCATGTTGATATGTGCCGGAACATCCACACCCTCCACAATTTTGAGCCACGAGCTACCTCCGCGGAGGTGGAAGCCGCAGCCCTGCAATACGTCCGCAAGATCAGTGGCACCACCAAGCCGTCCAAGGCCAACGAGGAAGCCTTCTCCGAGGCTGTCCATGAGATCGCGCATATCACCCAGCATCTGCTCGATTCCCTCGTGACCCATGCGCCAGCGCGCAACCGCGACGAGGAGGCGGCAAAAGCCAGGGCCCGCGCGGCCGTGCGTTTCGGAACGGCCTAGCCTCCTCAAACTGTCCCCACCGCCACCCTCGCCTCGCAAGCTCGGCTAGGGAACCCTGGCGGCGTGGGCCCAGGCAGTTGTTGCCGTTCTCACGCCGGATAACGACAACAACTGCGAGTCAGTTGGGTGGGCCGGGACTACTTTGCGAACGAGCGCAACCGCAGCGAATTTGCGACCACCAGGACCGAGCTCGCCGCCATGGCCGCGCCGGCGATCATCGGGTTGAGCAAACCAAGGGCTGCCACCGGGATACCGATGGCGTTGTAGAAGAATGCCCAGAACAGGTTTGTCTTGATGGTGGAGAGCGTCTTCCGGGACAGCTCGATGGCTTGCACCAGCTGCCCGAGGTCGCTGCCCATCACGGTCAGATCCGAGGCCTCGATGGCGACATCCGTGCCCGATCCCATGGCTATGCCAAGATCGGCTTGCGCCAGCGCTGCGGCGTCGTTGACTCCGTCCCCGGCCATGGCCACAGTGGACCCCTGGGACTGAAGCTTCCGCACCGCGTCCACTTTGCCTTCCGGCAGGACCCCCGCGAATACATCTTCCGGGGCGATCCCGACGGCGGTGGCCACCTGGGCGGCGACGGCGGCGTTGTCTCCTGTCAGCAGCAGAGGGCGAATCCCGAGTTCCTTGAGCTTCGAGATGGCTGCAGCCGAACCGGGTTTGACGGTGTCCCTTAGCGTGACTATTCCAGCGGGCTTCCCGTCCACGGCAACCCAGATGGCGGTAGCGCCGCCGGCTTCCTCAGCGGCCAGTGCCTCGCGCTGTACGTCGTCAGGGAAAATGCCGTTGTCTTCCAGCCAGCCGGTCCTGCCGGCCACGACCGTTCGCTCGGCTCTGTTTCCGGCTCCGTTCAGCGCAACCATCCCCCGGACTCCGCCGCCCGGGGCGGAACTGAAGTCCTTCACAGCGGGGAGCGGGCCGGCGTCGGGCATTGCGGACTTGGCGGCAGCGGCGATGGCGTGGGCGATGGGGTGCTCCGACGCTGCCTCGACGGCGCCGGCGAGAGACAGGACGTCGGCGGGGGAGTGGCCGTTCAAGGCCAGGGTGTGTCCAACGGCCAGCTTGCCGCTCGTGACGGTACCGGTCTTGTCCAGCAGGATGGCGTCCACAGTGCGCGTATCTTCCAGCACCTGTGGACCCTTGATGAGGATGCCGAGCTGCGCGCCCCGGCCGGTCCCGGTCAGGAGGCCAACGGGAGTCGCGAGCCCGAGCGCACACGGGCAGGCAATCACGAGCACCGCCACGGCAGCCGTGAACGAGGCATTGAGGTCCCCGCTCAGGGCGAGCCAGACTACGAAAGTAACCACGGCGATGACCAGTACGACCGGCACGAAGACGGCGCTGATACGATCGGCGAGCCGTGCGATCGGGGCTTTGCCCGTCTGCGCCTGGCTGACCAACCGCCCCATTTGCGCCAGCGTCGTCTCGGAACCGACGCGCGTCGCGCGGACCAGTAAACGGCCCGAAGTGTTGATGGTGGCGCCCGTGACCTGGCTCCCCGGTCCGACCTCCACGGGCACGGATTCACCGGTGACCAACGAGGAGTCCACGGCAGATGAACCGCTCGTCACCAGGCCGTCAGTGGCGATCTTCTCTCCCGGTCGGACCACGAAGATGTCCCCCACCACGAGTTGCTCGGCCGGGATCTTGTGCTCGACGCCGTCGCGCAGCACAGTTGCGTCCTTGGCTCCCAGATTCAGCAGGGCCTTGAGGGCATCGCCGGCCTTCGCTTTGGCATTGGCCTCGAGGAAGCGGCCCAGAAGCAGGAATGTGGTGACCACGGCCGCAACTTCGAAGTACAGCCCGCCGCCCATGCCTCCCGTGGACTCCATGCCGGGGTGTTCAGTCATCATGGGGTTGGCAAAGAGCTGCCACGCAGAGTAGAGGTATGCGGCCAGGACGCCGATGGATACGAGCGTGTCCATGGTCGAGGCGAAGTGGCGCGCGTTGATGGCGGCGGCCCGGTGGAAGGGCCAGGCAGCCCACGTCACCACGGGAAGAGCCAGCAGCCCCGCGACCCAACCCCACCGCGCGAACTGAAGGGCCGGAATCATCGAGATGGCGAAGACCGGGACTGTCAGTAAGGCAGCGGCGACCAGTCTCGGCTTTAGCTGCCGGGACGCGGGGCCGTGGTGCATGTGGTCGCCTTGCGCGTGCGCCCGGTGGTCGCCTTGCGCGCCGCCACCGGCGCCATGCTTAGCGCGGTCGCCTGCCGCGGCGCCACGGGCCACATGCTCTGCGTGCTCGGTCGTTCCGCCCCACCGGCCCCCTAACCTCGCAAGCTCGGCCAGGGAACCCTGCCGGCGTGGGCCCACCTTAGACGCACGCTGCCGCATATCTCCTTGCGCTCCCTCGTGCGCCGGGTCACCGTCGCTGTGGTTATGTTCAGGCGCGCCGAGCATGCTGGCTTCGTGCTCGTGCTCGTGGGCCTGGGATGTAGGGCTGGGCCTCGATTCGCGGATCCAGGCTTTGTAGCCCGTCGCGTTGACTGTGTCCACGATTTGTTGGTCCGTGACGTTGTCCGGGACTTTTACTTGGGCCGATTCGAGGGGGAGGTTGACTGAAGCCTCCACGCCGTCGAGCTTGCCCAGTTTCCGCTCCACGCGCGCCACGCATGATGCGCACGTCATACCCTCGATGTCGAGTTCGATGATGCGGGTGCCTGTTTGATGGAGAATGTCGTGATTGCTCACATTGGCCCCTAGGCCTCGTTGGCGACTACCAGGTAGCCGGCTTCGGCGACGGCTTCGCCGATTTCGGACGGGGACAGTTCCTGGGTGGAGGTGATGGTGACGGTGGAGATTCCGCCGGCATTCAGATCGATTTCGACATTCTCCACACCTGCCAAGGACTCGATTTCCTCGCTGACGGCTGAAACGCAGTGTCCGCAGGTCATGCCGGAAACGCTGACGTTCGTCTGGATGGTGGCGGTGTGGCCCATGGCGTGCTCCTTGGTGGTGAGTTGAATGGTGTGGTGAATGTTTGAGGCGTTACCGCAGCAGGCGCCCGATGGCATCGGCTGCCTCCTTGACCTTGATGTCGATTTGCTCTGCGCGCACGACGGGATCGGACTCGGAGGCGGCTCCGACGACGCAGTGCCCGATGTGTTCCTCCACGAGCCCGAGGCTCACGGCATGCAGGGCTTTAGTGACTGCAGAGACTTGAGTGAGGATGTCGATGCAGTATTTGTCCTCTTCCACCATGCGCGCGATACCGCGTACTTGGCCCTCGATCCGCTTGAGGCGCCGCAAGTACGCGTCCTTGTTGGAAGAGTAGCCGTGTTGGCCAATGTTCAAGTCAACCGGGTTCAAATCTGTGGGGTCCACGTCGATCGTGCTCATGCCGTAAAGATATACCCCCTAGGGGTATAAAATCAAGTACCCCCGGGGGGTATCGCCCATCTGGTGAGAGATCGTCTGTTTACAAATTCTGGTTTTGCAATGCAAACCTTTTGCCACTTGTGCTTCCGCTCACAGAAGTATGTTTGTAAAGTTTCCTTCCATACCCGAAGCGGGGGACCGCCGGGCACCGAACCCTTTTCTCCATGGAGGATCCATTGAAAATCGCACGCACTGCGGCTGCCTTTGCCCTCGCCGCCCTCGCGCTGACGGCCTGCGCCCCGCCCACGTCGAACAATGCCGCGTCATCTTCGGATGAGAAGTCAGGCACTATCCGCGTGTGGCTCTTCTCGGAAGTCAACCAGGACCCCAAATCTGCGGTAGTCAAGGCCGCGGTTTCCGATTTCGAATCCAGTCATAGCGGCGTCAAGGTCGACGTCCAGTACATTCCAGTCGACAGCCGGGCGGAACGGTTCAAGGCCGCGTTCAACGACCCCTCGAGTGCTCCCGACGTCGCCGAGTTCGGCAACACAGACCTTGCCAGCTACGTTGCATCCGGCGGATTGTCCGACATGACTGCAGACATCAAGGCCTGGGGCGAGTCCAGGGACCTGGACAGCAAGATCCTTGCCACCACGGACGTCGGAGGCAAGAACTACGGCGTGCCGTGGTACGTCGGCGTCCGGGCCCTCTACTACCGGACCGATCTGCTGCAGAAGCTCGGACTGGGGGCTCCCAAGACGCTCGCCGACGTCGAAACCGTGGCCCGCGCCGTCCGCGCAGCCAACCCGGACATGCTCGGCATTTCGATTGGTGGAGCCGCGCAGTTCTCGGCTATGCCCTACCTATGGGCCAACGGCGGCAACATTGCCACGAAGAAGGGTGACACCTTTGTCTCCGGTTTGGATTCCGCCGAATCCCGGGACGGTATCTCCGCTTATGCCCGGCTACTCAAGAACGACATCTGCCCGCCCCAGACCTGCGCCGAATTCGGCGGAAACGCCAGCGTCCAGCAATTCATCGCCGGAAAGTCGGCCATGACCATCGGTGGCGACTTCAACTACAAGGCCGTCGCGGCCAGCGCCGTCAAGGACAAGTTCGCGGTGGTTCCGGTTCCGGGCAATACGGCCGGTTCGATCGCCCCCGCATTTGCCGGCGGCAACAACCTGGGCGTCTTCAACAGCAGCAAGCACCACACCCTGGCAGCTGAGTTCGTCGAGCTGCTCGCGGGCAAGAAGTACCAGCAGAAAATGTTCGACGCAATGGGCAACTTGCCGACATTCAGCGACGTCCAGAAGTCTGTTGCGGCGTCCAATCCGCAGCTCGACCCCTTCATCAAGACCCTCGCCGCCGGCACCAACTTTGTCCCCGTGACGGAAACCTGGTCCACGATCGACGCCCAGGGCATCTTCACCGGCATGTACCAGAAGATCGTCACAGGCAAGGCTGACGTCAATACGGCTACTGCGGACGCGGCAGCAGCCATGAACAAGGTGTTCGGATCCAAATGACAGGGTTCGTGACACACGTTGGATCCGTGCCAGGCGGTGCGGCATGACGGCGCTTGCGTCCGCGAAGGCGGACGCAAGCGGAACGCGGAACCGCAAGCAGGACCGGAAGCCGACGACGGCGGGGACGTCCCGCCGTCGTGCGCTAGGCAAGCGCGGCCTGGAACCTTGGCTCTACCTGGCTCCAGCTTTCATTGTCCTGATCGCGCTGCTGGGATACCCGATCTTCCAGCTCATCAACGTCTCTTTGTATGACTACCGCCAGGCCCAAGTCAGCGGCAAGGCGCCACTGCAGTTCACGGGCCTGGAGAACTACCAGAAATTGTTCGCCGATCCGGACTTCTGGTCCGTCCTGGGCAATACCGTGCTGTTCGCGGGCGCCTGCGTTGTCCTGACGCTGCTGGTGGGAACGTCACTGGCAGTGCTGGCCACACGGCTCCGGCCCTGGGTCCGGACCGCACTGTTCGTAGTCTCGCTCGGCGCTTGGGCCACACCGGCCGTCACCGGCAGCGCCGTGTGGTTGTTCCTCTTCGACCCCACTCTGGGCCTGGTCAACAAGGCCCTTGTCTCCGTGGGCCTCACGCAGTTCAGCGGCTACTCCTGGACCTACGACAAATGGTCCGCCTTCGGGCTCGTAGCCAGCGAAGTGGTGTGGTGTTCGTTCCCGTTCGTGCTCGTGACGGTCTACGCCGGCATCCAGGCGATCTCCACCGAAGTGATTGAGGCGGCGCGTCTCGATGGTGCTTCCATGCCCCGGATCGCGCGCAGCATCATGCTTCCGATGCTGCGGCCCATCGTGATGGTGGTGACTATCCAGTCCATCATCTGGAATTTCAAGATCTTCTCGCAGATTTACATCATGACCAACGGCGGCGGTATTGCCGGGCAGAACCTCGTGCTGAATGTCTACGGCTACCAGCAGGCCTTCGCGGCCAGCCTGTACGGCCTCGGCTCGGCCCTCGGTGTCATCATGACCGCGTTGCTGATGATCATCACTCTGATCTACCTCCGCATCCTCAAGAGAACGGGAGAAGTCCTGTGACCGCCGTCGACGTTCCACTCCACAAGAACCGGCCCGCGCCGGACGCGCCGCAAAAGTTCCGCAAGGGCGGACGACGCCGGTTCGGCGCCGATGCGGCGGGACTCGCCATCGCGCTTCTCGTCGCGTTTCCCCTGTTCTGGATGGTCCTTTCGGCCCTCAAGCCGAAGACAGCGCTCGATGCCGGAGATGCGGCGCCGTTCACGCTGGAACCGTCCTTCGATTCCTTCATGCGGGTCCTGTCGGTCAACAACTTCGGCAGGTACTTCCTGAACAGCGTGATCGTGGCGCTCGTCGTCGTTATCGTCTCCACCGTGCTGGCGTTCTTGGCCTCCGTGGCACTGACCCGCTACCAGTTCAAGATGCGCACCAAGTTGCTGATCGTAGTGCTTGTGTCCCAGATGGTGCCCGTCGAAGCGCTCACGATTCCCCTGTTCTTCCTGCTCCGCAATGCCGGGGAGGCAGTACCGCTCGTGGGTCTGAATCAACTCGGCTCCCTGGTTCTGGTCCATGTGGGCTTCAGTATCCCGTTCGCGATCTGGATGCTTCGTGGCTTCGTGGCAGCGGTCCCGGTGGAGATCGAAGAGGCAGCGCGCATAGACGGGGCAAGTGGTTTCCGATTTGTCCGATCGATCCTCTTCCCGCTCGTGGCGCCCGGAGTGGTGGCGTGCTCCGTGTTTTCGTTCATCTCCACGTGGAACGACTTCCTCTTCGCCAAGACATTCATCATTTCCGCCCAGGAGAACCAGACCCTGCCCATGGCATTGTTGACCTTCTTCAAGCCCGACCAGAACGATTGGGGTGCCATCATGGCCGGTTCCGTGATCATGACCATTCCGGTGCTGATCTTCTTCATAGCCGTGCAGCGAAAACTCGTATCCGGGCTGGCCGGGGCGGTGAAGGGATGAGCGCCGCGCATTTGCTGGTTCCCGTGCCGTGCTCGGTGGAATCGCACGGAGGTTTCCTGGAACTGGACCCAGCCACCACCTTGGCCGCCGATCCGGAGCTGAACAGCGCGCGCCGCTGGCTCGCCCGGACCCTCAGCGCGGCCACCGGCTGGGACCTGTCCCTGGACACGGTAGCCGATGCGGGCATCAGCCTGCGGCTTGACCAGGAGCTCGACGCCGAGGGGTACCGCCTGCAGGTGGGCGCCGCCGTCGTGATTCATGCGGGCGGTCCGGCCGGCGCCTTCTATGCTGCCCAGACCCTCCTACAGCTGATGGGACCCGCCGCGCTGAGGCAAGCGCCCGTTCCGGAAACGGATGGCACATGGCCGGTTCCCAAGGTATCCATCCAGGACCAGCCGCGTTTCGGGTACCGCGGGGCCATGCTGGACGTGGCCCGGCATTTCATGCCCAAGGACAACCTGCTGCGGTTCATCGAGGTGATGGCCATGCACAAGCTCAACGTCCTCCACCTGCACCTCACGGACGACCAAGGCTGGCGGATCCAGATCAACCGCTACCCGAAACTCACCGAGACCGGGGCATGGCGGCGGGAGTCGTCGCTTGGTTCCTGGCGGGCAGGGGTTTTCGACGGGCTTCCGCACGGCGGTTTCTACAGTCAGGACGATCTCCGCGAAGTGGTCGCGTTCGCTGCCGAGCGGCACATCACCGTCATCCCGGAGATCGATGTTCCGGGACACAGCCAGGCCGCCATCGCCGCCTACCCGGAACTGGGTGCGGGCGCGGATACAGAGGTCTGGACCCGCTGGGGAATCAACGACACCGTTCTGGAAGTCTCGGAAACCTCTTTGGAGTTCTACCGCAAGGTCCTCGATGAAGTCGTGGAGATCTTCCCCGCCCGCTGGATCAGCTTGGGCGGTGACGAAGTTCCGCTCACCCAGTGGCAATCCAGCGCCCAGGCACAGGCCAAAGCCGCCGAACTCGGATTGCCGGACGTTTCGGGATTGCACAGCTGGTTTGTGGGGCAGTTGGCGAAGCACCTTGACGGGCACGGGCGAGCGACTTCCGTGTGGGACGAAATCGGCGACGGCGAGCTGCCGGATGGAGCGTTGGTGGCTTCCTGGCGGGGCTATGAAGGCGGACTAAGCGCGCTCAGAAGCGGTTATGACGTGGTCATGTGCCCCGAGCACAAGCTGTACCTGGACCACCGCCAGGCCGACGGCGACGACGAACCCGTGCCCGTCGGTTTTGTCACCAGCCTGCGGGATGTCTACGGCTTCGAACCGCTGCCCGCGGGTGCGGGTGAGGCGTTCCCGGGCACGCTCCTCGGCGCGCAGGCCAACATCTGGACGGAACACCTGGATTCCCCGCGACGGGTCCACTTCGCCGCGTTTCCGCGGCTGAGCGCCGTGGCGGAGGTGCTCTGGTCCCAGGCGGAGAACCGGGACTACGATGGTTTCCTGGCCAGGCTCGAAGGCGCGCATCTGGAGCGCCTGAAGGCCATGGGAGTGGAATACCGGCCGCTGTCGGGACCGCATCCCTGGCAGTTGAGGCCTGGCGTGGTTGGCTGGAATCGCGATTACGACGCCGAGCAGCGCATCGCCGCTGGATAGGACACACGTGGGTACTGAAGGCACGGAGGCCCGGAACTCCTCGGCTTCGTTGCGTAAGGCGCTGGCTTTGCTGGCGGTGGTTGCGGAGCATCCGGTAAGCGCGGACGGACTCGCCTTGGTGGAGTTGACCAAGCTCTCCGGGCTCAACAAGAGCACGGTCCTCAGGCTGGCCGCGCCCTTGTTGGACGAAAACCTGCTGGAACGCGACGCCGAGAGCGGCCGCTTCCGGCTGGGCCATGGTTGCCTGCGTTTGGGACAGTCATATTTGGACCGGCTCGATTTACGCAGCGTCGCCAACGCCGAGCTCAGACTGCTGATGAGGGCCACGGAAAGTACGTGCCACCTTGTTGTCCTGTCCGGCCATGATGTGGTCTACCTCGACAAAGTGGAAGACGAGGCAACAGTTCGTATGGCATCGCGCGTCGGGGCGACCATGCCGGCGTACTGCACTGCAGTCGGCAAAGCCATGTTGGCGTTCAGCCCGGAAGAAGTGGTGGCGCCGATCCTGGCTGGTGAGCTGGCGCCGATCACCGACAGGACGATCACGGACCCGGAGCAGTTGCGGGCTGAATTCGCCGCAATCCGTCGCCGAGGCTATGCGATAGACGACCGCGAAAACGAACCCGAGGTCCGGTGCGTCGCCGCCCCGATCTTCGGCCACGACGATCACGTGGTTGCCGCCCTCAGCGTCTCCTCCTTGTCGTCCCGCATGACCGCCAAGCGAGTCCGCGAAGTAGGTCCCATGGCCGCCGAAACCAGCCTGCGCATCTCGGCAAAGCTGGGATCCCGGCGTGCCAACGCCAAACTCGCGAAGCTGGCCTAGGAGGGCAGATGGAAAAGCCAATGAACGACGCCGGCGCTGGAGTTGGGGCGGACGGTGCGGCAGGCGCCTACTTCCGCGCGAAGTTGCAGTTCGAGATCGACGTCATGGACGTTGCGGATGCGGCTGCCGGCAGTTTCGTGCTCCTGGATACTCGCAGGCAGTCGTCGTGGGAACACGGACATATCCCCGGCGCAATGCACCTTCCGACCGCGGAGATACCCGCGCGGGCGGCCGCACTGATCCCTGCTGGGAGCTCAGTAGTGGTCTATTCGTGGGGACCGGGCTGCAACGGAAGCACCTTCGCGGCCCTGGCATTCGCCGAGCTCGGGTACCCGGTGCGCGAAATGATCGGCGGCATCGAGTATTGGGCGCGGAACGGGCTCCCGGTGGAGACAACTGAGGGTGTCGTCGTGCGGGACTTCGACGGGCTGGTCACGGCGCATCAGCCGGAGGGTTAGCGGCCACCCCTACCCCCATCCCGCCCAGTCCTCCGGTCTGAGCGAGGGCCGGCCGAGAAGGTAACCTTGGGCCGCGGTCATCCCGAGCTTGGTGACCGCAGCCAGCTCGGCCTCGGTCTCGATCCCTTCGGCTACAAGTGCGGCTCCGATTTCGAAGGAAAAACCGACCATCGCAGCTCCCAGGGCCCGCTGTCCCGGATCTGTGTCGATGCCGGCGATGATCTCGCGATCGAGCTTGATGAGGTCCGGCTTGAGCTGCAGGATGTGGCGCATGGAGGCAAAGCCGGCACCGGCGTCGTCGACGGCTATTCTCAGGCCGGCGCGCCGCAACGGCGCCAGCGCTTCGGCGAGCGGTTCATAGTTGGCGACCTCATGGCGTTCGGTGACCTCAAGCACGATGCGTCGCGGAGGGATGGTCGACTCCACAATCGCGGCTGCCAGCCGAGGGTCAAGGCACGCGCGCGGTGAGAGGTTTGCCGCGATGTACAGTTCCGGCGGGAGCCCCGCAGCGGTGGTCAGCGCCGTCTGGAGAGCAAGGATTTCGAGCTCGATATCCAGGCCGACCGAGGCGGCTTCCATGAAACGCACCTCCGGGGACAACTCCTGGGAACCGCTGAACCTTGTCAAGGATTCCACTCCAACGACGTTGCCCGTTTCCAGGCACCGGATCGGCTGGAATGCTGTTATGAGTGAGCCGTCATTGAGCAATGCCTGGATGCGGACGGTGACTTCCGCACGCGAGCGTGCTGTCTCTGGATTCAAGACACGGCAGGTGCCCTCGAAACCGCAGTCCCTGCCCTCCCTGTCGCCGATCGGCCTTCCGGACACGTCAACCAAGACGCGGCCGCCATTCCGGTGGCGGCACACGGTGACCACCCGGGACCACGAGGAGTCTCCGCTTTCCCTTGCCTTCCAGTCTTCCCGTGCGTCCGCCAAATCCGCGGGGTCGATGACGCAGGTGATGTGCCTCCCCAGCAGTTCGGAAGGTTCGTACCCCGTGATGTCCTTGCACGCCGGGCTGCAGAACGTAAATCGTCCATCGGGCCCAGTGGCCCACAGCCAGTCCATGCTTGTGTGCAGCACGGTGTCCATCAAGCGCGACGTCCGGAACGCCTGGCTGCGTTCCCGCTGCTGCTGCCGCAGGAGACGCCACGCGGCCAGCACCACCAGGGGCACGATCAGCAGTGCCAGAAGAGCGGGGAACCCGGTCTTTTCATCGATGCCGCCCCACGGCGGAAGCCCGAAAGCCAATGGCAGGCGGATAGACAGGGCGACTGCGGCCTCGATGAAGACGACGACCAGCAGCCACCATCCGGTTGAGGCCGACGCCAGCCGGTTCGCTTGGTGTCCCTCCCGGGAAGACGCCCTCTTAAGCCGGGGAAAGCGCATGAAGGGCATCACCCAATAGTGCCACCAAGCCGGGCCCTGGGGATTACGCTGTAACCGCCAGCGCGTCGATTTCCACGAGCATGACTTCGTGCGGGAGGTCGACGAACACCGTGGTGCGGCTGGGCAGTTGGCCGCTGGGGACGTTCTCGGTGATGAATTCGCCGTAGACCTCGTTCATGGCGGCGAAGTCGTCGCGGGTGGTGAGGTAGACGCGGAACATGATGACGTCTTCCACAGAGGAACCGCCGGCTTCGAGGATCGCCTTCACGTTTTCCAGTGTGCGGCGGGTCTGGGCGCGGACGTCGCCTTCGCCGATGTACTGGTTGGTGGCGGGATCCATGGGGCCCTGGCCGGACACCTGGAACAGGCCGCCCTTCTTGATTCCTTGGGAGAATACGTGCGCCGGGGCCGGAGCATTTCCGGTCAGTACTACAGTCTTTTCACTCATGCGGAGTTCCTTTCGTGGCTGACCCAGCCGAGGTCGCGGGAGATGGCCTCGGTGCTGGCTTTGAGGTCGGGCAGCAGCTCAAGCAGTCCTTCATAGCTGAGCATCACCACCGGTACCGAACAAGAGGCTGCGGCCACGACGGCGCCGCTCGCATCGCGAATGGGGGTCGCGATGCAGTGCACGAAGGATTCGTGCTCGGCGTTGTCGTGGGCCCAACCCTGCACCCTGACTTGCTCCAGTTCGGCCAAAAGGGCCTCCGGCGAGGTCAGGGTGGTGTCGGTAATTCTTGTGTAGTCGAGTCCCGCCGCGATCTTTTCCTGCCGGCTGCGCGGCATGTCGGCAAGCAGGACCTTTGCGACGGCGGCCGAATGCAGGGACGCGGTCAGGCCGATCCGGGAGTACATCCGCACGGGATGGTGCGACTCGAATTTGTCGATGTACACCACGTCATTGCCTTCGAACGCGGCGAGGTGCACGGTGTGCCCGGTCTTTCCGTTCAGTTCGGCCAAGTACGGGTGCGCCACTTTGCGGATGTCCCGCTGCTCCAGGGCGAGGGAGGACAGCTCGAACAGTTTGGAGCCAAGCATGAACCGTTGGTCCTCATCGCGGACAACGAAGCGCTTTTCCTCCATCGCGTGCAGAAGCCGCATCACGGTTGTCTTGTGCACCGAAGCCTTGGAGGCAAGCTCATCCAGCGTGGCTGGTTTGGCCGCAAGCTCGGCAAGCAGGTCGATGGCGCGCATCAGGCTCTGGCTCATGGTGCTGTGCTCCGATCTTGAAGGCTTCGGTCCTGGCTGCTGAAGTGCCCGCCGGCAACGTGGATCGCGGCCCATTCGGCATCCGTGGAACCGAGGATGGCCGAAAGCAGGGCGGAGCCGGGAAGGGGGCCGCGATCGCCATGCACGGTGAGGGTGCAGGCTGCGGCGACGTGACCGCGGCGAAGGCTCGCCTTCTGTTCAAGGCCGAACAGCACACCGCTCAGGTACCCGGCCGCGAAGGAATCGCCCGCGCCCACCGGCTCAAGCACGTCCACGGACAATGCCGATACCTCGGACCGCGTCCCGTCCCGTTCCAGGGCGATGGCGCTAATGGCTTCGTTCTTGATGACGACGACGGCGGGATCCGGCATGAGGCGCCGGAGTTCAGTTTCGTCGGTGGTGCCGAAGGCGTGCTCGGCTTCGTCCTTGCCCACCAGCACGATGTCGGCGAGATTGGCCAGGCGGCGCAGCGCGGAACGGTCCTGCCCGGCCCAGAGCGCGGCGCGCCAATTGACGTCGAAGCTGATGAGGCGCCCGTGCCTCGGTGCGGCGAGGATGGCTTCCGTCAGCTCAAGGCATTCCGCCGAGAGCGCCGCTGTGATGCCGCTCAGGTGGATGAGCGAGGCTTCCTCCAATAAGCGCTCGACGGCGGGATTCGCCAGCGTGCCCGGGCTCATGGCTGATGCGGCGGAACCCTGCCGGTAGTACAAAACTGAACTGCCGCCGTCGGGATCCGTTTCCTGGGCGGGGACCTTGACGTAAAGCCCCGTGGGCCGTCCGGGATCGACCTCGACGCCGGAAATCCCTACTCCGTGGTTGCTGAGCTCCTCCAGGATCCGGGTGCCGAATCCATCCCGGCCAACCCGGCCTACCCAGTGGGAGTCCAGGCCCATGGCAGCCAGGCCCATGGCTACGTTCGATTCCGCGCCGCCGATTCCACAATGCAGCTCCGTGGCTTGGTGTAGCGGGACGGGCTTCACCGGGGTAAGCATGGCCATCGTCTCACCCACACATACAGCTGAAAGCATGAAACTCCCGCGCTCCCTCTGCCGCTTCCAGCGGCACTCGACACCCCATGAAGAAGGGATTTCCGTGGCCTGATCAGGGAGCGCCGGGTCATTCCGCGGCCTTGACTCCCAATCCTGCACCATGTTAGACATATCACCAACAGCTTTGCAACCTGCGTTGCAAAATACGCAACGCAATGGAATTTGCGGGCAGAATGCGCACAGTGAATCGCGCACAGTGAAATTGCGCACAGTGAAGGGATCGAACTGGTGAACACTTCCACGTCCGGCGCCGGAGCCGGCGCCGGGGCAATTGCAGCGGACACCGTGGCACGCCTGGCGGATGTCCGGCTCGACTGGCGGCACAAGGCCGTGCCCGCCACAGCAAGCGGCACCAGCCACCGTGAGTTCCTCTCAACAGCCCCGAAGCTCGCCGACCTCCAGACGCCGTTGCTGACCCTTGATGCCGGGGCGGTCCGCTGCAACGCCGATCGCTTGGCCTCATGGTGTGCGGAGCGCGGCGTTTTGCTTGCCCCGCACGGAAAGACCACCATGGCGCCACAGCTCTGGGCCGAACAGCTGAGCCGCGGCGCTTGGGGGATCACTGTGGCGAACTTCGCCCAACTCCGCGTGGCCCGTGAATTCGGTGTGCGGCGCCTGCAACTGGCCAACAGCCTGATCGATCCGCACGCGATCGAGTGGGTCGCCGCGACCGCGAGCCCGGATCAGCCGATCCTTTCCTGGGTCGACTCCACTGTCACCGTGGATGTCATTGGCCGCGCCTTGGAGACCATTGGAAGCAGCGCCGTCCTTGATGTCCTTGTTGAGCTTGGCGGAATCGGTGGCCGGACCGGAGCGCGAGGCGTGGAGGCTGCACTCGACGTCGCCCGCGCCATCTCTGCCTCCCCGCACCTGCGGCTGGTGGGGGTGAGCGGCTACGAGGGATCGTTGGCCCACACGGCCGACGCCGACAGTATTGCCGCCGTCCGCGGCTACTTGGGCCAGATGGGTGAGCTGCATCAGCGGCTCCTCGGGGACGGTCTCTACGGATCCGACGCCGTCATCCTCACCGCAGGCGGCAGCGCCTACTTCGACGACGTCGTCGACGTCCTTTCGCCGTGCGTCACCGCTGGCTCCGGGGTGGGTCCCCGCGTGGAAGTCATGATCCGCAGCGGGGCCTACATCATCCACGACGACGGATTCTACCGCGGCATCTCGCCGTTTTCCCGCGACGGCGGCCAGCCATTCAAGGCAGGCATGCACGGCTGGGCGCGCGTCGTGTCGCAGCCCGAACCCGGCCTTGCCATCCTCGACGCCGGCAAACGCGACTTGCCCGTTGACGAAGGCCTGCCACGTCCGCAGCTGATCGGGCCCGCACTCGGCGGTCCCATGGTGCCCCTCGTCGGTGCCGAGATCACTGCCGTCAACGACCAGCACTCCTTCATGACGTTCGACGCCGGCACCGCCACCGTGCGGCCCGGCGACGTCGTGCGCCTGGGACTTTCGCATCCGTGCACAGCCTTCGACAAGTGGACGCTCATCCCCGTGCTCGCGGATACCGACGGTGACCAAACCGTCGTCGACCTCATCCATACCTTCTTCTAGGACGCACGCCATGAAGACCCTCATCAGCAACGCCGTCCTGGTGGACGGAACCGGGGCGGACCGCCGTCCCGCGGACGTCCTGCTGGACGGCGAGGTGATCGCCGTCGTCGCCGACGCCGGATCCCTCACCGCGAGCGGAACCGGTGCCGAGCGGACTGTCGACGCGACGGGACTCGTCCTAAGCCCCGGCTTCATCGACATGCACGCCCATTCGGACCTGCAATTGCTGGTCAACAAGGACCACTACGCCAAGCTCAGCCAAGGCGTCACCACCGAACTTCTGGGCCAGGACGGGCTGTCCTACGCTCCGGTGGACGATGCCACCCTTAGCGGGGTCCGGGAGAAGATCGCCGGTTGGAACGACAACCCGCAGGATTTCGACTGGAATTGGCGAACCGTGGGCGAGTACCTGGACCGCCTCGACGCGTCCGAAAACGGCAAGAGGATCGCCACCAACGCCGCCTACCTCGTCCCGCAGGGAACCGTCCGGGCCCTCGTGATGGGCTTCGCCGAAGGGGACCCGACACTTGAGCAGCAGGAGCGGATGCAGCACATCGTTCGCACCGCCATGGAGGAGGGCGCCGTGGGCATGTCCTCCGGGCTGACCTACACCCCCGGCATGTACGCCCGGACCGAGGAACTTGCAGGACTTTGCCGGACCGTGGGGGAGCTGGGTGGTTTCTACGCTCCGCACCACCGCTCCTACGGGAAGGGCGCGCTCGGAGCCTACGCGGAGATGATCGGGCTGAGCCGGGACACTGGCTGCGCGCTGCACCTTTCCCACGCCACCATGAACTTCGCCGAGAACAAGGGCCGGGCGGGCGAGCTCCTTGAGCTCATCGATGCAGCGCTCGACGACGGCGCCGACATCACGCTCGACACTTACCCCTACCTCCCCGGCGCCACCACGCTCGCGGCGATCTTGCCCAGCTGGTCGTCCTCGGGCGGTACCGAGGCCACGCTCGCGCGGTTGGCCGACCCGGCGATGCTGGCGAGAATCCGCGAAATTGTGGAGATCTACGGCTCCGACGGCTGCCACGGAGTGGTTGCCGAGTGGCACACCATGGAGATCAGCGGCGTCCAGAACCCTGCGCTCGCCGGCCTTGTGGGCAAGACCATCGCCGCAATCGCCGCTGAAACCAACGCAGAGCCGTTCACCGTGTTCGCTCAGATCCTCCAGGAGGACCGCCTGGGCACCGGGATCCTGCAGCACGTCGGCCACGAGGAAAACGTGCAGGCCATCATGGTCCACCGCACGCACACCGGCGGCAGCGACGGCCTCCTGGTCGGAGCCAAGCCCCACCCGCGCGCCTGGGGAACATTCCCCCGCTACTTGGGCCACTACAGCCGCGACTTGGGCTTGCTGACCCTGGAAGAAATGGTCCACCACTTGAGCGGCCGTCCCGCCGAGCGGCTCAAGCTTGACCGCCGCGGGCTTGTCCGCGAAGGCTACGCGGCCGACATCGTCCTCTTCGACCCGCGCACCGTCCGTGACGAAGCCACCTTTGAAAACCCCCGCCAGCCAGCCACTGGCATCCATTACGTGTTCGTCAACGGGACGGCAGCGATCGACGGCGGGAAGCCCACCGGCGCCCGAGCCGGACGTGCCCTGCGCCGCGGCCCGGACGGACGCACCCGAGCAGGAAGTACCGAAATCGCATGACTCCTGAAGAATTTGTCGAACAGCTTGAAGCCGACCGCACCCTCGCCGTCGTCCGGGCGCCGTTTATCCCCGACGCCGCCGAGCTCTGCCGCGCGCTGGCCGACGGCGGCATCCGCAGCGTCGAACTGACGTTCACCACGCCGGAGGTGCTAAAGCATGTGCGGCGAGCGGCGGAAACCGCAGCGCAGCACGGCGCCGCCGTCGGGATCGGCACCGTGATGACGGCCGATCAGGCAAAGGCAGCCATCGACGCTGGTGCCCGTTTCCTGGTGACGCCCGGTCTCCGCCCTGAGGTTGCGGCGGTGGCTGCGGCCGCCGGTATCCCCTTCAGTTTGGGGGCCATGACACCTACCGAGGTGGCGCAGGCGCTTGACCTCGGTTCCGCCGCAGTCAAGATCTTCCCGGCCAGGCAGCTCGGTCCCGCGTACCTCAAGGATCTCCAGGGTCCCTACCCCGGTATCCGCCTTCTGCCCTCCGGCGGGATCGACGCGTCAAACGCCAAGAGCTATCTCGACGCCGGCGCCGCAGCGGTCTGCTGTGGAACCAGTGTGGTCCCTCCCGCCGCCGTTGCTGCAGGCGACTGGGCAGACATCTCGGCCAGGGCCACCGCCTTCACCGCCACCCTCGCGTAGGAATCCCCAGAAAGTAACCCCCATGAATGAATTCCTGAACTGGCTGCGGCACGATACGGCCGGCCTGCTTATCCTGGCAGGCGCCGGCATTGCCCTCCTGTTGTTTCTGATCATCAAAGTCAAGGTAGAACCGTTCATTGCCTTGGTGGGTACCAGCGTGCTCGTCGCGCTAGCGGGCGGCGTGAGCATCGATGCCCTTGTCGGCTCGCCCATCAAGAGCGGCGACGCCCTCATCGAGAAGGGCTTCGCTGGGATCCTCGGACACATCACCCTGATCATCGGCCTGGGCACTGTCCTGGGCGCCATCCTGGAACGTTCAGGTGGCGCAGAGGTCCTGCTGGGCAGGCTCGTGAAGGTCTTCGGCGAAAAGGGAACGCCGCTGGCCATGGGCGTCACCGGTCTTGTCCTGGGTATTCCGGTCTTCTTCGACATTGGTATTTTCGTGCTCGCACCCCTCGTCTACGTGGCGGCGGTACGCGGCGGGAAATCCCTGATTCTGTACGCCTTGCCGCTCCTCGCCGGACTCTCAGTGACCCACGCCTTCCTGCCGCCGCACCCGGGTCCCGTAGCCGCAGCAGGATTGTTCCACGTTGAACTTGGCTGGATCATCATCATGGGCCTCGCTTGTGGCATCCCTGCCTGGTTCGCTTCCGGCATTCTCTGGGGTCAGTGGATCGGCAAGCGCGTGCAAGTGGCCGTCCCGGAAGATCGCGTGATCCCGGAGGCAGAGGAAGCCGTGGGCCACGAACCACCCATGAGCGTCGTTGCCCTTGCCATCGGCCTGCCGATGCTGCTGATCCTTGGCGCCACCTTCGGCAATGTCTTCCTGCCCGCTGGTGGATTCCGCGATGCGCTCGTGTTCTTCGGCAACCCGGCCATTGCGCTCACCGTTGCCGTCGCACTCTCGATGTGGCTCCTCGGCACGCGTCGGGGCATGAGCGCCAAGGACCTCTCCGAACTGAGCTCGGCCTCGCTGAAACCGGTCGGCATGATCCTGCTTGTTGTTGGAGCCGGCGCATTCTTCGGCGCAGTGCTCTCGGCAACCGGGGTAGGCAACGCGGTGGCTGACAGCTTGGCCAAGGCAGGGCTCCCGGTCATCGTGTCCGCTTACGTGATCGCCTGCGGCATGCGCCTCGCCCAGGGTTCCGCCACGGTCGCGATCGTGACCACCGGCGGCATCCTGGCTCCGGCGCTCACGGCCGGACACTATTCGCAGCCGCAATTGGCCCTGATTGTGATGGCCATCTCTTCCGGCTCTATCATCGCCAGCCACGTGAACGACGGCGGATTCTGGATCATCTCCAAGTACTTCAACATGTCAGTCAAGGACACCCTGAAGACGTGGACGGTGCTGGAAACCGTGCTCTCGGTAGTGGGCTTCGGCATGGCGGCCCTGCTGTACCAGTTCGTCTAGGCTGGTTCCGCGCCGCGCAAAGCTTAAACAAAGAGCTCCGGAGTGCGTTATTGGGGGATACGCACTCCGGAGCGGACTTTGGAGCAGGTTCTTTGGGTTCCTGCTGACAATTAGCTTACGTGCCCCAACAGCACTCCGCTACCAATCTGAATAACTACTTTCACTTTACTTTTTCCGACCCGGATTTCAGGGCGAAATCCGGCGTTTGATCAGGTCCCCGGCCCCTTGTAGTGCACCCGGCGCAGGCCTAGCGTTAACTTGCACAGGAAGGGGTGGTCCACGTGGAGATCTTCATGTGGTGGCTGGACATAGACCTCAAGAGCAAGGAATGGCTGCGCGAGAACCTTCGTGCCACGGAGCTTCCGCTGGAAGTTCTGCAACGCATTGCCGATGTTGGCGGCCCGCGCCTTGAAGAGCTGGCAGGCGGGCTGAGCGACGCTGACTGGGACTTCATTGAGACGCAGTCCGAGTTCGTGGACTGAGACGGTTTCCTAGACCGGTTCATAAAATCGTTGCGGCTCCCGCCCTAGGATGGTTGCATGGGGTGCATGGCAACCGCAGAGAGTTATGTCTTGGCGATCGGGACCAAAAAAGGACTGTGGCTGGCACGCAGCACAGACCGCAAGGAATGGTCCTTTTCCGGTCCGCACTTCCTCATGAGCGAGATCCCCAGCATCGGGATCGATACACGAGGAGACACGCCCCGGATCATGGTGGGCGTGCGTTCCGAACACTGGGGTCCCACCGTGGCCCACTCCGATGACCTTGGCGCCACATGGACCGAGCCCGAACAAGGCGCCATCAAATTCCCCGAGGGAACCGAGGCTGCGCTGGAACGGATCTGGCAGATCTACCCCGATTCCGCCTCCCGCCCCGGGGTCGTCTGGGCCGGCTGCGAACCGATCTCCGTCTGGAAGTCGACCGATGGCGGCGAGCACTTCGAGTTGAACCGCGGCCTGTGGGACCACCCGCACCGCAGCGAGTGGGGAGCCGGCTACGGCGGGGCTGCCGCCCACTCGATTGTGGTCAACCCCTCCGGGGAGAAGGTCCACGTCGCCATGAGTACCGGCGGCGTCTACCGATCGCTCGACGGCGGTGCCTCCTGGGAGGCCCGGAACAAGGGGATTTCGGCCTACTTCATGCCTGATCCCAACCCGGAGTTCGGCCAGTGCGTGCACAAGATCGCCGCGGATGCGGCCGTCGAAGGCCGCTTGTATGCGCAGAACCACCACGGTGTGTACCGCACGGATGACAACGGTGAGAACTGGATCTCCATCGCCGAGGGCCTCCCGGCGGATTTCGGCTTCGTGATGCTCGCCCACCCCCGCCGCGAAGGGACCGCCTGGGTGATCCCGATCAAGGCCGATAGTGAGCGGATTCCGCCGGACGGCCATCTCGCGGTGCACCGCACGGATGACGCAGGTGAGTCGTGGAAGCGCCTGGATGTGGGCCTCCCGGACCATGAATACAATGCCGTGCTCCGTGACGCGGCCGCGGTGGATTCGGCTGAACCTGCCGGGGTGTACTTCGGGACACGCGGCGGTTCGGTCTACGCCAGCGCCGATGAAGGCGAGTCTTTCATCGAAGTTGCCTCGCACCTACCTGATGTTTTGTGCGTCCGCGCTGCCGTCATCTCCGGGGTTGTCTCCGCAGATGTGGCCGACGAATTGGCCGCTGTCTCCGCAGCATCCGGTCTTCCGGCTTAGGACGGATCTTGCCCGATATCACCGTGGTTTTGCCTAGCGTTCTCCAGCCCCTCGCCGGCGGGCAGTCCTATCTGACTACGCCCGCCGACGGAGCTGTGACCGTGGAAAGCTTGCTTGACGCTGTGACCGGTAATTACCCGGTGCTGGCCCGGAGGCTCCGGGATGAAACCGGTTCGCTCCGGCGCTACGTGAATATTTACGTGAACGGCGAGGAGGTCCGGCGTCTGAAGGGTCTGGATACTGAGGTTACGGCCGGCCAGGAGGTCTTGATCATCCAGTCCGTGGCTGGCGGCTGAGCGGTTCGGGGCCAGGTCAGGCCACTCGCCAGACTGTGCATTCGTCGGTATTGATGGCCTTGCGCAGGCCCGTCAGCTGATCCATGATCCAGACGACGCCGATGCCCGGGGCCGTTTCCTGGACGCTGCCCCTGCGGATGACAACGTCATCGTAGGAGGGTCCGACGGAGAGGCGGGCTTCGATCTGGTCGCCGCGGTGCAACTGGTCAAGCGCGCGGATTCTTGTGGGGTGGGTTGATACTTCCTTCAACATGGTGGCCTCCCTGGCTGGAGCTGCCAGCTTTTGCCGGCTATTCCAGTGTGGCGGGCCAATGTTGCAGGGTGGTTTCGTACGGGTTAGCCGTGGGTAAGACTTCCGTTAGCAAAAAAATCCGTCGCTCCCCACCGGCCCCCTAGCTGCGCAAGCTCGGCCAGGGAACCCCGCCGGCGTGGGCCCAAGCCGGTGGGTGGGGAACAACGGATGTCTTTTGGAGGCAGAGGCTACTTCAGGCCGAGCTCCGCCGTCGGTGTCTTGAAGGATTCGCGGGCCGTCATCGCGGATACGGCTGCGACGACGCAGATGACGCCGGTGAAGATGCTGATCTGGACCCAGCCGCCAGCCTTGGTGCCGCCCATTGCGGTGACGATCGTCGGGGCGAAGCCTGCCATGAGGAAGCCGATCTGCGTGCCGATGGCCAAGCCGGAGAAACGGACCTTAGTGCTGAACATTTCGCCGTAGAAGGAGGGCCACACTGCGTTTGCTGCGGCGTATCCGAGAGCGAAGTACACCACGGAGACCAGGAACATGAGCGGCACGTTTCCGGATTCGAGCGTCAAGAGGAACACCGGCGTCATGATGGCGCTGGCTACGGCGCCGTAGATGAAGACGGGCTTGCGGCCGATCCGGTCGGCCATCCTGCCGAAGACAGGCTGTGTGCCGAGCGCGACGACGTTTGCCGCGACGACGAGCCACAAAGTGATGGTGCTGTTGACGTGGGCCACGTCCTTGGCATAGGCAATGGCCAAGGTGCCGAAGACGGTGCTCACGGCCGAGATGAAGGCGCAGCAAATAACGCGCAGAACATCGGCCCAGTGCAGCCGGAGGAGGTCGGCCACGGGAAGCTTGGCGATCTGGTTGTTCTTCTTGGCCTCGGCGAATGCGGGCGGCTCGTGCAGGGTGCGACGGATGAAGAACGCCACCAGGACCACCACGGCGCTGAGCCAGAACGGGATGCGCCAGCCGATGCCGTACTTGATCTCGTCGGGGAGGGCGACCACGGGGATGAAGACCAACGCTGCGAGGATCTGGCCTCCCTGGGTTCCGGTGAGGGTCCAGGAGGTAAAGAACGAACGGCGGTTGTCCGGAGCGTGTTCCAGCGTCATGGACGAGGCGCCGGCTTGTTCGCCGGCGGCCGAGAGGCCCTGGCAGAGGCGTGCGAAGACCAGCAGCGCCGGAGCCCACCATCCGATGGCCTTGAAGTCGGGGAGGCAACCGATGATGAACGTCGCACCCCCCATGAGCACCAGGGTGAACATCAGCACGCGCTGGCGGCCGATTCGGTCGCCGAAGTGCCCCAGGATGATGGCTCCAACAGGCCTTGCCACATATGCGAAGCCGAATGTCGCGAAGGACATGATGGCTGCGTTGGCATCGGCGCTGGGGAAGAAGACGTGCGGGAAGATCAAGGCCGCGGCCGAACCGAAGATAAAGAAGTCGTAGTACTCGACGGCGCTGCCGAGGAAGCTGGCGAGGGCGGCCTTCTTCGGCGTTCCCGCCGTGGCAGTGCCCGGCGTCGTAGACGGGATCGTGTGACTCATGGTGTTCCTTTTGTGTGACGGCGATGTCGCATCTGGCTGAAATTTGCGTACCTGGAACGTCGATGTGGGTCCGGCAGCGGCCTCACACAGTAGCCACATTGTGAGAGCTACTTGTGCGATATAGCAATGATGGCTGTGAGCGCAGTCACTTGTCAAGATGTTTATTCACCATCTAGCAATAGCTCTCACGATGTGGCAATCTTTAGTCATGGATGTGAAGGAAGACACAAAGACCGACATGATCGGCAAGGCCCTGGGCCTCCTTGTATTGCTGGGCAATGAGCCGAAGGGGGCCAGTGCTTCCGAGCTCGCCCGCCAAGCGGAGCTGCCCTTCAGCACTACTTACCGGCTGCTCGGATCCTTGACCCGCGACGGATTCGTCGACTACGAGGCCGACGGCCGCCGCTACCATCTGGGACTTCGTGTCTTCCAGCTCGGTCAACGGGTATCAAACCACCACGGCTTTGCCGGGACCGCGCGGCCCATCCTGCAGCGCGTGACGGAAGGGACCGGCGAGGCCACCATCCTTTCCGTGCGGGATGGCCACCATCACCTCACGGTCAACAAGGTGGACGGTCCCCAAATGTTCCGGGTCACAAGCGATCCGGGGCATCTTGGAATGCTGCACACCACGGCAGTGGGCAAGGCGCTTGTTGCCTTCGCGGACGGTGACGAGCGGCAGCAGTTGGTGGAAGAGCTTGAGCTGGAGCCGCTGACGGAGTTCTCCATTACCGACCGCGACGCTTTCCGCCTGGAAATCGAGAAGGTCCGTCGCCAAGGCTACGCGGTCATGGACGAAGAAAACGAGGTGGGTATGCGCGCCGTCGCCGTCCCCGTCCTCAATTCCCAGGGCGTTGCCTTCGCATCCCTCGCCACCGCCGTCCCAGTCTTCCGGATGAGTGTGGAACAGCTCGTGGCAGTCGTTCCGCTCTTGAAGAGCGCGGCGTCCGAGCTCGCCGACCGCCTGCCGCAGCGCTAAAGGGCGTTAGCGGCTGTCACTTTTGTTCGCTATAAGAACATAAGTGCAATATGTGAACATTTTGTGTAGTCTGATTCATACCGCCCGGCGGAGCAGCAGACTCTGGATGACTCAAAGGATCCAGAGACGGCCAATCCGCGGGTGCAGTTGTCAAAGGAGCAATGAGCATGAGCAACCGAGCCGAATCCTTCCTGGTGGGCCTGATCGGTGAGGGCGTCACGCCTTCGCTGACGCCGCCCATGCATGAGAAGGAGGCCGACGTCCAGGGGCTCCGCTACCTGTACCGGCCCATCGACCTGCTGGAGCTCTCCCTGCCCGGCTCCGCCGTCGGCGATCTGCTGACCGCAGCTTCCTGGCTTGGCTACAACGGCCTCAACATCACGCATCCGTGCAAGCAACTGGTGCTGCCGTTCCTGGACGAGGTTTCCGAGGACGCCCGGCGGCTTGGCGCGGTGAACACCGTGCTGATCAAGGACGGCCGCTTCATTGGCCACAACACAGACTTCTCCGGTTTCGGATCCGCTTTGGCCAGCGGCCTTCCCGACGCCGGACTGAACCGGGTTGTCCAACTCGGCGCCGGTGGTGCGGGCTCCGCAGTCGCATATGCCCTGCTTTCCGCGGGGGTCAAGACACTGGATCTGGTGGATGTGGACCCCGCGCGCTGCGCGGAACGGGCGGCGGAACTGGCCGCCCTGTTCCCGGGCAGCACCGTCACTGCGCGCACGACGGCGGAGCTGCCGCGACTCATGCCGCTTGCCGACGGTTTGGTGCACTGCACACCGGTGGGCATGGGCGCTCATCCAGGCCTCCCGCTGGACATGTCCCTCGTGGAACCCCGGCATTGGGTGGCTGACATCGTCTACCGGCCGATCGAAACCCAGCTCGTCCTCGAGGCCCGCGCCAAGGGTTGCCGCGTGCTCGACGGCGGACGCATGGCCGTAGGCCAGGCTGCCGACGCTTTCCGCATCTTCACCGGCCGTGACGCCGATCCGGAACGGATGCGGGAGCATTTCCTGGAGCTTGTGGGCGCCGAAGACGGCAAGGCTGAAGAGTCGAAGGCCGACAAGGCACTCGCCCGGGCAGGGCACTGATGCGCACGGGAATCGCCACGGTCTGCCTCTCCGGCACGCTCAAGGAAAAGATGCAGGCCTGTGCCATCGCGGGCTTCGATGGGATCGAGATCTTCGAACAGGACCTCGTCACCTCGCCGCTCAGCCCTGAGGACGTGCGGAAGATGGCCGCGGACCTCGGACTCGGGCTGGATCTTTACCAGCCGTTCCGCGACTTCGACAGCGTCTCCGAAGACCTCCTGCAGGAAAACCTGCGCCGGGCGGACGCCAAGTTCAAGCTCATGTCCCGCCTCGGCATGGACACCATCCTGGTGTGCACCAACGTGGGAACCGCCACCATCGACGACGACGGCCTCCGGGCCGAACAGCTCTCCCGCCTGGCGGAATTGGCCGGGGACCACGGCGTCAAAGTGGCGTACGAAGCCCTGGCCTGGGGCAAATACGTCAACGACTACGAGCACGCTCACCGCTTGGTGGACACGGTGGACCACCCCAACCTGGGCACGTGCCTCGACTCCTTCCACATCCTTTCCCGCGACTGGGACACCGCGCCCATCGAGGCCATCAAGCCCGAGAAGATCTTCTTCGTCCAAGTGGCCGACGCCCCGAAGCTCTCTATGGATGTCCTGTCCTGGAGCCGCCACTACCGCGTGTTCCCGGGCGAAGGACAGTTCGAGCTTGCCAAGTTCATGGGCCACGTGGCCCGCGCGGGCTACTCCGGCCCGGTCTCGCTGGAGGTCTTCAACGACGTCTTCCGCCAATCCGATGTGGAGCGCACCGCCGTCGACGCGATGCGCTCGCTGATCTGGCTTGAGGAACAGAGCGCCAAATGGCTCGACGAAAACGCGGCCTCCTGTGCACAGGGAGGAGCGGCGGGAGCCGGAAGCGGTGACTCGCTCGCCAACGCTGCCGGCCGGCGTCGTTATCCCATGGAACTGGCCACGCTGCCCAAGGTGGCGGAACCGGCCGGTTTCAACTTCGCCGAGGTCAAGACGGATGAGCCCGCACAGCTCGAGACGCTTCTGGGCCAGCTCGGCTTCGAATTCGACGGCCGTCACCGGACCAAGGACGTGCAGTTGTGGTCCATGGGGCAGGCACGCGTCATCATCAACGAACAGGCGCCGTCGCACAGTGAACCCGCCATCGCGGCGTTGGGGTTCGACGTCGACTCTCCCGTCATTGCCTCGGCCCGCGCCCAGCAACTCAAAGCCCCCGTGGTGCCGCGCAAGGTCCAGGCGGACGAGGAAGTGTTCCAAGGCATCGCAGCCCCGGACTCCACCGAGATCTTCCTGTGCCAAGGCAGCCCGGACGGGACGGCGGCATGGACCTATGAATTCGGCGAAGGCCTCGAGCACCCTTCAGCGGGAGCGCAAGCGGTGATCGACCACGTGAACCTCGCCCAGCCCTGGCAGCACTTCGACGAGGCCGTCCTTTTCTACACGAGTGCCCTTGCGCTGGAACCTCAGCCGTTAGCCGAGGTGGCGAGCCCGAGTGGCCTGGTGCGCTCGCAGGTCATGGTGACTTCCGACCGTGCCGTGCGCCTGGTCTTGAACCTTGCTCCCGTCATCCAGCAGGGACCAGGCCAGCAAGGCAACGGCGCCCGCAAGAGCTACCAGGAACACATCGCCTTCGCGGTGGACGACCTCGTGGCCACGGCCCGGGCGGCGCAGGCACGGGGGCTCGACTTCCTCCGGATTCCGGCGAATTACTACGAGGACCTGGATGCGCGCTTCGCCCTGGATCCTTCGTTCCTGGCCACCCTCAAGGAACTGAACCTTCTCTACGACAGGGACGCCAACGGTGAATTCCTCCATTTCTACACCGCCACGGTGGGCAGCGTGTTCTTCGAAATGGTCGAACGCCGTGGCAACTACGACGGCTACGGCGCCCCCAACGCCCCGGTGCGGCACGCCGTCCAGTACGACTCGCTTCACGCCCACCACGTGCACCGCTGAACAGAAACGCAAGCAGAGACCAGGAAAGCAACCACCCGAAAGGAGCCGGCCGTGCTGCTAGACGCAAATGCCGGGCACTACCAAGACGACGACGAGCTCGTACCTGCGGCCGAACCGCATGCCGCCCACGCGCCGTCGGACGCCGCCGTCGAAACCCAAACGGATCTCAGTGCCGAGATCAAGGCGATCGGCGAGGCGTACGCCCAAGCGCTCAAAGACGGTGCCGCGCCGGAGACCCAGCCCCGCCTGGACTTCGCGCCGTACCGCAGCAGCATCCTGCGCCACCCCACCAAGAGCCTGCACCACGCCGACCCGGAGACCATCGAGTTGTACTCGCCGGCGTTCGGGCACCAGGACGTGCACGCCTTGGAATCCGACCTCACCATCCAGCACAACGGCGAACCCCAGGGCGAGCGGATCATCGTGCAAGGCAAAGTGCTCGACGGCGACGGCCGCCCGGTTGCCGGCCAGCTCGTGGAGATCTGGCAGGCAAACGCCGCCGGCCGGTACATCCACAAGCGCGACCAGCACCCGGCCCCGCTCGACCCGAACTTCACCGGCGTCGGACGCTGCATCACCGGACCGGACGGCTCCTACCGCTTCACGACGATCAAGCCCGGCGCCTACCCCTGGAAGAACCATCTCAATGCCTGGCGGCCGGCACACATCCACTTCTCGCTGTTCGGCACCGACTTCACGCAGCGAATCATTACCCAGATGTACTTCCCGGGTGACCAGCTGTTCCCGCTGGACCCCATCTACCAATCGATCGTGGACCAGGACGCCCGCGACCGCCTCGTGGCCAAGTACGACCACGAGCTGACGAGCCCCGAATGGGCCCTCGGCTACAACTGGGACATTGTCCTGAGCGGGTCGAAGCGGACCTGGACCGAAAACGAAGCCTTTGGCGACGCCGGGGATGAGGAGTAGAACATGAGCAAGCTGACACCCACACCCGGCCAGACCGTCGGCCCGTTCTACGGCTATGCCCTCCCCTTTAATAAGGACAACGAGCTCCTTGCTCCGGGCAGCGTCGGAAGCATCCGCCTGCAAGGCACCGTGTACGACGGTGCCGGAGACGCCATCCCGGATGCCATCCTGGAGATCTGGCAGCCCGACGCCGAAGGCAAGGTGGTCCAGCGCACGGGCTCCCTGGTCCGCGATGGCTACACGTTCACCGGCTGGGGCCGTGCCGCGGTAGGCAACTCCGGTGTCTTCACCTTCACCACGGTCAACCCCGGACCCACTGAACCGGGAGCGGCGCCGTTCATTTCCGTCGCCGTCTTTGCCCGTGGCCTCATGAACCGACTGTTCACGCGTATCTACTTGCCCGAAAACGAGGAAGCGCTCGCTGCCGATCCGCTGCTCAGCTCCCTCGATCCCGAGCGTCGCAGCACCCTGATCGCGCGCCGCGACGCGGATGGCGGCCTCACGTGGGACCTGCGCCTTCAAGGCGGGAACGAGACGGTTTTTCTCGACTTCGAAGGCGCCTCCCAGTGAGCGGCGACGGCGATTTCGGGCTGCTCAGCCCGGTTTCGGCGTCGCCCGCCGTGGGGGCGCTGACGGGTGACCGTGCGGTGATCGCGGCCATCCTCGACGTCGAGGCCTCCTGGGCATCCGTGCTCGAAGAAGCGGGCCTCACACCCGCCGGTTCCGCCGCCGTCGTCGCCGAGGCCGCGGAATCCTGGGCCTACGACGCCGCGTCCATCGCCGAACGCGCACAAGGTGGCGCCAACCCGGTCATTCCGCTGCTGGCCGATCTCCGGGGCAGGGTCAGGCAGCTCGACGCCGGGCATCCCGGCGGGGCCATCGGCGCGCTTGCAGCCGTGCACACCTCCCTGACCAGCCAAGACGTCTTGGATTCGGCCCTGATGCTGCTCGCGCACCGCGTGGTTTCCGCGCTTCTCGCCGAAGTAAAAGGTACGACGACGGCGCTCGCCGCCCTTGCGGAGCAGCATGCGGACACGCTATGCGTAGGCAGGAGCCTGACGCAGCACGCGCTTCCGTTCACCTTCGGGCTCAAAGCGGCGCAGTGGTTCCACGGAGTGGCAGCAGCGGCCCGCCGCCTTGAATCCCTGGAGTTGCCCGTGCAGTTCGGCGGTGCCGGCGGCACGCTGGCTGCCGGTACCGTGCTCACCGACGGCTTGTCGTCGAGCCCCTTTGACTTGGCCGATGCTTTGGCCGGGAAGCTGGGGCTGGCTCTCGCTGCGGCTCCTTGGCACACGAACCGCCTGGCTGTCACTGCACTCGGCGACGCCTTGGCCTCCCTGACTGACTCTTTCGGGAAGATCGCGTCGGACCTGCTGTTCCTCAGCCGCCCCGAGGTTGCCGAACTGGGTGAACCCCTTGCCGCGGGTCGGGGCGTTTCCTCTGCCATGCCGCAAAAGCAAAACCCGGTGCTGTCCGTGCTGATCCGCAGCGCAGCGCTCCAAGCTCCCGGGCTGGCAATGCAGCTGCACCTCGCAGCCGCGAACTTCAACGACGAACGCCCGGACGGCGCCTGGCACAGTGAATGGCCCGCCCTGCGGGGCCTGCTTCGGCTCGCACTCGGCGCCGCCACACAGCTGCGCGAGCTCGCCGAAGGACTCCGTGTCTTCCCCGAGGCGATGCGCCGCAACCTGGAAATCTCCGGGCCGTTGCTGCTCAGCGAAGCGGTTGCATCCTCCGTTGCCCCGCTCCTCGGCGCGGACAGGGGCGATGCGAAGGCCAAGCTGCAGGCCGTCGTCGACGAGACCCTGCAGGCACCTGCAGCGGAGCAAGCCCGGATCTACACCAAGCTCCTCCGCGAGGCCGTCCCGGCCGGCAAGCTGTCCGACGAGGAACTGCAGGCACTTCTGGACCCTGCGAACTATGTCGGCGAGGCAGCCGAGATCAGCCGCCGCATCCTCGCCGCGTACCCCGATTTCACACACACCAATCCGAAGGGAGCCGATCGTGGCTAAGCCCAACGTCAAGGCGGTGTTGCTGTCGCCGCAGCGCACTTTGGGGGAGAAGCCGCTCCTGATAGTGGGGCCCTCCCTCGGAACCTCCACGGTGTTGTGGAGCGAGACGGCAGCCCTGCTCGGCGGTGAGTTCGATGTCATCGGCTGGGACCTGCCCGGTCACGGCGTCTCGCCCGCAGCCTCCGAAACGTTCAGCGTCGCCGAACTGGCCGACGCGGTGGTTGACTTGGTGGACTCGATCGCGCCCGGCGCCGTGTTCCACTACGCCGGGGACTCCCTGGGCGGCGCCACCGGACTGCAATTGGCCATCAAGCACGGAGAACGCCTCAAGTCCCTGTCGGTGCAATGCTCCGGAGCGAAGCTCGGCACTCGCGAGGGGTGGCTGGAACGGGCTGAAACCGTCCGCGCGCAAGGCACGGCGGTGATGATCCAGGGTTCGGCGCAGCGATGGTTCGCTCCTGGTTTCATGGATCGCGAGCCCGTGGTCAGCAGTCGCCTTCTGCATGCCCTGCGGGATGCAGACCGCTTCAGCTACGCCTTCTGCTGCGAGGCCCTCGCGGGATTCGATGTGCGCTCCGAACTCGGCAGCATCACCGTTTCCACGCAGGCACTGGCCGGCGTCGAGGACACTGTTGCACCGCCGTCGTTCGCTAAAGAAATTGCGGACGGCATCAACGCCAGATTCAACACAGGCGGCGCCACTGCAGTCGCTGTAGCGCTCGACGGCGTCGGGCACCTTGCGCCCGCGGAGGCGCCCGCCGTCGTCGCGGACCTCATGCGGACGTTCATGACGGAGGCCGGAAAATGAGCACTGATTCTTCGCAGGGCGCCGTTCAGCGCGACGCCACCTCGCAGGAAATCTACGACGCCGGCATGGTGGTCCGCCGTGAAGTGCTCGGCGACGCGCACGTGGACCGCGCCAACGCCAAGAAGGACGAATTCACCGAGGTCTTCCAGGACATGATCACCCGCATCGCCTGGGGCGGCATTTGGACCCGCCCGGGCCTGACGCGGCAGATGCGCTCCGCCGTCACCATCACCGCGATGGTGGCGCACGGGCACTGGGAAGAACTGGCCATGCACATCCGTGCCGCCATCACGAACGGGCTGAGTAGGGACGAAATCAAGGAAATCCTGCTGCAGACCGCCATCTACTGCGGAGTTCCCTCCGCCAACACTGCATTCAAGACCGCACAGGGCGTTTTCGCGGAACTCGACGAGACCCCCGAATCCACCGAACCCGCGAGCCCCACCCCACCCAACTGACTCGCATTAGATGTCGTTTTGAGCCCTCATAAGGACATCTAATGCGTGGGCCCACGCCGCCAGGGTTCCCTGGCCGCGCTTGCGAGGCAAGGGTGGCGGTGGGGACTAGTTGGGACTACAGACACTTAGAGGAGACCCCATGAACCAGGCGTATGTGTACGACGCCGTACGCACCCCTTTTGGAAAATTCGGCTCGGGCCTTGCCGGGGTGCGGCCGGATGACCTCGCGGCCCACGTGGTGCGCGAGGCCGTCAAGCGCGCCCCTGCTTTGGAGGTTGAGCGCATCGACGAGGTGGTGTTCGGGAACGCCAACGGCGCCGGCGAAGAGAACCGCAACATCGCCCGCATGGCCACCCTCCTGGCAGGGCTCCCGACGTCGATCCCGGGCACCACGGTCAACCGCCTGTGCGGTTCCTCCCTGGATGCCGCCATCATCGCCTCGCGCCAGATCAACGCCGGCGACGCCGAGCTGGTCCTGGTGGGCGGGGCTGAGTCCATGTCCCGGGCCCCGTGGGTGCTGCCCAAGACCTCCAAACCATACCCGGCCGGGGACATGACCCTGGCCTCCACCACCCTGGGCTGGCGCCTGGTGAACCCGGCGATGCCCAAGGACTGGACAATTTCCCTTGGCGAGGCCACCGAGCGGCTGCGCGAGAAGTACGGGATCACCCGGGAGCGGCAGGACGAGTTCGCCGCGGCCTCGCACAACCTCGCCGCGGCCGCCTGGGACGAAGGCTTCTACGACCAGTTGGTGACCCAGGTTCCGGGCACGGAGTTGGTCCGTGACGAAAGCATCCGGGCAGGCTCGACGGCGGAGAAGCTCGCAGGTCTCAAGACGGTGTTCCGTCCCGAAGCCAGCGGTCCGGAAGGTGGAACGGTCACCGCGGGGAACGCTTCGCCGCTGTCCGACGGCGCCTCCGCGGCGTGGATCGGCAGCGAAAGCGCCGCCGGGCTGCTCGGGCTGGAGCCGCTTGCCCGCATCGCCGGCCGAGGCGCGCACGGAAACGACCCCCAGTTCTTCGGCTACGCGCCGGTGGAAGCGGCCAACAAGGCACTCGCGAAGGCAGGCATCGGCTGGGAGCAGGTGGGCGCCGTCGAACTTAACGAAGCCTTCGCCGCGCAGTCCCTGGCCTGCATCGATTCGTGGGGGATCGACCCGTCCATTGTGAACCGGCATGGCGGCGCGATCGCGATGGGCCACCCGCTGGGCGCCTCCGGCACCCGGATCCTGGGCACCTTGGCCCGCAGCCTTCAGGCTTCCGGCGAGCGTTGGGGTGTCGCCGCGATTTGCATCGGCGTCGGGCAGGGCCTGGCCGTGGTGCTTGAGAACGTCACTGCCGGAAATTCGGCACAACGGGTGAAGGGCTAAGGCAATGCTGAAATTCATTGACACTGTCGGCGAAGCAGTCGCCGGCATCAAGGACGGCTCCACCGTGATGATCGGAGGCTTCGGAAACGCGGGCCAACCGTTCGAACTCATCGACGCGCTGCTCGATTCCGGTGCCACCGACCTCACTGTGGTGAACAACAACGCGGGCCAGGGCGACCAGGGCCTTGCACTGCTCATCAAGGAAGGACGGGTCCGCAAAATGATCTGCTCCTTCCCGCGCCAGTCCGATTCCTGGCACTTCGACGCCAAGTACAAGGCCGGGGAAATCGAACTGGAACTCGTGCCGCAAGGCAACTTGGCCGAACGCATCCGGGCTGCCGGGGCGGGTATCGGCGGGTTCTTCACCCCTACCGGCTACGGCACCATGCTCGCTGAAGGCAAGCACACGCGCTTCCTCGACGGAAAGTGGCAGGTGTTCGAGACGCCCATCCACGCCGACGTCGCGCTTATCAAGGCGCTCAAGGCCGACGGCAAGGGCAACCTTGTCTACCGCAAGACCGCCCGAAACTTCGGCCCCATCATGGCCGCCGCGGCCAAGCACACCATCGTCCAGGTGTCCGAGATCGTGCCGACCGGCGCCCTGGACCCGGAGAACGTGGTGACCCCCGGAATCTACGTCAACAGCATCGTGAAGGTGGCCTGACATGAGCATCCAAACCTCTCTACAAACTTCGGCTACGCCGTTGGGCCGTGACGATCTCGCGCGGCTCGTGGCGCGGGACATCGCTCCGGGCTCGTTCGTGAACCTCGGCATCGGCCAGCCTACGCTCGTCTCCAACTACCTCACAGAAGAGCAGAACATCACTCTCCACACGGAGAACGGGATGCTCGGGATGGGCCCTGAGGCCCAGGGGGACGAGATCGACGGCGACCTCATCAATGCCGGCAAGATCCCCGTCACGGAGCTCCCCGGTGCTTCGTATTTCCACCATGCCGATTCCTTCGCGATCATGCGCGGCGGGCATCTGGATATCTGCGTCCTCGGCGCTTTCCAGGTGTCGGCCACGGGTGACCTCGCCAATTGGCACACGGGAGCACCGGACGCCATCCCGGCCGTCGGCGGGGCGATGGACCTGGCCACCGGCGCCAAGGACGTATTCGTCATGATGACGCTCCTGACCCGCGAGGGCGCGTCCAAGCTCGTCGAGCACTGCAGCTACCCGCTTACGGGCGTGGGCTGCGTGACCCGCGTGTACACGGACAAAGCGGTCTTTCTGATAGGGCCCGACGGCGTGACCGTGCGTGAGACGTTCGGCTGCACCTTTGAAGAACTCCAAGCGATGGTCCCGGTCCCGTTGGTGCCGTTCGACGAGAAGGCGGCTGGCGCCGTCGTCGGCGTCTAAACGCGCCTAAAGTCGAGCGCGAACTGGCAGCAAATGCCCTCTGGAAGCAATCCAAGGGGCAACTGCTGCCAGTTCGCGCCAATAAGATTGGTAACCATGACCGACGCAGCAGTAGCCGGGGTGCCGCAGGCAGGTGCTCCACAAGCGAGTGACCAGTATGTGCAATCGCTGGCACGCGGATTGTCCGTGATCCGTGCGTTCGACGCGGCCAACCCCGTCATGACACTCAGCGAGGTGGCGGCGCGTACCAACCTGACGCGTGCCACGGCCCGTCGATTCCTGCATACCCTGGTGGAACTCGGCTATGTCCGCACAGACGGCAAGACCTTCGCGCTCACGGCGATGGTCCTGCAGCTTGGCTACTCATATTTGTCGGCCCTGTCTTTGCCCCAGCTCGCGCAGCCGCACCTTGAAGAACTCTCGCTGAAATTGGGGGAGTCGACGTCGGCCGCGGTGCTGGATGGGGCGGACATCTTCTACGTGGCCCGCGTGACCACACGCCGGATCATGACGGTCGGCATTTCGGTGGGCACCCGCTTCCCCGCCTACGCAACCTCCATGGGACGCGTCCTTCTGGCCGGGCTGACGCCGCTGAAACTGGACGAGTACCTGTCCTCGGTGGAGTTCAAGGAACTGACACCACGGACCATCACGTCGCGAGAGGAACTTCTGGCCGAGCTGGACCGGGTGCGCAAGCAGGGCTGGTGCCTCCTGGACCAGGAACTGGAACTCGGGCTCATGTCCATCGCTGCGCCGGTGTGGAATCACAATGCCGGCCATGTGGCTGCAGCGGTCAACGTCTCGCTCCAAGCCCAAAACGTCGCTGCCCAGCCAGACCCTGACGCCTACCTCGAATCGGTCCGGGACCAGATCGTGCAAACCGCGCGGGCGATTTCGCAGGACGTCTCGGCGAAGCATTAGCCTTTGGGATCGTTGCCACGGCGCGTTGCAGCGCGTAGGCTCACGGCCCATGACCGACGTAGATGAGCAAGGACGCCTGGAACCTCCCCTCGCGGCCGACGAGGCCGCGACCCTGCTGGGCTTCCTGGATTACCAGCGAGCCACATTTGCGTGGAAGTGTGCCGGGCTCGACGCATCCGGCTTGGGAGCGACCGTGGCTCCGACGTCAATGACCCTCGGCGGGCTGCTCAAACACCTGGCCTATGTTGAGGAGCACTGGTTTTCCCAATGCCTGCACGACCGGGACCGGCAGCCCCCGTGGGACACCGCGGACTGGAAAGCCGACCCGGACTGGGAATGGCACTCGGCCGCCGAGGACTCGCCCGAGCAGCTTCGTGCGCTCTTGGAGGACACGGTGTCCCGCTCCCGCTCGCTAACCGCGGAGGCAATGGCCGATGGCGGCCTGGGCCGGCTGGCCGCACGCACCTGGTCCGACGGTCGGGCGCCGAGCTTGCGATGGATCGTGCTCCACATGATCGAGGAGTACGCGCGGCACAACGGTCACGCCGACCTCCTTCGCGAGTCGGTCGACGGGCTTACCGGAGAGTAGCGCCCCGCGCGCAGCGAACTCCGCCCCCCGCTACCGCGTCAGCTTGGCGCCGTCCGGGTGCTCGTCGCCAATGTGCCCGGGAGCGTTGGCGGCCAGCACGCGTTGGACAAACGCGCTGTACTCCTCCATGTAGTGGCGCAGGAGGGACGCGGTTCCTTCGTCCCGGACGGATCCGTCCTCGTTGTAGGACGCCGGATCGAACTTGATGTAGGCCTCCGGGGCGTTCAGTTGCGGTGCGTCGAGGAAGCTCAGGACGCTACGCATGGAGGACTGCATCACCGCCGTGCCGATGCTGCCCGGAGATGTGCCGATGATGCCCGCGGGCTTGCGCGCGAAGGAGTTGGTTCCCCAAGGCCGCGATCCCCAGTCGATGGCGTTCTTCAAAGCGCCGGGGATGGAGCGGTTGTACTCGGGGGAGACGAAAAGGATGCCGTCCGACGCCACAATCGCGTCTTTCAACGCCCGGCCTGCGGGCGGGAAATCGGCGTCGTAGTCGGAGCTGTAGAGGGGCAGGTCCTTGATGGGGATCTCAGTGAATTCGAGTTCTTCCGGCGCTACGCTGATGAGCGCCTTGGACAGGACCCGGTTGATGGAGCGGCTTGAAAGGCTGCCGACGAAGTATCCGATCTTGTACGTGGCCATGGCAATGTTCCTTCCCGACGGCGCGGCCGGAACCGGCTCATCGACGGTGCGGTAACTGGAGGCTCCCAGCCCACAGCGAGCTTAGTAGAGCAGTCCGAAGATGGGAATGGCCGGGTTCGATGTATGGATATGCCAACACCGCACAGAGTCTGGATATTCATACATCGAGCCCGGGGCGTCGTCCCTACTCCCGCCCGGGCCTTCCGCGTCCTAGACTCAAGCCAACAACGGCTCGGGGCAATGGGGTTTCGGGAAGGGAGCGCAGGTGAAGCTTGGCATAGCGCGGGAACGCCTGGACGGTGAAAGGCGCGTGGCCGCGACGCCCGAGACCGTCAAGCAGTTGGCGTGCCTGGGACTGGAAGTCGTCGTCGAAAACGGGGCCGGAACGGCCGCAGGCCACAGCGATGACGACTACCGGCAGGCAGGCGCGCTCATCGTCCCCGCCTTGGATCTCGCCCGACTGGACGTCTACGCGCACGTTCGCCCCCTCGAACCCACGACGGCGGCCGCGCTGCGCCGGGGCGCCGTCACCGTGGGCCTGGCCTCGCCGTCGTCGGAACTTCCCACCGTTCGCGCGCTCGCGGAAGCGGGCGTGACCTCCTTTGCGCTTGAGCTGGTGCCGCGCATTTCCCGCGCACAATCCATGGACGCGCTCACGTCACAGGCCCTCGTGGCCGGGTATCGCTGCGTGCTTGAGGCCGCGATGCGCCTACCGCGCTTCTTCCCGCTGTACATGACAGCCGCTGGAACCATTCCGCCGGCGCGCGTGCTGGTGCTGGGCGCCGGGGTGGCGGGCCTGCAGGCCATCGGCACCGCGAAGAGGTTGGGCGCACGCGTCTCTGCCAACGACATCCGGCCGGCGTCGGCGGACGAGGTCGCCTCGATGGGCGGCACGTTCATCAAGCTCGACGTGGAGACGGCGGAGGCGTCCGGCGGCTATGCCCGCGAGCTCAGCGCCGATCGTGGCGCCCTGCAACGTGAGCTGCTCGCCCCGCACGTGGCCCAGGCGGACGTGCTCATCACGACGGCGGCGGTCCCCGGACGGCGGGCCCCGCTCCTGGTGAGCCGCGAAATGGTTCAGCACATGCGCCCGGGCTCGGTGGTCATCGACCTTGCCGCCGAATCCGGCGGCAACGTTGAAGGCTCCGTTCCCGGCATGGATCTCCAGATCCCGACGGCGGACGGCCAGGGTACGGTCACCCTGGTGGGGATGAAGGATGTCGCCTCTGCGATGCCGGCTGACGCCTCGCGCCTCTACGCGAAGAACGTCGCCAACCTGCTTGCCCTCATGACTTGTGATGGAGCCGTTGTCCCGGACTTCGGCGATGAGGTGGTGGCGGGCGCGTGCCTGACGCACGACGGCGAGGTGCGACACGGCCCGACGGCTGAGGCGCTTGCGGCACTCTCGGCCGAGACGGCGGAATCCATAAGCTCCGCCAACGAAGGAGTCTCCTGATGGACGGCATCGCCCTGCTCACCATCACAGTCTTGGCGATCTTCGTGGGCTTCGAAGTGGTCTCCAAGGTCTCGAGCACGCTGCACACGCCCTTGATGTCCGGGGCCAACGCCATTCACGGGATCATCCTGGTGGGCGCCATCATCGTTGCCGGGCAGGCCTCGGACCCGTGGGTGCTCGCGGTAGCGTTGCTCGCCGTCGTCCTCGCCACCGCCAACCTGGTGGGCGGCTTCGTGGTGACCGACCGCATGCTGGAGATGTTCCGTGGCCGTAAACGCGTAGCGCCCCCAGACGGGAAGCCCGACGCCATAAAGTCCGAGTCCAGAGCCTCGGGGTCCAAGGAGGGCATGCGATGACCCTCATCGATCCGGTGTGGACCTCGCTCCTCTACCTCGCGGCCGCTGTGTGCTTCATCCTCGCGCTGAAGGGACTGAACTCTCCCCGCACCGCCCGGCGAGGCAACCTGGTGGGCGCATTCGGTGCGGCGCTCGCCGTCGCCACGGTCTTCATGTCCGTCAAAATGGATAACGTTCCCTGGATCCTGGGCGCAATGGTGGTCGGTTCGGGCGTGGCCGCGCCGGTCGCGCGCCAGGTCAAGATGACCCAGATGCCGCAACTCGTGGCGCTGTTCAATGGCGTTGGCGGTGGTGCCGCGGCCCTCGTGGCACTCCTGGAACTCGCGCACTCGGAGGACCACTGGGTGCGCGTGGCCATTGTCTTCACGCTGTTGGTGGGGGCTGTCTCGTTCGCAGGTTCAGCCATCACGTTCTCCAAACTGCAGGAGCTCATGACCACCCGCCCGGTGGTGTTCCCCGGCCTGCCGACCCTCATGGGAGCGGTGCTGATCGCGGCGGTGGGTGCCGCCGTCGCCGTCGTTTTCAGCGGTTCCCTAGCGATCGCGCTGCTGCTCCTGGTGCTCGGGCTGGCGGCGGGCGTGCTGCTGGTGCTGCCGGTAGGCGGCGCGGACGTGCCGATCGTCATCTCGCTGCTGAATGCCTTCACGGGCCTGGCCGTGGCTGCCTCCGGCCTGGTGCTTGGCAACGTGCTTTTGGTGGTGGCTGGCACGTTGGTGGGCGCTTCGGGCACGATCCTCACACGGGCCATGGCCGCGGCCATGGGCCGCAGCGTTGCGGGCATCCTCTTCGGCGCGTTCAAGGGAGGCTCGACGGCGGGATCGACGGCGGTGAGCGATCGCCCCGTCCGCTCCTCCAGCCCCGAAGACGTGGCCGTGCTCCTTGGCTACGCGCAACGGGTCATCATTGTTCCCGGTTATGGGCTCGCGGTAGCGCAGGGGCAGCACACGGCGGCCGAGCTGGCCCTTGCATTGGAGGCGAGGGGCATCGACGTGGACTTCGCGATCCACCCGGTGGCCGGCCGAATGCCCGGGCACATGAACGTCCTGCTCGCCGAAGCCAATGTGCCCTATGAGTCCCTCAAGGAAATGGGCGAAATCAACTCGGAATTCCGGACGGCCGACGTCGCCCTCGTGGTTGGCGCGAACGACGTCGTCAATCCAGCCGCGAAAACCACCGCAGGTTCGCCGATCTACGGCATGCCCATCCTCGAAGTGGCCGACGCGCGCCAAGTAGTCTTCCTGAAGCGCTCCATGCGGCCAGGATTCGCGGGAATAGAGAACGAGCTCATGTACGAACCGCAGACCACGCTGCTGTTTGGCGACGCCAAGGAGTCCCTGGCCAAGGTGTTGAGCGCAGTCAAGGCGCTCAAGCTTAGTTAACCAACCCTAGGGTGCTGCCGCGCCTCTCTGCCGCCGAATCAGGTGAGCACACTCAGGATCGCGGCCCGCAGCTGCTGCCAGCCGGGTGAGCCCACTCAAGACGCGGCCGGATTCAACGCCCTATCATCGCCGAAGACCGAGGGTGGGAATGCTCCCATCCTTGACGGTTGCCCTGGCATCGAATGGACGGTGAGTGGAGTGGTTGGATCCTCGACGCATGAGCAGATGGTCACACGCCATTCCGGGGTCCGTTGGGCCGCCGTCGTGGCGTGCGCTGCGATGGTCCTGGCACTCCTCAGCGGTTTTGCGTTGCCGGCGCATGCGGCCGCAAACACCGTCATCACGCTGACCTTCGATGACGGCAACGCCGACCAACTGACCGCCGCAGCCACGCTAAAGAACCTCGGACTTCACGGCACCTACTTCGTCCCCTCCGGGTGGATCGATCAGCCGAGCTATTTCACGTCCGCGAACCTGCAGCAACTCTATGCGGACGGCAATGAGATTGCCGGGCACACGGTCACCCACCCCGATTTGGTCACCTTGACGTCGGATGAAGTGACGCGCCAAGTGTGCAACGGCAGGGTCGCCCTGGCCAACATGGGCTTCAAGGTCACCAGCTTCGCCTACCCCTTCGCTTCCTTGGATCCCGCCGTGCAGACCATCGTCAAGAACTGCGGTTTCAACAGTGCCCGCGGGCTCGGGGACCTTTACAGCAAGGACGATCCCGGGCTCCCGGCCGCCGAAACCATTCCGCCCGCCAACCCCTATGACACCGCGGCGCCGGAGGAAGTGGACAGCACCTGGACGCTGTCCAACCTTGAAAACTCCGTGACCAGGGCCCAGGCGGCCGGCGGTGGCTGGGTTCAATTGACGTTCCACCACATCGCGGTGGGGACCGATCCGACGCTCACCATCAGCCCCAGCCTGTTCAACCAATTCGCCTCCTGGCTAGCGCAACAACAGACAGCGGGCAGCGTTGCCGTGAAGACGGTTGACCAGGTAATCGGTGGCGCGGTCCAGCCCCTCGTCTCCGGTCCGCCGGTGCCGCCCCCGCCGCCACAGGGGACCAACATGATCCAGAACCCGAGTCTGGAAACGCTCACCAGCGGGATTCCGCTCTGCTGGGCTGCGGGTGGATACGGCACCAACACTCCCAGCTTTTCAGTAGTCTCGCCGGGACACACAGGCAACAACGCGGAACTGCTGACAATGAGCGGTTATGTCAGCGGTGACGCGAAGCTCCTGCCCGCCCTGGACCTTGGCGGCTGCTCACCCACGGGGACTCCCGGCCACATCTATCAGCTCAGCGCCTGGTATAAATCCAACGTCATCACCCAATTCGAGGTCTACTACCGCACCGGAACGGGGTATTGGACCTACTGGACGGCGAGCCCCCTGTTCAACGCGAGCAGCAACTGGACCCAGATAACCTGGACCACGCCGGCTCTTCCCGCAGGCGCCTCGGGAATCAGTTACGGACTCAACATCCAATCCAACGGTTCGATCACCACGGACGACTATTCGATGATCGACGTCACCCAGGCCGCCGCGACCGCGCCCGCCGCACCGACCGGTGTGACCGCTGCGGCGGGCAACGCGTCCGCGGTGGTGTCGTGGACGGCGCCGGCCAACGGCGGGTCCCCCATCACTTCCTATGCGGTGACGCCTTCGTCCGGCGGCGCGGCTTTGGCTCCGGTGACGGTCTCCGGTAACCCGCCAGCGACGACGGCGACAGTCACCGGGCTGACTAACGGCACGGCCTACACGTTCACGGTCACCGCCACGAATGCCGTCGGGACGTCCGCGCCCTCCGCCGCCTCGGCCCCGGTCACGCCCGCGGCGCCGACGGTTCCGGGGGTTCCCGCCGGGGTGACCGCGACGGCGGGCAACGCCTCGGCGTCCGTGTCCTGGACGGCTCCGGCCAACGGCGGCTCCCCGATCACCTCGTATGCGGTGACGCCTTCGTCCGGCGGCACGGCTTTGGCTCCGGTGACGGTCTCCGGAAGTCCGCCCTCGACGACGGCGACCGTCACCGGGCTGACTAACGGCACGGCCTACACGTTCACGGTCACCGCCACGAACGCCGTCGGGACGTCCGCGCCCTCCGCCGCGTCGGCCCCGGTCACGCCCACGGCGCCGGTTCCCGGCGTCACTAATGGCGGGTTCGAATCCGGGCTCACGTCCTGGACCACCGGCGGGGCCAGGGCACCCGTGGCCTCCACCACCGCCCACACCGGCACCGGCTCGGCACTGCTGGGCCTGGCCTCCGGGGCCGAGCCGCTCGGGGACAGCAGCCTGGCCCAGACGATCACGATGCCCGCTGCAGGGACGTCCACCCTGTCCTTCTGGTACCAGCCGCACACCGCGGACGAGACCTGCACCGGCACCGCCTGCAGGTACGACTGGATGGAAGCACAAGTCCGCACCACCAGCGGCACGGTCCTGGCCAGCCTGTTCAAACTCAGCAACGACAACGGCACCTGGACCCAGCTCAGCGCCAACCTCTCCGCCTACAACGGCCAGAGCATCGTGCTCTGGTTCAACGTCCACCTCGACGGCTCCAGCCCGGCGGACGACACCTGGATGTACCTGGACGACGTGACCCTCACCAACACCCAGACAACCCCCACGGCCCCCGCCGCCCCGACCGGGGTGACGGCAACGGCGGGCAACGCCTCCGCGACTGTGTCCTGGACCGCCCCGGCCAACGGCGGCTCCCCGATCACCTCCTACACCATCACCCCGCACGCCGGTGCCACCACCCTGGCCCCGGTGACCGTCACCGGGAACCCGCCCGCGACGTCGGCGAGCATCACCGGGCTGACTAACGGCACCGCCTACACGTTTACCGTCACTGCCGCGAACGCCATCGGCACCTCCCCGGCGTCGGCGGCCTCGGCGCCGGTCACCCCCACGGCGGGGGCGACGGCGCCCGCGGCCCCGACCGGGGTCACGGCGACGGCGGGAAACGCCTCCGCCGCCGTGTCCTGGACCGCCCCGGCCAACGGCGGCTCCCCGATCACCTCCTACGCGGTCACCCCGCATACCGGAACCACGACCCTGGCCCCGGTCACCGTCACCGGGAACCCGCCCGCCACCAGCACCAACGTGACCGGCCTGGCCAACGGCACCGCCTACACCTTCACGGTCACCGCCACCAACGCCATCGGCACCTCCCCGGCCTCGGCGGCCTCGGCACCGGTCACCCCCACGGGAACCACCACCTCGACCATCACCAACGGCGGCTTCGAATCCGGGCTCAGCTCCTGGATCACCGGCGGCGTCAGGGCACCCGTGGCCTCCACCGTGGCGCACACCGGCACCGGCTCCGCACTCCTGGGCCTGGCCTCAGGGGCCGAACCCCTGGGCGACAGCAGTGTGGCCCAGACCGTGACGGTCCCCGCCACCGGGACATCGACGCTGTCCTTCTGGTACCAGCCGCACACGAATGACGACACCTGCAACGGAACCACGTGCCGGTACGACTGGATGGAAGCGCAGGTCCGCTCCACGAACGGCACGGTCCTGGCCAGCCTGTTCAAACTCTGCAGTGACTCCGGCACGTGGGCCCAGTTCAGCGCCGATCTCTCGGCCTACAAGGGGCAGACCATCACGCTGTGGATCAACGTCCACCTCGACGGCGCCAGCCCCGCAGACGACACCTGGATGTACCTCGACGACGTCACCCTCACCACCAGGTGAATTGCTGGGTCTGAACCGTCCGCCGCGACAGAGGGCTCATGACCTCCACAACCACCGGAGCCTAGGAGGGAAGGTAGGCGTTGAGGACACTGGCGAGGGGGCTCTCTGGCTCTCCTGAGTAGTGACGCCGGATGCACTCGAGGGTGAGGTCCATGCGGTCACCGATCAGCCGACCTGAGGCTCGTGATGATCGTTGAGGATCACATCGGTTATGTCCATAGCCTCTTCCTTTCAGCACCGTTCAGATAATCCCTGGCCGCATGCCACGAAAGCTCGAGAATTCTGCGGATGAACCGGATAGAACGACGTCGCGCCCATTGCAGTAAGTATACTTACTATATTGGAGTCCTGTTCGATGTTGACGGAACCTTGGTTGACTCCACCTATTTCCACACAATGGCGTGGTGGAAGGCCTTCCGGCAACAGGGGCTGAAGGTTCCTATGGCCTCAATCCACCGTCACATTGGCATGGGTGGAGACAAACTGCTTGAGCGCCTGCTCCCTGCTAATGCCGATCGAGAGACCCGTGATACCGTCGAGCGCGCTCACGGCGCAATATTCTCGACATTTTGGCCGTCGATCCGGCCCTTCGAATCGGCAAGGACCCTCCTGCAGGCGTGTGCGGAATCCGGCTTGGCCGTGGCGCTGGCTTCCTCGGCACATGAGCGCGATCTTCGGGTGCTTCGAAGCATTCTCGATGCCGAACCCTTGATCGACCGTGCGACGAGTTCGGCCGACGTTGCTGAGAGCAAGCCTTCCCCCGACATTCTTCTGGCCGCACTTGAGAAGCTGCACTTAGAGGCGGCGGATGTGGCATTTGTCGGCGACTCCGTTTGGGATGTCAAGGCTGCGGCCCGGCTCGGCATCGAAACGATCGGCCTCACGTGCGGCGGAATCAGCGCAGCCGAGCTTTTCGAGGCAGGAGCGGTCGAAGTCTATTCAGGACCAAGAGCGCTCCTCCAGCGTCTGGACGCCAGCTCCATTGGAAAACTTGCGCACCGAAACGATGGCGCGGAACCCAGCGGAGCCGGCCCAGGCACGCCCACGGACGACGCGTCGCGATAGTCACCGCAGGAAGCATCGCCGATTGCCCTCCCCCACCCTCGACCGCGAAACGCCCCCGTAGGCCCGGGCCAATCCCCGGTTCGGTTCGTGGACTTCTCCGGCCACATTCGTGGACAGGGGGGGTTACGCCGAGAAGGTAAGCATGCTTACTATCTTAACTGCCAGTATTTCTGGTTCTTGATCCGCAGCAGACCTTCTTGGAAAGAGAGCGAAGATGACAGAGAACCAATGGGACGGGAATTACACGCCCCCGCCGGCCACCGAGCAACGAGCGGATGCGCAAGTTCACCCGCCGCACACCCAGAACAGCGGCATGCCGACGACGGAAGCCGTCAAGGACGAAGCAGGGAACGTGGCCGAGCAGGCCGAGGACTCTGCGAAGAACGTCGTCGAAACCGCGAAATCCGAAGTCGCGAACGTTGCCTCTGAAGTGAACTCAAGCGCAAGGGATCTGCTGGAGCAGGCCAGGCTGGACCTCACGGACCAGGCCGGAAAGCAGCAGCAAAAAGTCGCCGCAGGCCTTCGGTCCATCTCGGAGGAACTGCAATCCTTGGCCAGCGCCTCGGAGCAACCCGGCGTTGCAACGGATTTGGTGCGGCAAGCCGCCGATCGGTCTTCATCCGTGGCGACCTGGCTGGAGGACCGGGATCCGGGCTCCCTGCTGGACGAAGTGAAGACCTTCGCGCGGCAGCGTCCTGGCACGTTTCTCCTCTTGGCCGCCGGAGCAGGCGTCCTGGCCGGCCGCCTGAGCCGCGGACTGAGCGCCGGCGCTGACGGCTCCTCACAAGGAACGGCCACCGGACGTGCCCCCGCCCAACCCACCCACGACGAAGCCAAACCTTTCGTCGCCGGGCCAGGGATGACAGTGCCCCCTCCCCCGGTCCAGCTCCCCGGCCCAACCGCCACGACTGCTGGATACCCGAACCCCGGCACCCTCTCGGGGAACGGGACCGTTGCGCCCACCGGCGCGCATGCCACCCTGCCTCAACCCGCACCGGTCAGCGAGCCGGAAGCCGATCCCTGGCCTAACGGCGGGATGACCGAGGATCCATTCACCCGTGACCGTTCGCATCGTCTCGGTTCTCCTGCTCCCTTGGCGGGAAATAACGAGATCGACGGCGAGAGCAGGCCCGGCGTCGACCCCGCCAGCGGTGAGTCGCGATGACCGAGAGCCAAATCCCGCCGACGCCCGCACACGCCAAAGCGGAATCGACATCGCTGGGAGACCTTCTGGGCGAGGTCACGCGGGACATTTCCACGCTGATTCGCCAGGAAGTGGAACTGGCCAAGGCTGAACTGAAGCAGTCCACCGCGCAGGCAGGCAAGGGTGCCGGAATGCTGGCAGGCGCCGGCGTTGCCGGGCATTTTGTCCTCCTTTTCCTCTCCGTCGCCCTGTGGTACGCGCTAGGCGAGCTGATGGGCTTGGGCTGGTCCGCCGTCGTCGTGGCGGTCGTTTGGGCGATCGTGGCTGCCGTCCTGGCATCGATAGGCCGCAAGGAACTCAAAGCCGTCAAAGGCATGCCCCAGACGGCCGAAACAATCCAGGAAATCCCAGAAACACTCAAACCACGCGAGGAGCAACGATGAGTGAAAATCCGGATGATATCCGTTCCGAGATAGAGGAAACCCGCCGACGCCTCAGCACCAACGTTGACGCGGTGGCGGATAAGGTGACGCCGTCGCACGTGGTCCGACGCCAAACAGAGAAAGTCAAGGACGCCGTCTTCGGCGTGAAGGAGAACGTGATGGGCGCGGCTGATGAGCTGGCAGACGGCGGACGGTCAGCGATCGACGACGCCAGTGCGGCGATCGGCGATGTGCCCCACCGCCTGGCCGGCAAGGCGCAAGGCAGCCCATTGGCTGCCGGGCTGATAGCCTTCGGGGCCGGGCTGCTGGTGGCTTCCCTGATCCCGGCAAGCGAGAAGGAAAAGGAGGCAGCCGAAGCCCTGAAGGAAGCGGCCGAACCCTTGACCACCGAACTTGCCGCCGCGGCTCAGGACGCGGCCCGGGATCTCCAGGAGCCGGCCCAGGAAGCGCTGGACAACGTGAAGTCCGCGGCCACTGAGGCAGTCGAAAACGTCAAGGAAGAATCCCAGACCGCCGTTTCCGACGTAACGGACAGCACCACAGCGGCCAGGGACAGGATCCATCCCGCCTGATCCACACGGAGGCGTGCTGTCCGGCCAATGCGGCATCAAGGACAGTACGCCTCCAGCCCGCTTTGGAATGAGGGACATCCATGACAACGAACAGCCCCGCCGAAAGCAGCAAGGCCAAGGCAGCAACAGCCCCGGATGCCGATGACGCCAGAAAACCGGACAGGCCCACCGAGATCGCCAAGCCAACCTGGACCTACATAACCAAGAGGACTTTCCGAGAGTTCGGCAAGGACCAGTGCCCGGACGCCGCCGCGGGGCTGACCTACTACGCGGTGCTTTCCCTTTTCCCTGCGTTGCTTGCGCTCGTCTCCCTTCTCGGTATTTTCGGGCAGGCAGGAAAGAGCACCTCCGCCCTCCTGGACCTTCTCCAAGGCATCGCCCCGGGGTCCACCATCGACACCATCCGCCAGCCCATTGAAGAGCTCACCACCTCGACGTCGGCCGGTTTCGCCCTGGTACTCGGTCTCGTCGCTGCCCTGTGGTCGGCGTCCGGATACGTGGGAGCCTTCAGCAGGGCCATGAACCGCGTCTACGAAGTGGACGAAGGGCGCGGATTCATCAAACTCCGGGCAACCATGCTCGGTGTCACCGTGTTCGCGGTGATGCTCGTTGCCCTGATCGCCGGCATGCTCGTGCTCAGCGGACCCGTCGCCGACGCCGCGGGCAGGGCAGTCAACCTTGGAGGGGACCTCCTGACGGTCTGGAGCATCGCAAAATGGCCCGTCGTCGTCCTGTTGGTGGTCTTGATCATCGCGATCTTGTACTACGTCACCCCTAACGTGAAGCAGCCGCGGTTCCGTTGGATGAGCATCGGCTCCTTCATCGCTTTGCTGGCACTCATCCTGGCATCGCTGGGCTTTGGCTTCTACGTGGCAAACTTCAGCAACTACAACAAGACCTACGGCGCAATAGGCGGCGTCATCGTGATGCTCTTGTGGTTATGGATATTGAACATGTCCCTCCTGTTCGGCGCAGAGTTCGACGCCGAAATGGAACGCGGGCGGGAACTACAGGCAGGAATCGACGCCGAAGAAACCATCCAGCTCCCACCCCGCGGAACCAAGCGCAGCGAGAAACTCGAGAAACACGAAGAAGAAGAAATCGTCGACGGCGAGAGGCTTAGCGCGCAGCACACCGGGGTGCGGATTGACCCGGCCCCGGACCGGCTAAAGACTCAATCGCACGACATATCTCCTGGACCCGGCCAGGAGATGCTTGATAAGCAGTCAACAAATCGACAAAGGGGTGGCCCGTCATGACCTCGAACCAAGCGATACCCGAAATACCCGATCCGCAGCCCGGCGGTCCCCCATTCTCTGGATCCACCTCACCGCCAGCCGGCGCGCCGCAGGGCGCTTCCGCCGCCCCAAAGCCGAGAACTACACGTGCCGGCGTCGTTTGGGCCGCAGTCGTCGTGGGCTTGCTCGCGCTGATATTGCTGATCATCTTCATCCTGCAGAACCAGCAGCCGGTCAACGTCTTTTTCCTCGGGCTAGCGGTCACGGTCCCCCTGGGCATGGCGTTGTTCATCGCCGCCGTCGCCGGAGGCGTCCTCGTAGCCGCGGCCGGTGCAGTACGGATCATTCAGCTCCGGTCCGACGCCCGCAAAATACGAAAGTCGCGCAACAAGCCGAATCCAGAGTGAGTCGCAACTACGTAGCTCGTCCTGCGTTGACCTGTTGACAGGGCGTTTCCGCTAATCGAGGCCGGGCCATCGGGGCGATCATTAGCAGATCAAGGAGGCAGAGCTGTCTGGCTACCCGGCGCCGTCAAGGCAATCGATGCCCGCAGCAGAAGGCCAATCAGAGCCAAGCGGTTAGCCCGGCCCGCGCCTTCGCTGGTTCACACCGATACCTCAGGGCGATGGTGGAGACGTGCAGGTTGTCGGAGATGTACGCGAGCGGGAAACCGATCAGGTTCAGCTCGGCGCCGTCGAACAGGGTTCCCAGCAGGGCGAAGGCCAGGAGGACCGGATTTCCCTGCGGGTGTAGAACGTGGACGTGCCGCCTGAGGGCGCGGCACCTGCTGCAGAGGCCGCCTGCGCTGGGTGGTCCTTGAGGGCGGGGGCGGTCTTGTTCAGCTCGCGCATGCGCGAGTCCTCCTTCTCCAGCTGCGGTGCTGGGGGGTCGTCGTTGACCAAGATTGGAGAGAGTGAAACGTGGGGGGAAGGATGGCGGGAGCTTGGCCCGCCATCCTTGGGATCGGCGAGGATCAGGCGGGAACGGTGACGCTGCCCAGGTTGGCGGACTCCAGGGCCCGTGCGATTTCGTCGCCGGCGCCTTCAGCCAGGGGAAGCAGCGGCGGCCGGACGGTGGCGTGCTCAAGGATGCCGCGGGCGACGAGGCCTTCCTTGAGGGCGACGGTGCCTTCCATGTGGGACCCGCGGTGGTAGACGTTCTTGGTCACCGGCAGGAGGCGGTCGTGAATGGCGCGCGCCGCGGCGTAGTCCTTGGCCTTGCCGGCCGCGATCAGCTCGACGAGCGGTTCGGGGGCGAGCCCGCCGTAGCCGACGAGTGCACCGTCGACGTCGAACATGGTGTACAGCAGGTACTCGTCATGGCAGGTCAGGATCTGCAGCTCCGGGTAAGTTGCGTGAAGAACGGGGATTTCAGTGTCCCAGCGCTTCATGTTCCGCACGCCGTTCTTGGTGGCGAACACCCCTTCCTGCCCGGCGATCTCCAGCTGGGTCTCGAGATCGTAGGTGGCCTTGGTGGCGTCCGGGTACTGGAAGAGAATGAGCGGCAGGCCGGACGTTTCGTAGATTTCCTTGTAGCGGGTCTGCGGGGCGCCCTTCTGGTACCCGAAGTGCAGCCAGCCGTGGGATGGGTAGACCAGACCGGCAGATGCGCCGGCCTCGACCGCACGCTTGGCTTCCAGGGCGGCAACCATGTTGCCCTCCCCCGTGATGCCGGCGATGATCGGGATTTCGCCATTGACGGCGTTCTTGAATTCCCGGATGACAAGGGCCTGCTCCTCCTGGGTCAGGAAAGGCTCAAAAACAATACGGCCCAGCTCGCGGAGGTCCTCAGGGGCCGTTTGCGGACCTGAGTTCCGCCTCGAGGCGCCGGTTGTCGGCCTCCAGGACCAGGACCATCCGGATGCCGGCCAGGTTCAAGCCCAATTCCAGAAGCTCGCCGATCCGCCGCAATGTCACAAGGTCGTTCTCGCTGTACTGGCGGGTCCCGCCCAGGGTCCTGCCCGGTTCCAGCAGGCCCTTGCGTTCGTAGAGGCGCAGGTTCTGCTGACCCGTTCCCACCAGTGCGGCCGCAACGGAAATCGCATACACGCCCCTCCCCCGGTCCTCGGCCTGCCCCATCGGGCACCTCCAAAATCCTTCGAAAATCAGGCTTGCCCTGACCCATATAGAGTGCTATAAGAAATATATACCAGCCACCATAGATCGGCTGGATTGACAACAAAAAACTGCGATCTGCAAGGAGTGACACACCATGCTGATGCGAACGGACCCATTACGTGAACTCGACCGGCTCGCCGAACAGGTACTCGGCACCACAGCCCGGCCGGCGGCCATGCCGATGGACGCCTGGCGGGAAGGCGAGGACTTCGTGGTCGCCTTCGATCTGCCCGGAGTCAACGTGGACTCGGTGGACATCGACGTCGAACGCAACGTCCTGACCGTCAAGGCCGAACGCCCGGACCCCGTCGGCGAGGGCACGGAACTGATCGCCTCCGAACGGCCCCGCGGCGTCTTCAGCCGCCAGCTCATCCTCGGCGACGCGCTGGACACCGAAGGCGTCAAAGCAAACTACGACGCCGGCGTCCTGACCCTGCACATTCCGGTCGCGGAAAAAGCAAAACCGCGCCGCATCGAAATCGAAACCACCGGAAAACAGCGCCAGGAGATCAACGCCTGACCGCCGGCGCAGCCTCCCGGACCGGGAGCACCACAGCGGCCCACCATGTAAAGAGGGCGGTCGAGTTCACAGACCACGCCACAGCGCAGCCAGCGCACGGATGGATGAGGCCCCGAGGATGACTCCCGCAACGATGGTCCCCGGCCGAACCGGCCGGGGACCATCCCCCGCCCACGAGAACACCCATCTAAAACAAACACCACCGTCAACGATGAGGAACAACGGCCCCGACCTTTACGACATCCTGCATATCGCCCCCACCGCCACGGCGCGCGAGGTGACCCGCGCCTACCGCACGCTCATGCGCGGCCTGCACCCCGACACCCGGGCGGCCCGCGAACACCCCACCGGCCCCGGGCCGACGGAGCCGGAGACGAAGACGCAGGAAGAACTGCAGGAGCTCCGGGACATCATGGCCGCCTACGCCATCCTCGGCAACCCGGAAAAGCGGGCCGCCTATGACCGGGAGCACCCGCGTCCAGCCGCGAACGCTAAGCCGCAGCGCCCTGGCGCCGCCTCCGTTCGGATCCCAGGGCAGTTGCTTCCGGCGACGTCGCTTCTGATCGGACCGGTCATCTGGGAGCCGCCCGCCGGACGATCCGCGGGAATGCCGGTCCGGCAACGGTCATATCCGCCAACCGGCTACACGATGATCCTGCAGATCAGGCGTTGAGAGCCGGAAGCCACACAAGTCCAAGGAGCCCCCATGAGTGCCTGGCGCCCGTACGACAACCAATTGATGCCCGCGTTCTACGAACGCTTCGAAAAGCGGTGGGGCAAAGGAACAGCGCCGTTCCTGGACCCCGAAACCCACGAACAACCCATGCCCCGGGCCCAATGGATCAACCCGGATACCGGCGCCGCGGTCGCGGTCGTCCCCATCTGGACCGAAGACCCCCAGCACCGCTCCTTCGGGGTGTTCTACCTACCCCCGGCCGGCGACATCTGGGTCCTGCGGCCCGGCTACACAAACTACCTCGAAACCGACACCAGGAACACCGAGCAAGCCAGCCTGCGCAACGACGCCTTCCGAAAAGCCGTCGCACACGCCAAGGAATTCATCTACGGAACCCAACCCTGATTCTTCGGGAATACACCATGACCCCAAACGGCCCACGGATGATGGACCGGGGCCAAGGTAACGCGCCAATGCCCGGTGTCACCCTGTGCCGGGCACTGGCCCAGCTACCGCCGAGAGCATCTTCCAGGGAAACGCCCTCGCCCCGATCGTAGGCCGCGGAACCGGCCCGGCACTTGAGTACCGGCTACCTGTTGTGGCAGTGACGTGTCCGAGGCGCCTTGGGGGCTGTCGCAGGAACCCCTTGCCCGGGCGTGCATTCACGGCACATACGTCGAAGACTCGGGGCGGACCGCCATAGGCACATCCACAAAGCGGACATAAGTTTGGACACTGTCCACACCCCCTTTGGCAGGACAAACGGACACGCACAGCTCCCCGCTACGACCGGGAGTAGCTTTCCAAGTAACTTCCGCGCCAAGGTCGACCGATGTAAGGCCCAGTCCGGCGGCATGAGTGTGCATCAGTGTGCACACGCCACTTTTTCACGGAGACGAATGTCCGCTATGGCAAATGCGTCATGTCCGAGAAACCGGGGAAACGTCTCAGTCGTCCTGTCCGGCCCCTTGCGACATCCAGTAGTCGTTGATCGCCTGAACGGCCTGCTCTTTCGTCATGCAGGCAACATCTCGCTCGTCCATTCCAACGGTGTGGGTGAGTTGCCAGACCAGTGCCAGGGGAATAGCCGAAGCGGGAGGGGCTGCCATTCCGCGGGCAGGCAATACTCCGTCATCGACGCATGCCCAAAACTCATCCTCACCGACCTCTAGCTGGTCTTGGAGAACATGGTTCCAGATCGAACTCGAATACGTGGTGCGATCCACCGGGCGGGAAATCCGGGTCCGCAAGATCCGCCCATCTTGCAGACTCAACCGGTAGGTCGCGTGATGGCGCACTGGTTTCCCTCGGGCATTCGTCACCAGCTCCCAGCGCTCGGTCAGACAGAACTTCTCATGGTCGTCCCGTCCGCCCACGCGTCGGACGCTCATGCCACCGAGCCGGTGAGCCAGGCGGTCAATTGCTGATCGGTGGACAGCTCAATGAGCTGAACCAAGGCCCAGTTCTCGCGGTGATTGGGCGCCGCGTGCAGATGGTCCTCCCAATCCTCCGCGTAGTCCCGCAAAGCATCGACGAAGTCCGCCAAGGCTTCACCCAGTTCCGTGGCCTCAGCGGCAAAGGACTGCCCTGGCATGAAGACAGCCCATGCTTCGTCCTCATTCACGACCTGGACATTGGCGACGACCGTCAATTCCAGATACCGGCGCAAACTCTCTCCATTGACAACGGCGGCCGTGGCCCGGCCGGGCCGCCGTATCGTGGACAGCCCTCCCCGCTCGCTGAAATCCAGGATCGTCTTCAACGAATCCCGCGCTTGCGTGAACCCGTAGACGTGTCCGCCGGCCGTGTCCTGCGTGGGGGTGCTCATAGAGCAATCATCTGCACGTACATCAGGTACGTCAAGTACGTCTACGTCGCTTTCCGTTCCGTGGTCGTCACTGGACCATTTCGTGGCTTGGGCCGTAGCAAAATCACTGATGACTGTTTCCGCGGGGATGACGACGTCACGCGCTTGGCAGTTTCCGCGGATCAGGGAACCCGAGCGAGACGTACCCCGGCGCCCGCTTGTTCAGTGAAGCAACCTTCGCCAATGTATAAGCCGGTTCCCAACACCAGCAGCGGCTCTGAGTCATCGGAGTTGGAAAGAAGGTCGACGGCGGCTTGTCGTTCCTTCGCCTTGATTGCCCCGGTGAAGACCACCGGCTTCAGACCATCCGCCTCGAACCGGGACCTGAAGGAATCAAGATGGGTTTTCCAGGTCGTCAGTAAGAGGATTCGAGAGTTCTGTTCGTAAGCCTCCATAACGTCGTCGTAAATTTGCTGCAGGCGATGTCGACCTCGAGTACAACGCCGCCGGCACTGTCAGCGTCAACCGCTCAAGCCATGAATCCGGGATAGCGAACGCCGTTCAGCGCACCCGCAGGTACCTGGAGGAGGGAACGGTAGCTTCGGTGACGGGCGACATCGTCGCGGTCAGGGCGGACACCATCTGTATCCACTCCGACCAGGCAAATTCCGTCGAACTGGCAACCGCAGTCCGGGACGTCTGTCAACACCCCTCCTGACCGATTTTGAACATCCAACGGCGACTGCCACGTTCCCCATTCACTCCTCAACGAGACGACGCTGAGCGGCGACTCGATTCCGCTGCGCAGTGGACGTCGATCGCTTAGCTTCAGGCGGACTCGACCTCCGTCAGACGAAAATGAATGTGAAACTCGGTTGGCGTTTTAGTACACATTGCCTCTAATTGATCGGTGCGGGCGGTTGTTCGCCGCTGAGCACGGCGAGGGCGTTGTCGGCGGCCAGCATCGCCATCCCGGTGCGCGTCTCGACTGTGGCGGAGCCCAGATGCGGCACTAGCACCACGTTCTCCAGGTCCAGCAATTCGGGATGGACCTGGGGCTCACGCTCGAAGACGTCCAGCCCGGCACCGGCGATGACGCCCTCTCGAAGCGCAGACGCGAGGGCCGCCTCGTCGACGATCGGACCGCGAGCGGTGTTGACGAGGTACGCCGAGCTCTTCATCGCCGCGAGTTGTTCGGCGCCGATCAGATGATGCGTGGCGGGCCCGTAGGGGCAGTGCAGCGAGACGACGTCCGACACTGTCAGCAACTCGTCGAGGTCGACCCGCCGGGCGCCCAGCTCCGCGGCGATCCCGGGATCGAGCTCACTGCGCGACTGGTAGACGACGTCCATGCCGAAGGCCCTGGCCCGGAGCGCGGTCGCCTGCCCGATGCCGCCCATGCCGACGACGCCGAGGGTCTTCCCTTGCAGGCTGGACCCGAGCAGGAAGAACATGCCCCACTTCCAGGCCTGGCCGGAGCGGATGAGCCGTTCGCCCTCGCCGAGCCGGCGGGTTGCCATGAGGATGAGGCCCATGGCGATGTCGGCAGTCGCTTCGGTGAGCACGCCCGGGGTGTTGGTGGCGACAACGCCTCGTTCGCTGCACGCTGGCACGTCAATGTTGTCATAGCCCACGGCGACGTTCGCGACGACCTTGAGCTGCGGGCCGGCGGCGGCGAGCAGCTCGGCGTCGATGCGTTCGGTGAGCAGGCTCACCACGGCATCGGCCCCGGCTACCCGGCGCAGGAGCTCCTCGCGGCCGATCGATTCAGGGCCGGTCCACGCATCGACCTCGTGCTCGGCGCGAAGCTTCTCGATCGCGGCGTCGGGCACACGGCCCGTGACGACTACCCGGCTCATGCCGTCTCGATCCACTCGCGCAGGCGGCCGAGGCCCTCGCTGATATCTGGCACCTCGATGCCCGAGTAGGCGAGTCGGATGTACTGCCGCTCCTCACCGGGCAGCCGCCGGCCGAAGTGCTCACGCGTGCAAAAGGAGACGCCGGTCTTGTACAGGGCATCGCTGGCGAAGTCTCCGACTGCCGTGTAGCCCAGACGCTGCATCGCCTCGGTGACGTCGGGGAACAGGTAGAACGTCGATTGCGGCACGGCGACATGCATGCCGGGGATGTCATTCACGAGCTCGCATGCGGCATCCCGGCGCTCGCGCAGCACGTCGAGCATCTGCTGCACAGGCTCCTGGGGACCACGGAGCGCTTCGATTCCGGCCCACTGCACATAGTGCGTCGTGCAGGACTCATCATTGGTGTTGAGGGTACTGAGCACCTTGGCGATCTCGAGCGGGGCAACGGCGCAGCCGAGGCGTGAGCCGGTCATGGCGAACTTCTTGCTGAACGTGTAGAGGATAACGGTGCGCTCGGCCATGCCGGGAAGCGATGCGATCGAGCTGGAGACCCCCTCGTATCGGGTCTCGAAGTAGGCCTCGTCGGAGAGCACCCAGAGGTCGTTTTCTATCGCGAGGCGTGCGATGGCCTCGCGCTCGGCCGCCGTCGACTCGGCCGAGATGGGGTTCTGCAGGTCGTTGTAGATGATGGCGACGGTGTTCGGGGTGATTGACGCGCGCACCTGGTCGAGATCGATCGAGAAGCCCTCGCTCGTAGGCAAATAGCGGTAAGCCACGGCCGTACCGCCAAGGTACTCGATCTGGGATTCATAGATCGGGAAGCCGGGGTTCGGGTAGAGCACTTCCTGGCCGGGGTTCATGACCGCCTGCAGGAATTTCGTGATGACGGGTTTGCCTCCCGTCATCACGACGACGTTGTCCGGGGAAAAGTCGATGCCACGACGCGAGCCGATGTCATCGGCCAGTGCTTCACGCAGCTGCGGGATGCCGGGGCCGGGGCAGTAGCCCGTGTAGCCGTCCGCGATTGCCCGGTTCATTGCTTCCACGATGTTCCCGGCCGTCGGCATGTTGATGTCACCAAGATGGAAGGGGAACACGCGGTTCCCCTTGGCTTTCCAGGCGGCCGCGGCCTGGGCGACGCTGAAGGCGGTTTCGGTGCCCAGACGTTCGAGCCGGTGCGCGAGTTGCTGCATACTGTTCCACTCCTCGTTGAGTTGACGATCAATTCTCCGGCGAATTCAGATCAAGTTCAGGACTAATATATCAAACCATAAATTAAGATATACGAATAGTCCCGAGGGGGACAATGGTTCTTCTTTACGAGTCACCCCACCCTCTGGCGTGAGGTCCAGGACGGGCGTACCGTCGGTTAAACCCACGCGGTAGCAGCGAAAGGCAGCCCGCGCCCCGCGCGGCCCAGGAGTGCATTTGTATGAAGGAGCCGGCAGTGGCTGGATGGAATGCTGACACGGCGGCTGGACCCCTTGGGTCAGGCACAGTGACTTTGATTGAAGGATCGTCCTTCTGCATTTCATCGGCCAATGGAGACATCCATCCCGAACTCCCACATGGGGTCTTTCACTTGGATACTCGCATCCTGTCCCGCTGGAATCTGACCATCAACGGCCAGCCCCTCGAACCCTTGGCTGCTGAGACGAAGGAACCGTATCGGGCCATATTCGCTGGTCGCCTGCAGCTCTCGGATGGGTATGCGGACAGTCCGCTGATCGTAGAGCGGCTGCGTGAGGTGGGCGCAGGGATCCGGGAGCGGATTACCATCCGCAACTACTCGGCGAAGCCCGCTGAGTGCAAGATTGTGCTGGCCATTGAAGCGGACTTCGCCGACTTGTTTGAAGTGAAAGAGGCACGAATCCAGCGGCGCTGGGCGGAGACACGCGAACAGGACGGCGACTCGCTGGAAATCCAAGCCAAGTGGCACGACGTCCGGAAGGGCGTCGTCGTCAAGGCGGATGGGGCCAAGGCCACAACTGAAGGGCTGACATTTGAGATAGTAGTCCCACCCTATGGGCGTTGGAGTACCCGATTGAATGTTGTGCCCACGGACAACGGTGCACGTCCCGACGCGCCATTTGTTCATCCGGCGCCTGGCGAAATGTCTCCGAGCGACCGGCGCCGTCAAGAGTGGGTGGCGAAAATTCCGGCACTGCAGATGGGCAACCGCTCCATCCAGCGGACCCTGCGGCGAAGCTACGACGACTTGGGAGCGCTGAGAATCGAGGACCCTGGGCATCCGGAACGGGTGGTCGTCGCCGCCGGAGCGCCCTGGTTCATGACCCTGTTCGGTCGCGATTCGCTGTGGGCTTCGGAAATGTCGCTTCCTGTGGATCCTTCCCTGGCACTGGGCACCCTGAAGACGCTGGCTGACCGCCAAGGCAGCGTCGTGGACGTGATGAGCGAAGAGGAGCCCGGCAAGATCCTCCACGAGGTGAGGCTCGATGTCTCCACCGGGCTGGCGCTGGGCGGCAAATCCACCTACTACGGCAGCGTCGACGCAACTCCGCTGTTCGTGGTCGTGCTGGGGTCCGTCAGTCGCTGGGGTTTTGCCAAAGAGACCATCGCCGCCCTGTTGCCCAACGCGGACCGCGCCTTGGAGTGGATCCGCGATTACGGGGACCGGGACGGGGACGGATTTGTCGAGTATGAGCGCCTCAACGATCATGGGTTGGTCAATCAGGGATGGAAGGATTCCTGGGACGGCATCAACTTCGCCGATGGAACCCTGGCGGAACCGCCGATCGCCCTATGCGAGGTCCAAGCCTATGTCCACGGCGCATACGTAGCGCGCTCCTGGATGGCGTACGACGCCGGCGACCTCGCCTTGGCAGCCGAGCTTCGAGACCGGGCCGCGACGCTGAAGCGGCGGTTCAACGAACAGTTCTGGCTCCCGGACAAGGGGTACTACGCCGTCGCGCTGGACCGCGATAAGCGGCCGGTGGATGCCTGCGCTTCCAATATGGGCCACTGCCTCTGGTTCGGCCTTGTGGATGAGGACAAGGCGCCACAAATGGTCGAGCGTCTGATGTCCCTCGAGATGTTCAGCGGATGGGGCGTACGGACCCTCGCCAGCGACATGCGGGCGTATAACCCGGCCAGCTATCACAACGGGTCGGTCTGGCCCCACGACAACGCGCTCATTGTGGCAGGGTTGCTTCGGTATGGGTTTGTGGAAGAGGCACAGCGGATAGCCACTGCCCTGCTGGAAGCGGCCGAATACTCGGGCGGTCGATTGCCAGAGCTGTTCTGCGGCTTCAGCCGCGACCAGTTTGCCGAACCCGTGCCCTACCCCACGGCCTGTTCGCCACAGGCCTGGGCCGCCACCACACCGATCCTGCTGGTGACCAGCCTGATGCGCTACGACGCACACATTTCCCAAGGGGGGCTGTGGCTGGACCCTGTACTGCCGGATTCCTATGGCGAACTGCACATCACGAACGCGCCTATGGGCTCCGGCCGGATCACCATCGACATATCCGGTTCAGCAGCCTCCGTTCAGGGCATACCGGAGGGCTTGGTGCTCCATCGCGGGCAACGGCCATGGATAACCGATCTCGTGGAGCGAGCCAAACTGCGTCCGGATCAATAGCGTTCCCACCACGATCGCTTCTTGGAAACGGGAGGAGGGCGGTCTCCTTTACGCAGCAAACAGCGCTGAACGGACGGCCTTTTCGAAGCCGTCGACGTGAATTCGCGCCAGTTCCGCAGCCCTGGCCTCGTCGCCGTCGATCACCGCGCCAAGAAGATCAAGGTGCTCATGAACGTGGCGGGAAAGATCAGGCAGGCGATCGAGGACCATGCACCAGATCCGGGTCGCCAGGTTGTCGTAGCGGATCAGCACATCCTCCAGGTGGGGATTTGCCGCTGCCGCATAGATCCCCTGGTGCACGCGGGCATCAAGTCGGAGCGTCTCCACCACGGAGGCGCCGTTGACCTCGAATGACTCCACTGCACGCATCACGGAGCGCAAGTGCTCCCTGGCTGCCGGCGTCGCAACCCGCGCGGCCCGCGCAGCCGCCAAGGGCTCGAGCTGGGCGCGAATCTCCGAAATAAACGCCAGATCTGTCACCTCAACACGGGTGGCGAAGGTTCCCCTTCGCGGATAGCTGATGACCAAGCGGTCCAATTCAAGGCGCTTCAACGCCTCCCTCACGGGAGTGCGCCCTATGCCAAGGTCGCTCGCCAGCGCATCGTCGTTCAACAAGTCGCCCGGCTTGATGTCCAGCGTCAGGAGCCTGTCGCGTATCCGCTCGTAGGCCACTTCAGCCAGGGACCTCGGACCGCCGGCATCCACCACTTCCAGCGCTTCAAATACCACGGTATCGACCTTTCGCGTCCAACCAGGCGGACTATTGACCTCACTCGAACTCCAGTATACGCTAGTTCCCAGTCTGATATATCAGTAACTGACTTGAAAATATATCTTGAGGAGGAGACATGACGCTCGTGGAGACGACTCCAACACAAAGCACACTTCCGCAGGCGAGTGCCTCTGAAGACGACCGTTCCCGGAAGTTCGTGCTCACCCTGTCGTGTATTGAACGCGCCGGCATCGTACAGGCGGTCACCACCTTCCTGTTCGAACGTGGTTTCAACATTGAAGAGCACCAGCAGTTCGACGACGGACTCCGTCAGACACTGCACTTGCGCACAGCGTTTTCCGGATCCCCGGAGTACTCACCGGAAGCGCTCGAAGAAGAGTTCCAGGCGATCGCTGAGCGTTTCGACATGAAGTTCAGCTTCCATGACCAGACCAAGCAGCGCGTCCTGGTCATGGTGTCCAAGTTCGGGCACTGCCTGAACGACTTGATTTTCCGCTGGCGCGGGGGCAGCCTGGGCGGGGACCTGGTTCTGGTAGTTTCCAATCACGAAACCCACCGGGCCATGGCCGAGGCTGCGGGGCTACCCTTCATACACATTCCGGTGACCCCGGACACCAAGGCGGACGCGGAGCCGCGCCTGCTCGAACTGGTTGACGAGTACAACATCGATTTGGTGGTACTCGCCCGATATATGCAGGTTCTGTCCGACGAACTGAGCCGCACCCTGGAGGGCCGAGCGATCAACATCCACCACTCATTCCTGCCCGGCTTCAAAGGTGCCCGTCCTTACCACCAGGCCTACGACCGCGGCGTCAAGCTGGTGGGTGCCACGGCACACTATGTGACCGCGGATCTTGATGAGGGCCCGATCATCGAACAGGAAGTCATCCGCGTAGACCACAGCTACGGGCCGACTGCACTTTCCACGGTCGGGCAGGACGCCGAAGCACTCGCGCTGTCCCGCGCCGTGCGCTGGCATTGCGAGCACCGCGTGCTGTTGAACCAAACCAGCACCGTAGTCTTCCGCTAGCCGACGCCCAACAACAAGCAGCAGCAGTAGCCCACACACGAGAAATAGCAGGAGAAACCACATGGCATCGACGCCACGCATAGTCATCATCGGAGCTGGGATCGTCGGCACCAACCTGGCAGATGAACTGGTCGCCCGCGGCTGCAACAGCATCACCGTCCTGGACCAGGGACCGTTGAACATGCCCGGGGGCTCCACGTCCCACGCCCCGGGGCTGGTCTTCCAGACCAACGCCTCCAAGACCATGGCAACATTCGCCAAATACACGGTCGAAAAGCTCCTGTCGCTGACCGAGGACGGCGTCAGCTGCTTCAACCAGGTGGGCGGCCTGGAAGTCGCCACCACCGAGACCCGCCTCGCCGACCTCAAACGCAAGCTCGGCTACGCTGCATCCTGGGGAATCGAAGGCAAGATCCTTTCCCGCGAAGAGTGCAAGGAACTCTACCCGCTCATCAATGAGGAAGACATCCTGGGAGGTCTCCACGTCCCCAGCGACGGGCTGGCCCTCGCCGCCCGCGCAGTCCAATTGCTCATCAAGCGCACAGAGGCAGCCGGGGTGGAGTACCGTGGCTCCACGACCGTGACCGGGATCGAGCAGTCCGGCCGCCGCGTCACCGGAGTCCGCACCTCCGAGGGCGTCATCCGTGCGGACATCGTGGTCTCTTGCGCCGGCTTCTGGGGGGCCAAGATCGGCGAAATGATCGGCATGTCCGTTCCCCTCCTGCCCTTGGCGCACCAATACGTCAAGACAACTCCGGTGCCGGCACAGGAGGGCCGCAACGAACTACCCAACGGCGCTTCCCTGCCGATCCTGCGCCACCAGGACCAGGACCTCTACTACCGCGAGCACGGCGACCGCTACGGCATCGGCTCCTACGCCCACCGCCCCATGCCGGTGGACGTCGAGGAACTCGGCAGTTACGCACCGGACAGCATCAGTGAACACAACATGCCTTCCCGCCTGGACTTCACCCTTAAGGACTTCCTCCCGGCCTGGGAGGCGACCAAGCAATTGCTTCCGGCCCTGGCGGAAAGCGACATCGAAGACGGCTTCAACGGCATCTTCTCCTTCACCCCCGACGGCGGCCCTCTGGTGGGCGAATCCAAGGAGCTCGATGGCTTCTTCGTCGCGGAAGCCGTGTGGGTCACCCACTCGGCCGGCGTTGCCCGCGCTGTCGCGGAACTGCTGACCACGGGCAAGTCCCGGATCGACCTGGGCGAATGCGACATCCACCGCTTCGAGGAGGTCCAGCTCACCCCCGAATACGTCAGCGAAACGTCCCAGCAGAATTTCGTGGAAATCTACGACGTCCTGCACCCGCTCCAGCCCAAGCTCTCCCCCCGCAACCTCCGCGTCAGCCCTTTCCATGCCCGCCACAAGCAGCTGGGAGGGTACTTCCTGGAGGCCGGCGGCTGGGAGCGCCCCTACTGGTTCGAAGCCAACGCCGAACTGCTGAAGGAAATGCCAGCTGAATGGCAGCCCCCGGCCCGTGATGCCTGGTCCGGGATGTTCAGCTCGCCCATCGCCGCAGCCGAAGCATGGAAGACGCGCACCGCGGTGGCAATGTACGACATGACTCCGCTCAAGCGCCTCGAGGTTTCCGGCCCCGGAGCACTGAAACTGCTCCAGGAGCTGACCACCGCGGACCTGGATAAGAAGCCAGGCGCAGTGACCTACACGCTCCTGCTGGACCACGCCGGCGGCATTCGAAGCGACATCACGGTGGCCCGCCTCAGCGAAGACAGGTTCCAGCTCGGGGCCAACGGAAACATCGACACCGCCTACTTTGACCGGGCCGCGCGCCACCAGACCGAAAGCGGCTCCGCGAGCGACTGGGTCCAGGTGCGTGACACGACGGGCGGCACCTGCTGCATCGGTCTCTGGGGCCCCCTCGCCCGGGACCTCATCAGCACGGTCAGCAGCGACGATTTCTCCAACGACGGCCTGCGCTACTTCCGGGCCAAGAATGTCGTCATCGGCGGAGTCAACGTCACCGCCATGCGCCTGTCCTACGTCGGGGAGCTCGGCTGGGAGCTTTACACCAGCGCGGACAACGGCCAGCGCCTCTGGGACGCGCTGTGGAAGGCGGGGCAGCCCTTCGGTGTCATCGCGGCCGGCCGGGCCGCTTTCAGCTCGCTCCGGCTTGAAAAGGGCTACCGCTCCTGGGGCACCGACATGACCACGGAGCACGACCCCCTCGAAGCAGGCCTCGGATTCGCCGTGAAGATGGCCAAGGACAACTTCGTCGGAAAAGCCGCTTTGGAAGGCCGCACCGAGGAAAACTCCGCCCGCCGCTTGCGCTGCCTGACCGTCGACGACGGACGCAGCATCGTCCTGGGCAAGGAACCGGTCTTCTACAAGGACCAGGCAGTCGGCTACGTGACCAGCGCCGCCTACGGCTACACCGTTGCCAAACCGATCGCCTATGCGTACCTCCCGGCGGCCGTCTCCCTCGGTGACTCCGTCGAGATCGAGTACTTCGGACGGCGCATCCAGGCCACGGTCACGGCCGATCCGCTGTACGACCCGACGATGACCAGGCTCCGCGGCTAGCACCGCGGGCCATCCAAAGGCATGCGGCCCGGACTCATCCTCGCAACCAGAGTCCGGGCCGCTGTCTTTCCCCTCGACTCTTCTACCGCCCCAGCTCTCCAAGCCCAGCCTCGGAAGACACAGCCCAGGAAGACCCATGATCAGTTCAGAAACAATCAACAATTACCTCACCAGGCTTGCTTCACGTGAGCCCACCCCCGGCGGGGGCGCAGCCGCTGCGCTTCACGCCGCCCAAGGTGCCGCTCTCGTTGCGATGGTCGCCAGGTACACCACGGGCGCCAAATACGAGCAACACGCCGCACTGGTCTCAAGGATCATCGCGGCCGCCGACGAACTTGTGGACGAAGCCCTGCGACTTGCGGATGCCGACGAACACGCATTCCAGGGAGTCATCGACTCCTACAAGCTCCCCACCGGGACCGAGGCCCTCAACGGAGCGCGGTCGGCGGCCATCCAGGATGCCCTCATTCACGCTGCACAGACCCCGGCACAGCTGATCAAGGTCTCAGGAGCCGTCGTCGATCTGGCCACGGAACTGTTCGACGCCGCGAACTCCAACGTGATCAGCGACGTCGCAGCCGCCGCGGACGCCGCCCGCGCGGCCGCCACCACGGCGCGGGTCAACATCGACATCAACATTGTGGCCATCAATGACGGCGATACCCGTGCGCGGCTTGCCGCGCAGACCGACGGGATCGAAGAAAAGGTTGTCCTGGCGGCGGACTCGCTCGCGAAGCGCGTGCGCGAAAGGATCCTCGGTTGAGCGCCACCCTGCTTTCCGGAAAGCCGCTGGCCGCACTCATCCAAAAGAGAGCCCGGGATGAGGCACGGAACCTCGAAAACGAAGGAGTGCGCCCGGTCCTCGCGGTGGTCGTGGCAACCGAGGACGAGTCCACGCATTGGTACGTCCGCTCCATTGAACGTGCGGCCGAACGCGCGGGAATCGGCTGCCGGGTCCTCGATCTCGGCCATGACGCTACGGAGCAGGTCCTGGCCAGTGTCCTGAAAGACCTCAGCGCGGAACCCTCCGTCAACGGAATCATCCTGCAGACGCCCCTCCCCTCCGGGGTCAGGACCGATACCCTGGTCAGCCACATCGCACCGGAGAAGGACATCGACGGCGCGAACCCGCTCAGCCTCGGCCGCCTGGCCGTGGGGCAACCCGCCTTCGCGCCTGCTACCGCGCGGGCCGTCGTCGAGATCCTCGACCACCACGACGTCTCGGTGGCGGGCCGGAACGTCGTCGTCGTCGGCCGTTCCGCCGTCGTGGGCAAACCGCTTTCACTGCTCCTGCTGGGACGCGACGCCGCCATCACCGTCTGCCATTCAAAGTCGGGTCCGCTCGAGAAATACACCAAGCCAGCCGACGTCGTGGTCGTCGCGGCCGGGCGGACAGGCCTGCTAACCGGCGCCCATGTTTCCTCCCGGTCGGTAGTGATCGACGTCGGCACGAACGTCCTTCCCGACGGGTCCCTCGTGGGGGACGTGGACGAAGCCAGCGTGCTTGGCGTCGCGGCAGCACTGACGCCCGTTCCCGGTGGCGTCGGGACGGTCACTACATCCCTGCTGCTCCTGCACACCGCCGAGGCCGCCCGGGAACAGTCTCGCTCTTTGATCCCTGGACCTGTCGGCTGACATAAGGGCAAAACCATGCCCGGCTCCGAGGGCGACGGTGCCGGGCATGCGGGACGTTCAATTTTGCTAAAGGACCGCCCGGATCAGGTTCTCGAAGTCGGTCACGTGCCTGGCGGTCAGCCCTGCTGCCGCTTCGGCCTCGCCGTCCGCAATGCGTTCAAGCAGCTCCACGTGCTGGGCAATGTGCTCGGAAACCGGCGGGAGCTTCTCCAGCACAAGACTCCAGATACGGGTCGCCAGATTATCGCAACGTACCAGGACATCCTCCAGGTGCCGGCTGCCGGTCGCCCGGTAGATGCTTCGGTGTACTCTCATGTCCAGGCGCATGAGGTCCCGCTGTCCCAGGTCGCCAGCCAAAAGCTGCCGAACTTCCCGTGCAAGCTCCCTTAGCTCCTGCCGCGTCCGGTCCGAAGCCATTCGGGCGGCACGTGCCGATGCCGCGGGCTCCAAAAGCTGACGAATCTCGGAGATTTCGGCAAGGTCTGTAATATCCACGCCCGCGGCAAACGTTCCCCTGCGCGGATAGGCCACCACCAGGTGGTCGCTCTCCAGTCTCTTCATGGCTTCCCGGATAGGCGTTCTTCCGACACCAAGCCGACGGGAGATCTGATCATCATTCAAGGGCTCGCCAGGCTTGATATCAAGAACGATGAGCTCATCACACAGCACCCGGTACGCATACTCGGCATAGGACTCGTCATCCTGCCTCGCAGGCAGCTCCGACTCCCCCATGATCGATAACTTGCCGCTGCTCTCCACGTCTGATCCTTCCCGTTCGGTGACGGCGCCTTGACTCACAGGCCCCGTGAACATATTATCCCTACAACTGATATATCAATATGCCAGGGATAGGAATGTCACGAACTTCCTTCTCCTCACCGCCAGACCTCTCTATCCGGCCAAGATCTGAAGGAAAAGCCCATGGCCTCAAAAGCCCCGCGTGAAAATATCGACGAGTCAAAGCTGACTGTCACCAAACCCAAGTCGAAAGCCGTGGGCCTCCCCGCCGTCACCAACGCGCTGAAAATCTCCCTCGAGCAGATGGGCCCCTTGCGCAGCGTCCAAACTTTGCTGGCGGTCAACGAGGTAGACGGGTTCGACTGCATGGGCTGCGCCTGGCCGGAACACGACAAACGCCATACGGCCGAGTTCTGCGAGAACGGCGCCAAGGCCGTCGCGGAAGAAGCCACACGCCGCCGCGTTACGCCGGAGTTTTTCGCATCGCATTCCATCGCTGAGCTGAAGACGAGGGACGACTACTGGCTGGGACAGCAGGGGCGGCTGACGCATCCGATGCTCCTGGACGACGGCGCAACGCACTACAGGCCCGTCGATTGGGATGATGCCTTGGAGCTGATCGCACAGGAGATCAGGGACATGGACAACCCGGACCAGGCGGTGTTTTACACGTCCGGCCGGACGTCAAACGAGGCGGCCTTCGCCTACCAGCTCCTCGTGCGCGGCGTGGGGACCAATAATCTTCCGGACTGTTCCAACATGTGCCACGAGTCCTCCGGTTCGGCCCTCGTCGAAACCATCGGCATCGGTAAGGGCTCCGTGAGCCTCAAAGACGTCGAAACAGCGTCGCTGATCTTCGTCGCGGGCCAAAACCCAGGCACGAACCACCCGCGCATGCTCAGCTCACTGGAGAAGGCCAAGAAGAACGGTGCTCTCATCGTGTCCGTGAATCCGCTGCCCGAAGCCGGGCTGCTCAGATTCGAAAACCCGCAGAACGTCGTTGGCATGGTGGTTGGCACCGAACTGACCGACGACTTCCTGCAGATCAGGGCCGGGGGCGATCAGGCGCTCTTCCAGGGACTGGGTAAATACCTTCTGGAGGCCGAAGATGCGGGAAGGACCAGCCCAGGCCTGCCCACCGTGCTCGACCATGACTTCATCAACAAACACACCGTCGGCCTCGATGCCTACGTGAAGCAACTGGAAGATGTGGCGTGGGAGGACATCCTCGAAGCGACCGGGCTAACGATGGACCAGATCAAGGCTACCGGTGAGCGTCTCCTGGCTTCGAAAGCAACCATTGTCTGCTGGGCCATGGGCCTAACACAGCACAAGCATTCCGTGCCCACGCTCCGCGACGTCGTCAATGTCCTCCTTCTTCAGGGCAACATCGGCAAGCCCGGGGCCGGAGTCTGCCCCGTCCGCGGACACTCCAATGTCCAAGGCGACCGCACCATGGGCATTTTCGAGCAAATGCCGGAGAAGTTCCACGACAGGCTGGACCAGGAGTTCCAGTTCCAATCCCCCAGGGCCCATGGCTACGATACCGTCGCGGCCATCCGGGCGATGCGGGACGGCAAGGTCGGGGTTTTCGTCGGGATGGGCGGCAACTTTGTGCGGGCGGCCCCGGACTCTGAAACCACGGAGCAATCCCTGGCCAACACTCGCCTTACGGTCCAGATCTCCACAAAATTGAACCATTCCCACCTGGCAACGGGGCGGCGAGCCCTGATCCTTCCCACGCTCGGACGCACCGAGAAGGACACGCAGCGTACAGGTGACCAAAGGGTAACCGTGGAGGATTCCATGAGTGCCGTCCATGCGTCCCGTGGACGGCTCAAGCCTGCAAGCGAGCACTTGATGTCCGAAGTGGCGATCGTCTGCAACCTGGCCCACCGGCTCTTCACGGACCGCGACGGCCACCTCCTGCCCAACACACCCAAGGCCGCCTGGCTCGCACTCAGGGACGACTATTCCCTGATCAGGAAACACATCGAAGCGGTACTCGACGGCTTCGAAAATTTTGAGGAGAAGATCCAGAACCCGGGAGGCTTCGTTCTCCCCCACCGGCCCCGGGATGCCAGGGAATTCGACACCGCTTCCGGCAAGGCCCACTTTACGGCGAACGACTTGGAGTACCTCCGCGTCCCGGAGGGCCGCCTCATCCTCCAGACGCTGCGCTCCCACGACCAGTACAACACCACCATCTACGGCAAGGACGACCGCTACCGTGGCATTCACGGCGGTCGCCGAGTGGTCCTCGTGAACGAATCCGATGTGGCCGAATTGGGTTTCGAGAACGGCGACATGGTTCACCTGGTATCCGAATTCCGGGGCACCGAGCGACGGGCCGAGAATTTCCGCATCGTTTCCTATTCGACGCCAAAGGGCTGCGCCGCCTCCTACTACCCGGAGACCAACGTCCTCGTGCCGCTCGACTCGGTGGCCGACGTCAGCGGAACCCCGACGTCAAAGTCAGTCATTGTCCGCCTCGAGCCGGCAGGCGCAGGCAGCCATGAGTGATAGCCGGACCGCGGTTGCGGTGTCCTCCCCAGGGGTTGACCGTCCGCGGGTGGAACGGGCCGTCCGGGAATTCCTCCTTGCCGTTGGCGAAGACCCGGACAGGCCCGGCCTGGTTGAGACCCCCGCACGCGTCGCCCGCGCTGCCGCAGAAATGTACGGCGGCCTCCACGAAGACCCCTCTCCGTGCTGGACAAGACGTTTGACCTCGGCCATGAAGAACTCGTCATCGTCAAGGACATACCCTTCTATTCGACCTGCGAGCATCATCTGGTCCCGTTCCACGGCGCAGCCCACGTCGGATACATCCCCTCCCCGGATGGATTCGTCACGGGCCTGAGCAAACTCGCCCGGCTGGTGGACATCTTCGCTCGAAGGGCCCAAGTTCAGGAGCGGCTCACGACGCAGGTCGTTGATGCCCTGGTCACTTCGCTTCGACCCCTAGGTGCGATCGTCGTCGTCGAGTGTGAACATCTGTGCATGTCCATGCGCGGGGTCAGAAAACCAGGGGCAAAGACCATCACCTCCGCGGTGCGGGGCGAGCTCCGACTGCCGGCCGCCCGCGCAGAAGCACTCAGCCTGATACTCGGCCGCTGAAAAACCTCTGGACATGACGCGTTCGGCTGACGTAACATATTTCTGATATATCTTTAATCTAAGATCGACATATCAGTGTGGTTGTCTCTCTCATCCCCTGAACCGGGCGTGAGAAGTCGCGTTGCCCGTAAGCGGTGCTTCGGTGGCCTGAATGCCTGGGGAGGTAAGCGCCGGAGCACCGCTTACGGGCAACGGGCAACCGTTGGCAACTGTTTCAGCGAAGGTCCAACCACTGAATCAAAACACCATGAAATGGCCCTTAGGAGTGTCCATGTCAGGAAACAGAGCAGTCGCATACAAGGAACCTGGCGTAGTCGAGATCATTGACACCGACTACCCGACTCTTGAGCTCAAGGACGGCCCCGGCGTCAACCCCGCCAATGTCGGCCGGAAGGTGCCCCACGGAGCCATCCTGCGCACCGTGACCACAAACATCTGCGGCTCCGACCAGCACATGGTGCGCGGCCGCACCACCGCACCGCGCGACCTGGTCCTCGGTCATGAGATCACCGGCGAAGTGGTGGAAGTTGGCCCGGATGTGGAATTCATCAAGGTCGGCGACATCGTATCGGTGCCCTTCAACATCTCCTGTGGCCGCTGCCGGAACTGTAAGGAACGCAAGACCGGCATCTGCCTGAACGTCAACCCGGACCGGCCAGGCAGCGCCTTCGGCTACGTCGACATGGGCGGATGGGTCGGAGGGCAGGCCGAATATGTCCTGGTGCCGTATGCGGACTGGAACTTGCTGAAGTTCCCGGACCGGGACCAGGCCTTGGAGAAGATCATGGACTTGACCATGCTCTCGGACATTTTCCCCACCGGCTTCCACGGAGCAGTCACGGCCGGGGTCGGTGTCGGCTCTACCGTCTATATTGCTGGCGCGGGTCCGGTCGGCCTGGCGGCGGCCGCCGGCGCGCAACTGCTCGGCGCAGCCGTCGTCATTGTCGGTGACATCAACGAAAACCGCCTCGTCCAGGCCAGGTCATTCGGTTGCGAAACCGTCAATGTCTCCAAGGGTGATCCCAAGGACCAAATCGAGCAGATCCTCGGCGTGCCCGAAGTGGACTGCGGCGTGGACGCCGTCGGATTCGAAGCCCGCGGACACGGCAAGGACGCCTCGCACGAAGCGCCGGCCACCGTGCTGAATTCCCTCATGGACATCACCGCGGCCGGCGGCGCCTTGGGCATCCCCGGCCTGTACGTCACCGGCGACCCGGGCGGAATCGACGAGGCAGCCCAGCACGGTTCCCTTTCACTGTCCTTGGGCACCGGATGGGCCAAATCACTGTCCTTCACCACCGGCCAGTGCCCCGTGATGAAGTACAACCGGCAACTGATGATGGCGATCCTGCATGACAAGGTCCAGATCGCGAAAGCCGTCAACGCCAGGGCCATCGCGTTGGAGGACGCTGCCCGCGGGTATGCCGAGTTCGATGCGGGAGCCGCCACGAAGTACGTGCTGAACCCGAACGGTTACGTCAAGGCCTAGCCGCCACGACTAAGAGCCGGACCTAATCTGGCTCGCTCGCTCCGGGGAGGGGCGGCGATAGGGCCCAAGAATGTGCCTTATCGCCGTTCCCCGGGAGCAGCATCTCATTCGGAAAGCCTTCAGATAAGGGGCAAGGCTTGCATGCTCAGGATTTAACCGATCGCGGCGGTCAACGGCGTCGGCCTTCGGGTCCACTGGCCGCTCGAAAGTCCGCGACGAGCTGGTCTGAGGCCCGCCAAGTGGCATTCGATTGTGCCGCCCCCATCCCGGCGCTGCCTGTGCCCCTGGCGGGAACCATCGGACGCACGGTTGCCCAAGCCGTCACAACGAGTCAAGACCTACCGCACTACGCATCCTCGGCCATGGACGGCTGGGCCGTCAGCGACAGCGGACCCTGGACCTTGGTGAAACCGGGTCAACCGCTGGCACCGCACCATGCCAGCCCCATAGCCACCGGCGGACTGGTGCCTGTCGGTACCGACGCCGTATTACGCCGCGAAAGTGGCCGGACAAGCGATGACATAGCGGGTGTGCCCACGCTGACCCTCGGCCCCGAAGCAAGGCCCGGCGAACCGCGAAGCGGCCAGCATATCCGCCATGCAGGCGAGGAAGCCTGTGCAGGCGAAGTGCCCATCCCCGCAGGCACCGTGCTCAATCCCGCCCATATCGCCCTTGCCGCGATCGCCGGCCACGACGAGCTACACGTCTTTGGCAAGCCACGAGTCGCGATCCTTTTGACGGGCTCGGAAGTGGTCACCTCCGGGCTGCCCGCGCCGGGACAGGTCAGGGATGCATTCGGCCTGCAGCTGGGCACGGTGCTTGCAATGCTGGGAGGCGCCCCGGTGGGACAGCGAAGAATCGGGGACTCATATCAGGAGTGGCTCGCCGCCCTCAGCGATACGGGCACCCGCCCGGCGGAGCGGCCCGACGTCGTCATCACCACAGGCGGGACCGGCCGCTCCGGAACGGACCACTTCCGCAACGCCATATCCGCGCTAGGCGGGAGGCTGCTGCTGGACGGCATCGCCATGCGTCCCGGACATCCCGCGGTACTGGCCGAACTGCCGGACGGGCGCTTCGTCGTCGGACTGCCTGGAAACCCGCTGGCCGCCATGATGGCGCTGATTACCATTGGTGCGCCCCTGATCGCGGCATTAGGACACTGTCCGCTTTCGAACCTCAGCCGGGTAACGTCCGGTACCGCGTTTGGCGCTGATCCGGGCCGCACCCGCCTTTTGCCCTTCCGCTTTGACAACGGGCTGGCATCCCCTGCCCATCACACTGGCCCGGGAATGATGAGGGGCCTCGCCTGGGCCGATGGTGTCCTGGCTGTGCCTCCTCACGGCGCCCAGCCAGGGGACCCGGTTCCCGCGCTGCCGCTCCCTTGGACCCAAACCCTGACCGCCGGATCGGCGGGAAGCCACCTGTTCAATGCCCCTGTGGTTCCGGTCTAGGATTTAGAGAAACAAGAGGGAGGTTTCAGCCTCTTGTTTCGCCGCAGAAAGACGTAGGTATGGCTCATGGCCACAATTGACTTTGACTCCGAAAAAGGCGGAAACGGGCAGCCCGGTGGTGTGCAGTCTGTTGACCGTGCCCTCCAGATCCTCGAAATCCTTTCCCGTGACGGACACGCGGGCGTGAGCGAAATCGCCGAGGAAATCGGCATCCACAAATCCTCGGTCTCTCGACTGCTCGGCTCGCTGGTGAGCCGGGAGATGGTCCACCAGAACAGCGACCGGGGAAAGTACCAGCTGGGCTTCGGCATCCTGCGACTTGCCAGTTCGATTCCCGGCCGGCTCAGCTTGGTCCGCGAGGCCCGGCCCGTGCTGGAGAGTCTTGCGGAGGAGTTCAAGGAGACTGTGAACCTCGCTGTCCTGCGCTCGAACTATGCCGTTAACGTGGATCAGGCCATGGGACCGTCGTCGTTGGCCACCTATGACTGGGTGGGCGGCTTGACGCCGCTGCACGCCACCTCAAGCGGGAAGGTTTTGTTGGCCGCACTGTCCGCCGACGAACGGGACCGCATCCTGACGGAAGCGGGGTTTTATGCCAGGACTCCCCGCACTATCACCAATCGGGAAGACCTCGAGAAGCAGCTGATCGATGTGGCCCACGATGGATATGCGGAGACACGCGAGGAACTCGAGATCGGACTGAACGCGATTGCGGTTCCGGTCTACAACCACTTGGGAACCGTCATCGGAGCCGTCAGCATCTCCGGACCCGCGTTCCGGTTTGACCCGCAGAAGATCCCCGGACTTATTGACGCCCTGCGTCAGGCCGGAATCCGGATCAGCGTGCAAATGGGCTACACGCACCGATGACCCCGGGCACTGGGGCACGGGGTCATCGGTAAATGGCTGGCGGGGAGATCTACCTCCAGCAATCCGACGAGACCCCCAACCTCCCTCCCGGTATCACCGTGAACGGCCACGACTAGCAGCCACGCGTGACAGCCAAGCACTGCAGATGCATCATCAATACAGGGGTTGTGATAGCGGAAAGAGCAGAACAGCATGAGCACGCACACCGCGACAGAAGAGACCCCCAGCTCCAACGCGACTGAGTCCGCGCTCAAGGTCGATGGACTATGGAAGATCTTCGGCCAAAAGTCTGACGAGATCATCGGCACCCCGGCCGAGCACCTCTCGCGCAAGGAGCTCCAAAGCAAGACCGGATGCGTCGCAGCCGTCAAAAACGTCTCGTTCGAGGTGGCCCCGGGGGAGGTCTTCGTGGTCATGGGACTCTCCGGCTCCGGCAAGTCGACGCTCGTACGCCTGCTCACCCGACTGATCGAGCCGACAGCGGGAAGCGTCACGATCGGCGGCGAGGACGTTATCCGCGCGAGCAAGGCCCGCCTCCGGGCTATGCGCCGGAACCACATGGCGATGGTATTCCAGCAGTTCGGCCTGCTCCCGCACCGCAGGGTGATCGACAACGTCGCCTACGGCCTCGAAGTCCGCGGGGAGGGCAAGTCCCAGCGCCGCGCCCGGGCCCAGGACATGGTCGACCTCGTCGGCCTGACCGGGTACGAGAATTCGTTCCCCGACCAGCTCTCTGGCGGCATGCAGCAGCGCGTGGGCCTTGCCCGGGCACTCGCCGTGGACCCGCAGGTCCTGCTCTTCGACGAGCCGTTTTCCGCCCTTGACCCGCTCATCCGTCGCGACATGCAGAACGAGGTCCGCCGCCTGCACGAGGAGGTGGGGAAGACGATGGTCTTCATCACCCACGACCTCCAGGAGGCCCTCAAGCTCGGTGACCGCATCCTCATCATGCGCGACGGAGAGGTCGTCCAGATCGGAACCCCGGCCGACATCGTGGCCAACCCCGCTGACGACTACGTGCGCGACTTCGTCTCGGATGTCCCCCGATCACACGTGCTCACGCTGCGCTATGTGGTGCGGCCCCCGCGCGACGGCGAGGCCCTCGACGGGCCGGTGATGCAGGCCGACCGCGTCGTGCGCGAAGCCGCCCGGCAGGTCCTCCACTCGGAGCTCCCTGTAAGGGTTTTCGACGGCGAGGAGTTCCTCGGCATCGTCGACGACGAGGATATCCTCCGCGTCGTCGTCGCCGAAGAGCCGTCCCCGGCTTCCCACCAAGGCGGCGCCAGGTGAGCATCGCCACAGAGCGGGCCAACCGTCGACGACGGTCTGGGGGCGCGCGTCCCGACTCACCTGGAGGACGAACCCCTGCCACCCCGTCCGGAGGCCCTGCTGTCCTGGGATTCTGCCGACGCCATTGGCGCCCGGTCTCGCTCGTGGGCATTGGTGTCGTCTGGCTCATACTCTGGGCCACGCTCAGGGGACTGGACACCCTCGAGTTGGGTGGCGCAGACAAGACGGACTTCCAACTCTGGCTGAACAGCGTCCGCGACGCCTTTGACAGCGCCCGCACCAACTCCTTCGTGTTCCAGCACATCGTCCAGCCGATCACGGACGGAGTCAACGGGCTCGTCACCTCTCTCCAAGGCATCTTCAGCCAGGCCTCGGACGGACGCCCGGTGCCGGAGATCGGCTGGCTCGGCGTCGTCGCGCTCCTCGCCTGGCTGGCCCTGGCGTTCGCCGGCGTGCGCTCGATGCTCCTCGTCGGCGTGTGCGTGCTGCTCTTCGGGTTCCTTGGCTACTGGGCACAAAGCATCGACACGCTCATCGTCACGTTCTTTGCAGTCGGCATCTGTACAGTCGCGGGCCTCCCGCTAGGCATTGTCATGGCCCGAAGCCGCCGAGTCTCGGCCGCGGTCTCACCCTTGCTTGACCTCATGCAGACCCTGCCGTCGTTCGCCTACCTGGCCCCGCTCGCACTGGTCTTCGGCATCGGCCCGGCCGCCGCGATTGTCACGACCATCATCTACTCGCTGCCGCCGCTCGTGCGCATCACCGAGCACGGCATCCGAGGGGTCTCACCGGCCACCCTCGAGGCCGTCACGTCCATGGGCAGCACGCCCTGGCAGGCCCTCGTGAAGGTGCAACTTCCCATGGCCCGGCGCACTATCGTGGTCGGCATCAACCAGTGCACGATGGCGGCGCTCTCGATGGCCACCATAGCCGCGCTCATCAACGGCCCGGGCCTGGGCACTCCGGTGCTCCAGGCGCTCCAGTCGCTCGACGTCGGCTCGGCGTTTGTCTCTGGCCTTGCCATCGTGCTCATGGCGATCATGCTCGACCGCACCACGACGAGAGCCTCCGAACGCTCAGGCATCGAAGCCCGCATGCAGCGAGGGTCCGGAGTGGGTCAGACGGGCACATTCGGGGGCCAGCAGATGCGTCGGACCATTATCATCGCAGGCGCTGTCGTCGCCGCTGTGGCCATCTATCTCTCGCACATCTATCTTGCACTCTCGAAGTTCCCGGCTTCGCCCGACCTCGGCACCCCACTAGCGAAGGCCGTCTCTGCCGCCACTGACTGGACGGTCGGCACGTTCTCAGGCTTCACGGAATGGCTCAGGAACACCGTCACCGCGCTTCTCGTCGACCCACTCCAGTCGGTGCTCGCACAGTCGCCGTGGTGGGCCATGGCGCTCGCGCTGCTCGGAATCGCGTTCGTGCTCGCCGGCCGGTGGGCCGCCATAGTCACGATCGTGTGCGAAGCTGTGATCCTCGGAAGCGGGCTGTGGAATGAGAGCATGAAGACGCTCGCGACCACGCTCGTAGCCGCGTTCGTTGTGGTCCTCGTCGCTGTCTGCCTGGGCGTCTGGATGGGTCGGAGCAAGCCCGCCGACTCGGTTATCCGACCCGTGCTCGACGCCTTCCAGACCATCCCGTCCTTCGTGTACCTCGTACCGGCCCTCGCCCTCTTCGGTCCCACACGATTCACGGCGATCGTCGCCGCGTTCGCCTACGGCGTGCCCATCGCGACGAAACTAGTTGCCGACGGGATCCGAGGTGTCTCGCCGGTTGCCGTGGAGGCCGCGGAATCGCTCGGAACAGCGTCGTGGCAGATGATCGCGAAGGTCCAGCTCCCCATGGCCCGCGCGGCAGTAGTCCTCGCCGCCAACCAGGGCTTGCTCTACGTCCTGTCCATGGTCGTCGTCGGCGGACTCGTCGGCGGCGGAGGACTCGGCTATCTCGTAGTCGCCGGATTCTCCCAGAGCCAGCTCTTCGGAAAGGGGCTTGCCGCCGGCATGGCCATCACCGCGCTCGGAGTCATGCTCGACCGCATCACCCAACACGCCACTGCCCGCTTCGGCAGCACCCGATAGAGGAAAGAGCCGTGAAAAAATCACTGACGGAACTTGGCCTAAAGACCAGGACGAGAGCGTCTGCCGCAATTGTCCTCACCGCGGTTCTGGCGCTCACGGCCTGCTCCGGCGATATCCCTAGCGCAACCCCGCCAAGCGGAAAGAGTGCATGCGGCGCATTCAACGTCGCCGTAAACCCTTGGGTCGGCTACGAGGCGGACGCCTACGTCGTAGGGACCGTTGCCAAGGAAAAGCTTGGCTGCACCGTAAATTACAAGACCCTCAAGGAAGAGGTGTCATGGCAGGGCTTCGGCAGCGGCGAGGTGGACACCGTCCTTGAGAACTGGGGCCACTCCGAGCTCGCGGACAAGTACATCAAGCAGCAAAAGACTGCGGTCGACGCCGGGCCGACCGGCAACACCGGCGTGATCGGCTGGTACGCGCCGCCATGGATGGCCAAGCAGTACCCGGACATCACGGACTCCAAGAACCTCAACAAGTATGCTGACTTGTTCAAGACCTCCGAGTCCGGAGGACAGGGCCAACTCCTCGACGGCGACCCCTCCTTTGTCACGAATGACGCAGCCCTCGTAAAGAACCTTCACCTCAACTTCAAGGTTGTGTACGCGGGGAGCGAACCAGCGCTCATCCAGGCCTTCCGGCAAGCCGAGCAGAACAAGACCCCGCTGATCGGCTACTTCTACGAGCCCCAGTGGTTCATGGCGGAGGTCCCGCTCGTCAAAGTCAACCTCCCGGCCTACACGCCCGGCTGCGACGCCGACGCGGCCAAGGTCGCCTGCGACTACCCCAAGTACGACCTCAACAAGATCGTATCCACCAAGTTCGCCAACTCCGGTAGCCCCGCGTATTCGCTCGTCAAGAAATTCACGTGGGCGAACCAGGACCAGAACACGGTTGCCGGGTACATCGCCAAGGACAACATGAGCCCGGATGCCGCCGCCCAGAAGTGGATCGACGCGAACTCGGACAAGGTCGCCGCCTGGGTCAAGTAGATGCGTAGTTCCCAAGGAGCATAGGCCGCAGCCGAAGGTCTATACGCAACAAGAATCACGATAAGCAACACTTTTGCGCAATGTCCTTGACAATCACTGTGATCTAACGCACTCTGTTGCTTATGGCGAATTCTGTTGTTCCATGCGGAACGATCAAGAATTGGCGCCTACAGGTATTTGCGAGTCCCTTCCTAAAGGAAGGAGAGGTGCTTCATGCCCAAGGCCTCCGAGGGAAGCACTACGCCTATCCGCCGACGAACCGAACCTGTCACAAGGTGCCGGCCGACGGCCACATATGAGCCAATTGCAACATTGAGCAAAAGGAACCATTATGACCCAGAAACCGAAGCTCCTCAGACACAGGCGGCTAGAGGTGTCCGACGTCAACGTCGTCAACCAGCCGATGCTCAAGAAGGCACTCGGCGGCACGATCGTCGGCAACACCATGGAATGGTACGACGTCGGCGTGTTCGGCTACCTGATAACCACAATGGGCCCCGTTTTCCTGCCGGAAGCTGACAGGTCCGTCCAAACCCTATTCCTACTCGGCACCTTCGCCGCAACATTCATCGCCCGCCCGCTGGGCGGTGTCATCTTCGGTTGGCTCGGCGACAAGATTGGCCGCCAGAAGGTGCTGGCGGCGACGCTCCTGCTGATGGCGGCAAGTACCTTCGCCGTCGGACTCCTTCCCGGATACGCTCAGATCGGCGTGTGGGCCGCCGCCCTGTTGGTGATCCTGAAACTCGTCCAGGGCTTTTCCACCGGCGGCGAGTACGCAGGCGCCACTACCTTCGTCTGCGAATATGCCCCCGACAAGCGGCGCGGCTTCTTCGCGAGCTTCCTGGACATGGGCTCGTATCTCGGCTTCGCGCTGGGGGCTGCGATCGTGTCCGTGCTGCAACTGTCTCTGGGCCAAGCGGCCATGGAGGAATGGGGCTGGAGGCTGCCCTTCCTGATCGCCGGGCCGCTCGGTGCGATCGCCGTCTACTTCCGGAACAAGATCGAGGAATCCCCCCAGTTCCAGGCAACCCTCGACGCCCAGCAAGCACATTCTGCAGATGCTGCAGCAGCCGACAAAGCCGTGGCCAAGGGACCCCTGCCAATCATCAAGGCTTACTGGCGCCAAATTATCCTCGCCATGATCCTCGCCGCCGCTGCCAACACTGTAGGTTATGTCTTGACGTCCTACATGCCGACGTACCTGACCGAATCCAAAGGCTACGACCCCATCCACGGCACGCTGCTAACCATCCCCGTGATGGTGATAATGGCAGCCTGCATCCCGCTGACCGGGAAACTGTCCGACCGCATCGGCCGTCGCCCCGTCCTCTGGATCGGTGCCGGAAGCACCATCGTGTTCGCGGTCCCGGCATTCATGCTGATCGGCGTCGGCAATGTCTGGTCCACGCTCGCTGGCCTTGCCCTTGTCGCCTTCCCCGTGACGTTCTATGTCGCCAACCTCGCCTCGGCACTTCCCGCGCAGTTCCCGACGTCGGGCCGCTATAGCAGCATGGGCATTGCCTACAACTTCTCCATGGCGCTCTTCGGCGGCACAACGCCATTCATCGTCCAAGGCCTGATCGAGGCTACGCACAATGACATGGCCCCGGCCTACTACCTCATGGGCACTTCCATCATCGGTGCGATCGGCATCTACTTCCTGCGCGAATCCGCCCGGCGGCCGCTGCCCGGCTCCATGCCGAGCGTTGATACTGAGGACGAGGCCCGTGAGCTGGTGGCTAACCAGGACAACAACCCACTGATCAACCTGGATGGAATGCCCTTCCTGGAGGATCTGGCATTCGAAAATGAGACCGAACCTACTGCCGTTGGTTCTCGAGGACCGAACTAATGCTCCAAAGCTCGCCAAACGACCCCCCAAAGAAGGAATCCTCAATGAATCAATCCCTGCCGAAGGAAAACGTGCTTCGCATCTCAGGCGCCGGCACCGATCCGATAATCGTCAACTTCGAAGGTTCCGAATCCGTCACGGTCCGGCTACAAATCGACGCCAAGTGCAACTGCCAAGACGAAGGTGGCGCCGCCAGCCGGCCGGGTTCGTACGTCTACAGTGATCCGCGGGGCCGAACGAAGCCAAGCAACGTTATCGATGCTCCATCGTGGCCTGGAAACATGGGTGTTTAGCTGAACATGCCCCAGCCGCGGAGCGGAAACGATCACGCGGGGTCGCCGATGCTGAGGCGCCCTGCAGGAACTCCGGCGGGCCTGTTCGACCGCTACGGACGCCGGGCCACCGACATGCGCTTGTCCCTGACCGACAAATGCAACCTCCGCTGCACGTACTGCATGCCTGCCGAGGGCCTTGAATGGTTGTCCAAGCAGGCCGTCATGACCGCCGCCGAGATCGTCCGGCTGGTGCGGATCGGCGTCGAACAGCTCGGGGTCCGCGAATTGCGCCTCACAGGAGGCGAGCCCCTGGTCCGTGCCGACCTGGTGGACATCATCTCGGCCCTCCGCGAGGCGCACCCCGAGCTGCCGATCTCCATGACCACCAACGGCGTCGGATTGGACAAGAAAGCGGCGGCGCTCAAGGACGCCGGGCTCACCCGCATCAACGTGTCCCTCGACTCCCTGCACGAAGAAACTTTCACGAAGCTGACCAGGCGACCCTTCCTGGCCAAGGTTTTGGCCGGCGTCGATGCCGCTTGGGCTGCAGGGCTGGGTCCGGTCAAGATCAATGCCGTCCTCATGCGCGGAATCAACGACGCCGAGTCCCCCGACCTCCTGGCCTGGGCCGTGGACCGCGGCTATGAGCTGCGCTTCATCGAGCAAATGCCGCTGGACGCCGATCACGGCTGGACCCGGCGGGACATGATCACCGCAGCCGAGATCCGCGAACTGCTCTCCCGAGACTTCGCACTGAGCCCGGACCCGCGCGAACGCGACGGGGCACCGGCGGAACGATTCGAAGTACGACGCCGGGACCCGGCATCTGCGGACGCCACGGGTCCGCTTCTGGGGACCGTCGGCATCATCGCGTCCGTCACCGAGCCGTTCTGTTCCGATTGCCGGCGCACACGGATCACCGCCGAAGGCAAGATCATGAGCTGCTTGTTCTCCCGCGAGGAATTCGACCTGTTGGGACTCCTTCGCTCCGGAGCGGACGACGAGGAACTCGCCCAACGCTGGCAGGACGCCATGTGGATCAAACCCAAGGCGCACGGTATGGACCACACCGGCCTCGGCGCACCCGACTTCGTCCAGCCGGACCGCAGCATGAGCGCCATCGGAGGATAGCAATAGCCACATGGACGCTGATGCAAGCCCCTGTCCCAGCACATCTCAAGCCGCATCAGGCTGGGCACTCGGGATCCGTCCCGGCAACAATGGCCTTCAGAAGGACCAGACGCCCCTTCGGACGCCAGCGTCCTAGTACCTCATATCGACTGGTGCGGCGCACAAGGCCGGCGGCTGCGGACGTGCCGCCATAATCTGGACCTGCTTGCCCGTCGGCAACGAATCTCGGCCAGGCGATTTCAGGGGTCATCTTCGGGTCGGGCGGTGAGGATTCGATTGGCGCTGGCCCGCAGGATGCCGAGCGACTCCTGGATCAGGGGCGATGCAATGCTGCCACTGCGCACCGCAGCGACAATGCGCCGCGAGGGCTTCCCCTTGCCAGTAATGCGCAGTCGAACCACGTTTTCGGCACTATGCAGGGGCGCCAGTCGCGGCAGCAGGCCCACGCCCAGCCCCGCACCAACGAAGGCGATCTGGGTTTCCCATTCCACGGCCTCATGGGCAATTCGCGGCGTCACCCCGACTGCCGTGAACGCCGCTGTGAATAGGGAATGGTAGGTGGATCCCGCAGCCTCGGTGATCCAGGGTTCCGACGCCAGCTCTTCGAGCGTCACTTTTTCCCGCGATGCCAACGGATGATTGGAGGGAATGATCACGTCCAGGGGATCGTCGAGCAGAACGGTCTGCTCGAAGCGCTGATCGTCCTCAACATAGGTGTCGGACTGCATGGCGACGATGACGGCGATGTCGATTCGCTCGGCAACCAATAAGTCGAAGCAGCGCGCCGGGTTGGCCTCGAGTACCTGCACCTCCAGCGACGGGTGTGTTGAGCGCAGGGTGGCGGCCAGAGGCGCGAGCAACTGGGCGGCCGCGGTGGAGAATCCGCCGAGGCCAAAACGGGTGGGCATCTGGTCGCCGGCCTCCATCGCCGCAGCGCGCAGGCTCTCCCATTCGGCAATGAGGGTGTCCGAGCCCGCCACGAGAAAACGGCCTGTGGCGGTCAGCCGCACACCCCGGCCGTCCTTCGTCAGCAGCTGCATTCCAAGCACGCGCTGGAACTCCCGTAACTGCGCGGAGACGGCGGAGGGAGAATAACCTGTGAGCTCCGCGGTTGCGCCAATGGTGCCGCACTGGGCAAACACCCGAAGTGTTATGAGCCGTGGATCGATCATGCATCAATTGTGCACTGTTATCTCCTAAATCTTGCGCTTTTGTTGCAGATCGATCGGTCCTAATCTCATGAATAAAACGTTCGACAACGGCGATTGCACCCACCAACCCTGGTCTCGATGGATCGCCCCCTACCCAGCCCTCCCGGGAGGAAACACATGTCTGCTCCAGTGAACGCGCCCCTCAATTCACGCAGAAAACTCGCTTCGTCATTGCCTGCCGAGCAGCTGGCGGAAATCACCGAGTTGTTCGAGTTCCGGCGCGTGGGGTATTCCCTCAATGCCCCCTTCTACACCGATCCGACGATTTTCAACATCGACATGGAAGCCATTTTTGGCCAGCACTGGATCTTTGCCGCCAGCATCGCCGAACTGCCGGAGCCGGGCGACTACGTCACCGTCGACTATGGGCCCTACTCCCTGATCGTGCTGCGCAACGACGACGGCGGCGTGAACGTCCTGCACAACGTGTGCCGCCACCGCGGAGCCCGCGTCCTGACCGAACCCGCCGGGTCAACGGGAAACCTGGTATGCGGCTATCACTCCTGGACCTACTCCCCCAACGGCGATCTAATCCACGCCTCGGCACCGGGGGAAACGAAGTTCGACAAGAGCTGCTTCGGCCTCAAGCGCGCCCACAGCCGCGTGTTCGCCGGACTCATCTTCGTCTCCCTTGCGGACGAACCGCCGACGGATTTCGACGAAACCGGAAAGATCTTCGAGCCTTACCTCGCGCCCCACGATCTGTCGAAGACGAAGATCGCCTACCAGCAGAACATCATCGAGGAGGGCAACTGGAAGCTCGTCATGGAGAACAACCGTGAGTGCTACCACTGCGACGGCCACCCGGAGCTCGCGTGCTCCCTCTTTCCCACCTGGGGCCTGACGGAGGGCCTGATTCCGGCCCATCTCGAAGAAGTGTGGGACCGCAACAAGGAAGCACAGTCCTCGCTCGAGGAGCGTTGCCGCCGCTATGGCCTTCCCTATGAGGTCATCGAGGAGCTCGACACCCGCATAGCGGGAATCCGCATCTCACGGGACTCACTCGACGGCGAGGGCGAATCCTTCTCACCCGATGGGCGCAGGCTCTCCAAGAAGCTGCTCGGCGACTTGCGGGACTTCCGCCTTGGCCGCTGCTCGATGCACCTGCAGCCCAACAGCTGGTTCCATTTCCTCGGGGACCACGTCATCACGTTCGCCGTCTTCCCCATCAACGAACACCAGACACTGGTACGCACCACCTGGCTGGTGGCTGACGACGCCGAGGAAGGCGTCGACTACGACCTGGAGAAACTCACCTACACCTGGAAGCAGACCAATCTGCAGGATAAGGCGTTCGTGGAGCTATGCCAGAAGGGCGCCAGCAGCCCCGCCTACGAGCCCGGCCCGTACATGAAGAGTGAATACCAGGTGGAGGCGTTCATCAACTGGTACGTGCAGCGCGTGCAGGAGCACTTGGCATGATTGAACTCCTCACCGAGACGGCCATCCAGGAACCACAGCGCATTCGCGGCCTTGAGATGCCGTGGAACAGGGTGATGGGCAGCACAGAGGGACCCGCAAGCGCCGCCCGCGCATTGGGCCCCTGGCATCCGCAGGAGTTCTTGGCCGAGTGTGTCGAGACCGTTCCCGAGGTGGGCGGCATGATGACCTTCGTGTTTCGCCGCTGCGATGGTGCGCCGCTGGCGTTCCGTCCGGGCCAGTACGTGAACGTCGCCTTTCCCGTGAACGGCGAGGACCAGGACGCGGTGGACCGCAGCTACTCACTGTCCAGTTCGCCCACCAAGCCGTGGACCTTCGACATCACAGTCAAATGCGACCCCACGGGACAGGTCTCGCCGTGGGTGCACCAGTACGTCAAACCCGGCACCGTTCTCGACATGCTCGGACCGGTCGGGGCATTCCACCTGCCCGACGCGGACCGGCGGGCACGGTACCTGTTCCTGGCCGCCGGCGCCGGCATCACCCCCATCATGTCGATGGTGCGGACCATCCACTCCCTGCCCGGACAGGCCGATGTCGTGGTGCTCTACCACGGAGCGGCGGCCGGAGACTTTGCCTTCCACCAGGAGCTCGCCTACATCGCCTCCGTTGACTCGCGCGTCAAGGTCTTCTACTCCCTGGGCGACCGCAGCAAACCCGAGGGGTGGGAAGGGCTCACCGGAAGGCTGACGGCGGCCATGCTCGAGGAGGTGGCTCCCGATGCCAACGGCCGCCAGGTCTATGCCTGCGGCCCCGAGGGTTACCTGAACACCGCCACCGAGCTCCTCAAGAAAGTCGGCGTCGACGACACCTCCATCTACATGGAGTTCTTCTCGGGAGACCGCCAGACGATCCTTGAATACCAGGCCGAACTCGCGCTTGCAGTGGACATTGCGGAGGAAATCGCCGAGGAAATCGCCCATTCCGCCGAGGACTACTACGAAAGCCAGCCCACCGCGTTCGGGCTCTACGAGCCTGGCTACGACGCCGAGGGAACCCTAATGGCCACGGGGCTGCCGCTGGAAACCGTCGACCCGGACGTGCCCGGTCCCGAAGCCCCCGAAGGCAGCCTCGACGTGGGACCGGAGGCCGGGTCCTCCGATGCCTCGAGCTTCGACACGGTCGGAACGGGAAGCCTCACCCTGTCCTTCATGCGCACCGGCATCAACGTGCGCATCGACCCCGCCGAACACATCCTCGGGGTGGCCCAGCGTGCGGGCGTCAGGATCGGCGCGAACTGCAAAGAGGGCATGTGCGGGTCCTGCAAGGTCGTCAAGCTCTCCGGGGAGGTCGAGATGAACCACCAGGGCGGGATCCGGGCACGGGAAATCGAGGCAGGCAAGTTCCTGCCCTGCTGCTCCACCGCACGGACCGATTTGGTGATCGATGCCTAACCGCTTCCAGCTGCTAGACCTCACTGGAAGCTTTCGCCGCTGGCACGTCAGATTCCTATGCTCAGGCCTGGGACGGCGTGAACCAGGGCACCCACGACTCGCCGGGCACTAGCGCTGTGACCGGTGAAGGGACACTTGAGGTCAGTTGAGTCTCTCCTGCGTGAGTTTGGATTGGCGTGCCGGCTGATCTCAGGTCAAAGGAAATACTGTGAAGGCATTCCTAGACCGCTTTACTCCCAGAGGAAGACGGATCCGTCATCCCTTCGGACGGCTCCGTCTTCCTCTGACCTTCAGGATGTCGCCAAAGGCCCCCTGACCTCAGAAAACACGTGCGAAAGTGGGACTCGAACCGGCTTCCGACCGCTGAAAACACAGGAAACTACAGAAAATATGCCCAGTACAGCCCCGGGTGCGTGCACATTGTGGCACCCTCATTTTTGCGCCAAGGCCGTCAATTCAGCCGCTACGCGCCATGCCGAAAACTAAACCCAAACGAGCTCTAAGCAAGCGGCCTTGCACCTAGGGGGCCAGTTCGCCCGCCCGCGTCCAGCCGAGGGCCTCGTACCGGTCCGCCGCCCCGGCGTCCACGGGCGCATAGACGACATCCGCGCCTTCGACGAACGCTTCCTCCGCCAGGCGGGCCAGAACCACGGCCTCGTGATCGAGCGCCACAGCGTCGCCGTCCACTGCGCGCACCGGGCCCACCACAGCGAAACCATCGCCGAACACCACCCGGCCCCGCGCCAAGGGGCGGTCGAAGCGCGTCAGCTCCACGACGTCGTAATCCTCCAAGGGCGCCTCGAACACGCCGAACTCGGACTCCAGCGGCGGCGCGCTGTTGACCTCGCCCGGCGGGGCGGTCATCAGGACGCCGGCGGGAACTGTTTCCTCGCCCTCGTTGAGCCGCGCCCACAGGGGCCGCCAGTCGTGTGTCGTATCCGGTGCGCTCATGCACCAACCCTATCGTCGTCCCTGACTGCCGGTACATGCGGAGTAGCGGTTGAACGAGTGGCGGGCCCAATGCGGCAGGGGTAGCGATCGGTTGCGAACCGGCGTCACCCGGCCGTTGAGGCAGCCTCACACGGGCCTCTCGGGCACGGTGCTAGAAGTGTAAGTGCACGCGGGCGTCGACGGTCACGGCGTCGGCCCCGGCGTGGCTGTCCGCGGCGGGATCATGAACGGCGTCCGCACCGGACACCTCATGGTCCGTGACACTCCCGGACAGGGGATCCGCCAGCGAACCACCGGCGCCCGAGCATTCCGGCAAAGCCGCCCTCTTCGACGGACAGGACGCTCCCCGCCTCGTCATCTCCCGGGACATGAGCAGCGCGGTTTTTCAGCCGCATTTCCGCGAATTCGTCGCCCGCTTTCTCGCAGGCGACGCAGCCTCCGTCTCAGGGCTCTGGGCCTCCGACGACGGCACGGTCGCCCTGGAAATCACCCGCACGGCCGCGGCATGGGCAGGACACCGCGACGTTGCCCTGATCGTTGAAACACCGATGGAACTTCCGTTCAGACTGACCACGAGGGAAGCCGAGGTCATCGATCGAATAACGGCGGGGCGCTCAAATCAGCAGATTGCCTCCGAACTCGGCATTTCAATCCGCACCGTCACAACACACGTGGAGAACATCCTCGTCAAAATGGCACAGGAATCCCGATCGGGTGTGGCCGCGGTGGCCATCGGTGCGGGCCTGCGTCGGCTCGACCTAAGGTAGCGATCGTCGTTGCGCGGAGGCGCAACGACGTCGGGCCGTGAATCTGGGCTGAGACAGCAACTCCTTCAGCGAAGGTTCCTGGCTGGAAGGTCCAGGTCAGGAACAGCGATTCATTGACGGGGACCGCGCGGACGCCGAGGTCCTACTGACCCGCTACGGTGAAGCCCGCCTTACCCGGGAAGCGAACTTGAACCGATCAACGTCGCTCTTGCCGTCGAGGTGCATGCAAAGGACCGACAGTGCATCTACGCTCCCATCGCAGGTTCGGTCACCTTCGACACCCAAACTGCCGTCCTGACGCTGACCGGCACCCACGACACCGTCATTCTGGAGGGACTATCGGGGGTCACCCACCCTCCCGGAAGGTCTACCGTCAACGTCGGGGATTCTCTCGGACTCATCGGCGCCGAGGGAATCACGGTCTGGCACACCCGCAGCGCGCTGGAGAACACCCGACCGCATCCGCCCCGTTTCGTCCGCGCTTCCGAGTAGTTCAATGGCTTGAGGCGCGCGACCGTGCAGTGGGGCCCCGTCTCGTCCGGGCGGCTGCTTTGTAGCGGAACGGATGATTTTTCGCGTCCTATTGGCCGGCGGCCACAAGCGCTCCCTGCGCCTGCTGACCATCATCCGAACCAGCGGCCTCGGTCGCCTCAATATTGGAACATCGAGCCGGTGGACTGCGTACGCCTCGTCGTCCCGTGGAGCGGCCTCAGATCGGGGTCTTGGAGCCTTCCAGCAGGGAGAGGTGCTTTGCGCCTCTTCCTAAGTTCGCCCAGCGGGAGTGGTTTGGCGGGGACGGCTACCCGGACTAGATGGTGACATAGGGCGGTTGAGGCTCGGCCAGCCGTGTAAGAAGCTCGTTGGAGGTCGGCGGGTTGGCTCCGGGCCGGCTGACCGTGATTGCGGCGGCCATTGACGCTGTTTGTCCGATGTTTTGGAGTGCGGCCGGTCCGAATGCTTCTTCGCCGCGGGTCAGCAGTCCGAAGATGAGGGCGGCCATGTAGGAGTCGCCTGCCCCGATGGTGTCGGCAACTTCGGTTTTCACGGATGGGATGCTGAACCGGGCGCCGGGGGTGGCGAGCAGGGCACCGTCGGCGCCCTTGGTGATGACGGCCAGGCGCGCGCCATGATGCAGCAAGTGGGCGGCCACGTCGTCCGGGGACCATCCGGGGTAGAGCCAGTTTGCATCTTCGTCGCTGAGTTTGACGACGTCCGTGAGCGGGAGCAGGTCCTCGAAGATCGTCTTTGCCTCGGTGTGGCTGCCAAGGAGAGCAGGGCGGATATTGGGGTCGTAGGTGACCAGGCAGGACTGGTGGCACTGCTCGAGGAGGGTGCGGACGGTGCCGGCTCCCGGGGCCAGGAACGTGGCGATCGAGCCCGTGTGCAGAATTTTCGGGATCATGGCCGGCGCCGCAGGTGCCAGCTGCCAGGCGATGTCGAACTCGTAGCTGGCTGAGCCGTCTGCGGCCAGTGTGGCGGTGGCGGTGGCGGTCCGTTCAAGGGAAGTGGATCCGGGACGAAGCTCGACCCCTGCGCTGTGGAGGTGGTTGGTGATGGCTGTGCCGTGTTCGTCGTCGCCGATTGCCGTGAGCAGCCCGGTCCGGACGCCGAGCCGGCCGAGGCCATAGGCGACGTTGGCCGGGGACCCGCCCGGATAACTGATGGATCCTTCGGGGCCGTTGACGATGTCGATCAGGGCTTCGCCGATGACGACAACGTCTATCAGCTCGTGGTTGGAGCCGTCCGGTTGGGGCTTGTGCATCGGGGTTCTTTCTTCGGGTTGACTGGTGGGAGCCCGGTATGGATCCGTCCGCGGACCTGTTGGCAGGTCCGCGGACGGAGAAGGGGCTCCGGTGGAGCGGGAGGTGCCGGTGGGCCTGTCAGGCCTTTGCGGCTCCTGTCATGATGGCGACGGCGTCGGTCATGCTGTGGGATTGCGGGGTGATGGTGGCCGCGCACTTGCCCAGGCGCTGGATGTGGATCCGGTCGGCCACATCGAACACGTGCGGCATGTTGTGGCTGATCAGGATGACCGGCAGGCCGCGGTCGCGCAGGTCGCGGACGAGTTGGAGGACCTGGTTTGATTCGCGCACGCCCAGGGCCGCCGTCGGCTCGTCCAGGACGACGACCTTGGACCCGAAAGCCGCCGCGCGGGCCACGGCGACGGCCTGGCGCTGGCCGCCGGAAAGGTTCTCGACCGGAACTGTGACGTCCTGAAGGGTGGAGATGCCCAGCCGGGTCAGCTCTTCCTTTGCCTTCCTGCGCATGCCTTTGGTGTCGAGCATCCGGAACACGCTCCCCAGGGGGCCCGGGAGTCGTTCTTCACGGCCGAGGAACAGGTTGGAGGCGACATCGAGGGCCGGTGAGACGGCCAGGTTCTGGTAAACCGTTTCGATGCCGTGGACCCGCGCGTCCTGCGGGCGTTTGAAGTGCACCTGCTGCCCCGATACGTAGAGTTCCCCGGTGTCGGGGATTTCGGCGCCGGTCAGGCACTTGATGAGCGTGGACTTGCCGGCGCCGTTGTCGCCGATGACGGCCAGGACCTCGCCCGGATACAGGTCCAGGCTCACGCCGTCGAGCCCGACTACGCGGCCGAAGGTCTTGACGAGGTTCCTGGCTTTGAGGATGGGTTCGCGGGTGTTGGTGTGGGAGGCTGCAAATTCTGTCATGGTCATGACTTGACCTTTCGGATCCACTGGTCGATAGACACGGCAACGATGATCAGGATGCCGACGGCGAGAGTCTGGTAGAGGACGTCCAGGCCTGCGAGTGAGAGGCCGTTGCGGAAGATGCCGACGATCAATGCGCCAAGCAGGGAACCCCAGATGGAGCCGCGGCCGCCGAAGAGGCTGGTTCCGCCGATCACGACGGCGGTGATGGAGTCCAGGTTCAGGTCGACCCCGGCGTTCGGGCTGGCAGCGTTGGTGCGGCCGATCTGGATCCAGGCACCGACTGCCAGCACCGCCCCGGCGGCAAGGTAGACGCTCATCAGCACGCGGCTCACAGGAATGCCGGCAAGGCGTGCCGCTTCTTTGTCATCGCCGACGGCGTAGACGTGGCGTCCCCAGGCGGTCTTGCCCAGGATGAAGGCGACGACGACGTAGAGCAGGATCATCATCACGACGCCGGTGGAGATGCGCACGGGTCCGATCGGGAACGTGCTTCCCAGCCAGGTGAGCACCGGCGGCATCGCGGATCCGCGGACCGTGCTGCCGCCGGAGTAGAGCAGCGTCAGGGCGACGAAAATGTTCAGCGTTCCGAGGGTGACGATGAACGGCGGGAGCCGGAATCTGGTCACCAGGAAGCCGTTGAGTGCCCCGGCCGCCAGACCGACGGCGAGACCTGCAATGAGGGCGAGCGGCCCGGGGATGCCGTTGCTGACGGCGAGCTGGGCGATCACCATCGAGGACAGGATCATGACCGCCCCGACCGAGAGGTCGATGCCGGCGGTCAGGATAATCAGGGTCTGGGCGATCGCCAGGGTGCCCACCACCGCGACCTGCTGCGTGATGAGAGACAGGTTCTCCACCCGCAGGAAGCGCTCATTGAGGATCCCGAAGACCACCACCGCGATCAGCAGGACAATGGCGGGGCTGAGGGCCGGGTAGCGGTGGAGAATGTTGCGGATTCTACTGAGAGGGGTCTGGCGGTCGAGGAATTCCTCGGCCAAATCAGCATGCCCGGCGCTCGGCGGGCCGGCGGTCTGTTGCTGGGTCACTTGAATAGCTCCTGAACTTCAATGTTCTATAACTGTTGTCGTGCTGGGTATGCTGCGGGGAGACGCCTTTGGCGCGGCTCCCCGCAGAGGGGAGGCTTTACTTGCCCCAGCAGATCTGGGAAGCCGCCGTGGTATCGATGCTCTGCAGTCCGGAAACTGCCTTGTCCGTGACGAGTGCGGAGCCGGTGTTGAAGAAGTCCAGGCCCGCTGAGACCGTGGGCTTCTTGCCTGAGGTGGCCAGGTCCTGGATGGCCTGGACGCCCAGCTGGGCCATCTTCACCGGGTACTGCTGGGCAGTGGCGCCGATGATGCCGGACTTGACGTTGTTCACGCCGGTGCAGCCGCCGTCGATGGAGACGACTAGTACGCCCTTGTCCTTGCCCGCGGCCTTCAGGGCCTCATAGGCGCCTGCCGCGGCAGGTTCGTTGATCGTGTAGACGACGTTGATGTTCGGGTTCTTCGAGAGCAGGGTTTCCATCGCCGTGCGGCCGCCGTCTTCGGCGCCCTGGGACGCCTGGTTGCCGACGATCTCGTAGTCCCCGCCCTTGCCGCCGGTGTACTTGCCGGTCTTGGCCTCGTCACCGTTCTTCGTCTTGTCGGCGGTGTCGATGCCCAAACCGGTCAGGAACCCCTGGTCGCGGTTGTAGTCAACCGAGACGACCTTGTCGCTGAACAGGTCCACCAGCGCAATGGTGGCCTTCTTGCCGTCCAGCTGCGCCGCGGTCCACTGGCCGATCTGCTTGCCGGCCGCGAAGTTGTCGGTGGCGAAGGTGATGTCCACTGCACTTGCCGGGTCCGGCGGGGTGTCCAGGGCAATCACGTACAGCCCCGCGTCGCGGGCCTTCTTGATCGCGTCGACGACGGCGGGCCCGTTCGGCGTGATCAGGATGCCCTTGTCCCCGCTGGAGATGGCGTTCTCGATGGCCTGGATCTGGGTGTCTTCGTCGCCGTCGGACTTGCCCGCGGCGAGCTTCAGGTCAATATTGCCGCCTTCGGCTGCTTTCTTCGCGCCGTCCTCCATCGCCACGAAGTAGGGGTTGGACGTAGTCTTCACGATCAGCGAAACGCCGATCTTTCCGGCGGCGCCTCCGCTGGACGACGAGCTGGAGGAACTGCCTCCGCAGGCGGTCAAGCTAAGTGCGCCGAGGGTCAGGACTGCGCCGGCGGCAAGAAGGCGGGTCGCGGCCGGCCTCGGGGCTTTGGAACTCAACATTGAAACTCCTGTGTTTGTGGCGCCTTTCCGGCGCCAGACAACGATGTCATGTATCATGTAACCAAGCTCACACTGTGGAGTCAAGTGTTAATCGATGATGAGGAGCAGTTCGTTGACAACGGTGTCTAATCGTTACCAATCCGTTTCCGGTCGGAGGCCTCCGACGATGAAAAACGTGGCAGATCTCGCAGGGGTCGGGATCAAGACGGTCTCGCGAGTCGTGAACAACGAACCCGGTGTTTCAGAGGAAACGCGCCAGAGGGTGCTCCGGGCCACGGAACAGCTGCAGTATCACCTTGATATGACCGCGGGCAGCTTGAAACGGTCCGGTCGCAAGACCCAGTCCATCGGGTTGTTGCTTCCCAGTGTGTCCAATCCCTTCAGCGGGGAGATTCACCGGGCGCTGGAAGACGCGTTGACCGAGCGCGGGATTGCGGTTTTCGCCTCGAGCCTGGATGACGACCCGGAAAGGGAGAAGAAGCTGATTTCCGCTTTCCTGGGGCGCCGGGTTGACGGACTTGTCCTGACCCCGATCGCCAGGAGCCAGGCGTACGTCATCCCGGAGCACTCACGGTCCCTGCCCATGGTGTTCATCGACCGCGAGCCGGTGGGCATCGAAGCGGACGCGGTGGTCACGGACAACGAGGTGGGTGCCGCAAAGGCGGCCGCGCACCTCATCCGGCACGGCCACACGAAGCTGGCCTACCTCGGCGACCGGACAGACATCCAGACGGCAACGAAACGCCGCACGGGGTTCCTGGAGGAAATCGGCAGGGCCGGGATTGCGACGTCAACCATCCCGGTGCGCAACGGACTCCACGACGAGGAGACCGCCCTTCGGGCGGCGATCGAGTTGCTCACCTCGGAGAACCCTCCCACCGCGATCTTCTCCAGCCAGAACCTGATCACCTTCGGTGCCATGCGCGCGCTGAGATCCCTCGGGTTGCATCACAGGGTTGCCTTGATCGGATTTGACGACTTCACCCTGGCCGACATGATGGAACCGGGGATCACCGTGATCGCCCAGCACCCCGAGCGCATCGGCAAACTTGCCGCCGAACGGATCCTCGCCAGAATCGACGGAGACGACGGCGCCCCGAAAACCTACATCGTCCCGTCAGAACTGATCCCTAGGGGATCCGGCGAGATCCCGCCACTGAACTAACAACCAACTCTGCAAGACAGCCGAACCCACCGAGCAAAGGACCGGACATGACCAAAACACTGTACGCGGAATTCACCGTCAGGGAAGGCAGCGAAGCGAGGGTGGCCGAAATGATGGCAGAGCTCACCGGCCACGTCCGCCGGGAACCAGGGAACGTCATGTTCCTGCCCTACACCCGCGAAACCAACCCGCGGGAATACTTCGTGTTCGAGGTCTACCGCGATGAAGCGGCATTCGAGGAACACATCGGGGCGGAATACGGCCGGATTTTCAACGCGGAACTTGCCGGGCACATCGAAGGCGACGGCTCGGTCCTGACCTGGCTCCATCCACTGGACTAGGTCCCGGCCAAGGCCGGAGGTCACGCACGGGCCGAAACGAACAGTGCCTGGCTCCTAGCGGTCGTTGCACCACCCGGATTTCCTCGGGGCGGCAACGGCCGTTGAGCATTTAACATCGAGACCAACTGGAGTCAGGAAGTCCATGTAGCCGGATATGCATTCTTCGCCGCGCCGGACGGCGGATCCAACGAGGACACGAACTGGCTGCTCAGGGGAATGAACTGCCGTGGAGATCTCGGACAGTGGGCCCTCTTAAGATGAGGGTCTACCGA